>JAJZAL010000197.1 GCA_021799405.1 Acidobacteriota bacterium
ACTATTGAATTCCGTCACGGCCAGCCCGTCTTGACCGACGATGCTCGCCAGCAGCTCGACAGCATCGCAGCCAGCGTCACTGGTCACATGGGTTACATCCTGGAGATGGAGGCGCACTCGCCCTATCGCGGCAGCGCGGGCATCCAGGACTCCCAGCGGCTGGCTCAGGTCGTACAGCGTTATCTCTACGAACAACATCAGATTCCCATCTACCGCATGCACGCCGTAGCCCTCGGCAATGCCGTGTCGACCACAGCAAGCGACACGAGCACAGGCTCCAGCCGGGTGCGTACCAGCAGCGTGGACGTACGTGTGATGGAAAACAGTTTGGCGGCCCAGGATTCAGCATCACCCCAGAATGCTGCTTCCTTGAATGGCGCGGAGCGGCCGTAAGGCCGTTCAGCCCCTCCCTCCGAGGCACCTTTCCGCGCCATCGGCTCCCCGGCCGGCAGGCCGCCAATCAAGCTCTCGCAACGCGAGAGAACCAAGGCAACTTGGCCCCCGTAGACCACGGGGGCCGATTTTTTTTCTGGCCCACCTTGTACTTCTGAATCAAGACTCTCCTGACAGCAATCCCTGATCAATCCCCCGAATTCGCCAGTCCATATCAACCCAGCGTAGGATGGACTGTCGGCGCGGCCCGCATGATCCTGCACGGCGGTGTCTGCACACAAGCAAGCCTACGCAACGGCCCGGCTCTCCGGATTCGGGCCAATCCTGTGGAGAATGCCATCATGCCTATCAATCGCCGCGACTTTGTAAAGAGCGGAGCCGCCCTCGCCGCCCTTGGCACTCTGAGCCCGCGCTCCACCCATGCCGCTTCCTCCGCCGGGCCGGCCGGAACCGCGACGCCCGTGGGCCGCATGGCCTGGCCCGCAGCCACCTGGTACCGCCCCTACGTCTCCAAAGTGGCACACACGCCCGACGCGGTCATGTGGCTCCAGGTCGATCTCGGTGCTCCGCACGCTATTGACGCCGTGCGCCTCTATCCCGCCTTTACGCCGGGCGATGAGCACGCCAACGGCTATGGCTTCCCGGTGCGTTTCCGCATCGAAGCTTCGGACGATCCCACATTTGCCAGTTCGAAGCTACTTGCCGATCACTCCAAGGCCGACTTTGCCAATCCCTACGATGAAATCACCGAGTTCGCTGCCGGCGGTACCTCCGGCCGATACGTCCGGCTCACCGCAACCCGGCTCCGTCCCGCCCAGGACGGCGTCGGCTACACGCTCGCCATCGGCAAGATGGATGTCCTCTCCGGTGGCAAAGACGTGGCAGAGCGCTGCCCGGCCACCGGGGACCCTGCATTCGTCAACCCCGCCGACCTGGCCCAACTCACCCGCCCGCCGCGACCCATGGGCGAGGGCATCATCACAGACAATCCCGGCAACGTCACCTCTGCCGCAGCCTGGCGCAGGATTCCGCTTCTGGTCAGCGTGCCTCGTTCGGGCGTCAACCCCCAGGGCAAGCTCTTCCGCCAGGCCATGGAGAACAACATCACCTATCTGCTCAGCGCCTTTTCCGTCGACGAGATGCTGCGGCCCTTCCGCGAGCGCGCCGGCAAGCCGGTTCGCCCTGGCCTGCGCCAGCCCATCGCCTTCTGGGATACCTCGCTGCCAGGTTCGAGCGCCGGCCGCTTTCTAATGGGCTCAGGCAATACCCTGCGCTGGATCGACCACGCCGAGTTGCGCTCCTGGATGAACGCTGTGGTCGACGGCATCGAGGAGTGCCGCGAGTCCAACGGCTATATCATGGCCTACCCTGCGGATCTGATCCTCCACAGCGAACGCGGCGGATATACGCGCTCATGGGTTACCCATGGCCTTATTGAGGCGGGTTACGCCGGCAATCCCAAGGCATTTCCGCTGTTGCGCGGCTTCTATGACTGGTTCGATACGTGCGAGTATCTGCCGAAGATGATGCGCGGTGGCACCCAGGGCGTTCAGGGCATGATCGCCAACACGCGCATGTACTTTACGCCCCTCGGCAAGCCTGAAGATATCCATGTGATTCAGCGCTATTACCAGGAGAATTACTGGCTCGAAGGATTAGCCAACCACAATACGGACGTTGTCTGGCAATATCCCTACGACCGGCCGCATAACTACCTGATTACTGACTTTGAAGCCTATCTCGACATTTATCACGCCACCGGCGACGAGCGCTATCTTCGCGCCATGCAGGGCGCGTGGGACTTGTATCACGATAGCTGGGAGCATGTTGGCGGTTCCATTGCCATTACCGAATTTGGCGAATTTCCGCCCAAATCCTACCGTCTCAAGGCGCAGAAGCCCTTCTGTGAAACCGGTGAAACCTGCGGCAGTGTCTTCTGGGTTCGCTTCAATCAGCGCTTTCACCAGATGTATCCGGACCAGGAAAAGTATGTGAATGAAATTGAGAAATCCATTTACAACGCCGGCCTCGCCAACCAGGTGAACTTTCACGGCATCATCTATCATGCCCGGCTCGTCGGCATGAAGGGTGACTTACCCGTGCCCCTTTGCACCAATTCCTGTTGCGAAGGGCAGGGAACACGCCTGCTTGGCTCACTGCCTGAATATATTTACTCGGTTGCTCCTGACGGTCTTTATGTCGATCTCTATGAGCCATCCACCATCCAGTGGAATCAGTCAGGCGCGGAGATGAAAGCCACTCTGTCTGGTAACTTCCCATATCATCCGGATGTAACACTGGCGATAACTTCCTCGCGCCCTGCTCAGGCGAAGATCCGAATCCGTGTTCCTTCGTGGGCAGCCGCTTCCATGCCGATTCGCGTGAACCAGCAGGCGGCTGTCTCCGGCAATCCCGGTAGTTACGTGACGCTTGATCGCACCTGGTCCACCGGAGATACCATCCGCTTCACGTTGCCGATGGAACTGAAGCTCACCCGCTACACCGGCCTGGATCAGATTGCCGGTCACGAGCGCTTCGCTCTCGAATACGGGCCGGTTCTGCTCGCGCTGGTTGGTTCTGACAGCGCCGCGCTTACCGTGCGCAGCGGCCGCGGCTATGAAGACATCCTGCGGCAAATTAAGCAGGATCCCTATCGCCCCTTGCAGTTTGCTATCGATGGCCATCCGGAATATCACTACATCCCGTACTGGCAGGTGGTCACCGAGCCTTTCACCTGCTTTCCGGTGATTGACCTGAGCAAGGAAGCCTCAGCATGAGCCGATAACTTCAGGGGAGCTCGATCCAGTGTGCTCATCAGCATAACACGCGATGAGCACACTGGATCGAAGTGTGAGGCGCTTATGAGCCATCCTTCATAAGCGCCTTACCGCATTCTTCCCAGCCCCGGCCGGAGTGGGAAGATCATTCACACTCTCAATCCCCCGGCCGCGACAACCTCACGGGAAAGCCCGTCGTATCCTTGTACTTCTCGCGCAACTGCTTCAATTGACTTACCAACTGCGGAACGATCTCCTCATAACCCGCCTGGATATGGCGGTTATTGTCAATGAAGAGATTCTCCATCTCATCAGGATCCTTCTCCAGGTCGAAGAGCTCCCATTGGTTGGTCGTGTAATAACTGATGAGCTTGAAGCGGTCGGTACGGATTCCGTAATGCGGCTGAACCCAGTGCGGATCGCCGAACTCGTAATAGTGGTAGTAGAACGCGGGCGATTCCTGAGGCAGGCTCTCACCGCGCAGGATCGGAGCGATGCTCTTGCCTTGCATCTCGGAGGGAATTGGCACTCCCGCCAAATCCAGCACCGTCGGTGCATTGTCGATGTTGATGACCCAGTCGCTGCGCACCGTGCCCTGTCCTACCGCTCCGGGGCACCGGATCATCCAGGGTACCCGAATCGACTGCTCATACATGAATCGCTTGTCGAACCAGCCATGATCGCCCAGGAAGAATCCATGATCCGTCGTGTACACCACGATCGTGTTTTCTGCCAGACCGTTGTCTTCAAGGTACTTGAGCAGCCGCCCCACGTTCTCGTCCTGAGAGCGCAGCGTGCCGAAGAAGTGCTCCATGTACTTCTGATAGTTCCATTGCTTGCGCTGACGCCCGGTCAGGTCGGCCGGCGGATGGAAATCCGGCATGTCCTCGATCCGCATTCTCGCCGCGCGCGCAGCGCCTGCCCGCCGCGAGTAGTCGTCCCAGAACGTGCCGGGTTCCGGGAATCGTGTCTTGTCGTAGATGTGCTCGTACTTGTGCGGAGGGTCCCAGGGCCGGTGGGTGTTGAAGAACTGCATCATCATCAGGAATGGCTGCTTGAATTGCTGCAGCCCCTTGATGCACAAATCCGTCATGATGTCCGTCTCATAGCCCTCGTAATGGTACTGCCGAATCTCCTGGCTGCCCAGGCTGGGGTTGCCCAGAAAACCGTTGGGGTTGTAATACGGTCCTCCCGCGCCTTTCTTGTAAACGAAGTAGTCAAAGCCGGCCGTGGCGGGACTCACAGGCAGATGCCACTTGCCTACCATGCCGGTCTGATAGCCGTTCTGCCGGAGAATCTTTGCCAGCGTTTGTTGCGCCGGATCGAAGTGTGGCGCCGGCTGGCCGGGGCTTTTAACCTCTGGATTGCCGGTGATGCCGTTGATGTGGCTGTAGGTGCCGGTGAGCAGTGTGGCCCGGCTCGGAGCGCAGAGCCCGTTCGTGCAGAAGCCGTTCTCAAAGCGAATGCCTTCTTTGGCGATGCGGTCGATGTTGGGCGTTTGCAGAAACCTTCCGCCATAGCAGCTGAGCGCGGGCAGCGGCACGCCTTCGCCGGTAATCCACAGAATGTTGGGCCGTTTCGGCAGCACGCCGGAGCCGACGCGTGGCGTTGTGCTTTGCGCGGGCTCGCTCCCCGCCGCCGCACGCGCGCTTACCGTTGACGCCGCGAGCAATCCCCCCAGACCTTTCAGGGCATTTCGCCGGCTGATGCCTTCAAAGGATTTGGTGGGTCGAGTAATTGAGCTCAATGAATTGTTCCCCCCTGCGCGATATCGCGGCTCATTCGGTGCGGAACCGCATGTTTACCCATTGTACGGAATAGGACTCAGGGTTCTCACAGGCAATGCCATTCGTCGTTTGTATTGGCCCGCTTCTCCCATCTGCCGGAGAGTCTCTCGGAGGCGCGCGCTTTGTCTGCGTCCTTCTCAGCCAGCGGTCCCACGCGCAACGCTCACTCGGAATGCGACGCCAAATGCCCGGCTCCAGTACCGGGTCGCCAGGCTGCATAGCTAAGCTCGCCCGCTTCTGTGCTTTCGTGCTGTCTGACCAAAGATGCATGCATTCCCGTTAGAATCCTCTGGTGAGCCTTCATCTTCAGATCATGGCGGAGACCGAGGCCGGCGGACGGCGGGCGCAACTCCATCTGCCGCATCAGATCGTGCAGACGCCGGTGTTCATGCCTGTGGGCACGGCCGCAACCGTGAAGGCCGTGCCGCAGGACACGCTGGAAGAGCTGGGCGCGGAACTTATTCTGGGTAACACCTATCATCTCTACCTCCGGCCCGGACATGAGGCGATCCAACGCATGGGTGGGCTGCACCGCTTCATGAGCTGGCCGCGCGCATTGCTCACCGACTCGGGCGGTTTTCAGGTTTTCAGCCTCAATGCGCTGCGCAAGGTGAGCGAGGACGGCGTCCGTTTCCGCTCGCATCTGGACGGCAGCAGCCACTTCTTCACGCCGGAACACTCGATGGACGTCCAGATTGCTCTCGGCGCGGATATCGCCATGGCCTTTGACGAGTGCACCGAATACCCGGCTGATCGCGCCCGCGCCAAAGAGAGCCTGCGGCTTACGATGGCCTGGGCCCGCCGCTCGCTTGACCACTTTCGAGCACATCAGGAAGAGGTGGTCTGGAGCGAGCAGTTTGCAGGCCGCACACAAAGCCTCTTTGGCATCGTGCAGGGCGGCATGTACACGGATCTACGCCGCGAGTGCGCGCAACGTCTGGTGGAGATGGACTTTGACGGCTATGCCATCGGCGGGCTGAGCGTGGGCGAGCCGCGCGAATTGACGCTGGAGATGATCTCGGAGGTGCTGCCCCTGCTGCCGCGGGACAAGCCCCGCTACGTGATGGGCGTTGGCTACCCCGACGAGATCGAACTCTATGCCCGGATGGGCGTCGATATGATGGACTGCGTGCTGCCCACGCGCGCTGCACGCCACGGTCTGCTCTTCACCAGCGAGGGACGGCTCAACATCAAGAACAAGCAATATGCTGAAGACCAGGCTCCGCCTGATCCTGCCTGCGATTGCGCCGTCTGCCGCCGCTACTCGCGCGCGTATCTGCGACACCTCATGCAGTCGAGCGAAGCGCTCTCGGGCACGCTCAACACCATGCACAATCTCGCCTACTATCTCGGCATCATGCGGCGGGTGCGCGACTCCATCAACGGAACCGCGAATCCGGCTGCGAATTGCTGAAGCTGTCAGGCATTCTGGCGGTTGGTCAGAGCTTTGGTTCTGAAGAGCCCGCGAATCTGGTTGACGGCGACAACCCACGGAACGGCAATCGAGAAGGCGAACCGGGCCATGACGGCAGAGACGCCGAAACGGCGCAGGAATCGCCAGTCGCGGTGAAAGGCAAACCAGGCTTCGAGCACCAGTACGGCCAGCAGTGGAAGAGTCGTCCAGCGCAGGCAGGCAAGAGCCACGATGTGCAGGGCACACCGCTCCGCGTTACGAAACAGGCGCGCCCACCGCACCCCGGCCATGCCATCACTCAAGGCGTAGCGAGCCATCTGGTGGCTGGCGGAGCGGAAGGTGTTCTGCGGCCGGTAGAGCGCCTTGGCGTCGATCACGAAGGCAGGCGCCGAGATCCGCCTCGCCGCAAAGTCAAACAGAGTGTCTTCGCCAACCAGAACATGTTCCGGAAATCCGCCAATCCGCTCCCAAAGCGCCCGCGTAAACGCCATCGAGCGCGCGGTGCAGGATTTGGTCGGCTCCGTGGGTGACAGCTTGATGCTGAAAAACGGTGCGGAAGCCAGATCCCAAATCGTGTGCGCTGCCGGATCGAGGCACGATCCGCCCAGTGCATAGTCAGCCTCGCCGGCCACCAGCGGCGTGGTCAGGTTCCGCAGCCAGTCTCGATCGTAGGTGCAGCCGGCGTCGGCGCAGGCGATGATCTGCGATTTGGCCGCGGCGATGGCCACGTTGCGTCCTCGTGAGACAGGGCCGGCCGAGTGTTTCAGGCTGCACGTTTCGTCGCGAATGGCCACCAGGCGAGGGTCTTTCGCCTGCGCCTCGGCCAGCCACTCCCACGTTCCGTCAGTCGATCCTCCATCGACGATAATGACCTCGGCCGCCTGCGGTTCCTGTGCCAGGAGGCTGGGGACTACCGTGCCGATATCCGCGGCTTCATTCAGGACAGTGACCACGATGCTGACAGGCTGCATGGGGGAAGTATAGCCACCGCGACCGGTGTGTATCGCAAATTGACCCCGGTCCCGGTTTGACGATAAAATCGAAGAGTTTGGCGATACACCTTTTGCGGGTGTGCGGGATTGGATGGGATCACCGCCAAGGGTGGCGGGTGTGCGGCCCGCGTCCCGATGCAGTTATCACCTGTATACGCCCCTATCGAGCACACGGATTGGATGGAGCGTGTCTCATGCAAAATGGGACGCGCCGGAGGCTTTGTCATGTATGCAGTGATTCGTACCGGCGGCAAGCAATACCGCGTCGCCCCCGGCGATGTTGTCAAGATTGAAACGGTTGCCGCTCAGGATGGCGCCGTCGAGTTCAGCGATGTGCTGGCGGTTTCGGGCGAAGCAGGTACTCTGGCCAAGCCGTCTGCCGCCAAGGTCACAGCCGAGGTGCTCGGTGAAGGTCGCGGCAACAAGGTGCTGGTCTTCCACCTCAAGCGGAAGAAGCAGTACAAGAAGCTGCAGGGTCACCGGCAGAACTTCACCGAGGTGCGCATCAAGTCGATCGAGGCGGATGGCGTTACCTATTCGGCGAATTAGCTTTCAGTTTTCGGCCCCTGGCTTTCAGTATTTTCGCAGTACGGAAGCGGGGATCGTTCATTCAAAGATGCGCTAGCTGAAGGCGGATGGCTGAGAGCTAGCATTTTAGAGAGGAATTCGGCAATGGCACACAAAAAAGGTGGAGGCAGCTCCACAAATGGACGGGATTCCAATGCGCAGCGGCTGGGCGTGAAGGCCTTCGCCGGACAGCTTGTCACCGGCGGATCCATCATCATGCGCCAGCGCGGCACGCGCATCAAGCCCGGCGCCAACGTAGGCATCGGCTCCGACGACACGCTCTTTGCCAAGGTGAGTGGGCGTGTGAAGTTCACCGATCACGGCAATCGTGGCCGCTTTGCATCGATTGAGCCCATAGCGGCAGAGTAATTACGCGCAGGCATCACATGAAAAGGCCGCGGCATCGCCGCGGCCTTTTCTCGTAATTAATCTCTGCTTGCAGACTGGTTCGCTATCTGTATTCTGATCTCCGTTCTCACGATTCCAATTCGTGACTCTGCAGATTGCGATTCAAAACCTTCTCCACGACCTTCTCCACGTCGGTAAGAAAGAATCCGTTGGCCGGTTGTTGCATGGCCACTTGGGTTCCGGTGTGTCCCAATGCAGAGGCAATCTCATTCCAGCGATAAATGGTCGAGTTGACCGGCATGACTACCGGCTGATGCACAGGCTCAGGCAGGAGGCAGTAAGTCGCCCACACCCCCAGCGCCAGCAGTGTCAATGACTCATAGACAAATTGCAGAGGCGAGGTCAGCGACGTGTTGCGCGACACAAGCGTTGCAAAAATAAAGTCATTTGTTGACAGCAATCCGAAGCCTAATGCGATGCCGAAAGCCACATTTCTGGGTGAAAGGTGAATCGCATTCATCGATAGGCAGAGGAAGGCGAGCAGGCTCAACTCCAAGATGCTGACTGATCGCATGAGCGCATAGCCAATATCGGGAATGCTGAGTACTCCGCGATGGGCGAAGGAAACGGTAGAGAAGGTGAGGATCAGTGATGCGAGCGCTGCCCAGCGGAAGATGACGACTCCGAACCGCATCAGCCCAGGGAAGGCCGCGAGCGCGGAACGGAAGACCTCTATACAGATAAAAAACAGCAGTACTGCGCTGGCGATATAGACCGCCCAGAAAGTCAGAAAGTAGGCCATCGACCAGGCGAACGAATGGAAATGCAAATTTCCAGACAAAAGAAGAAACAGCACCGGAGCAGACGCCACCCTCAGCGCCAGATAAGCGCTCGTGGCGAGGAACCTGTACTGCAGGCCGCGCCTCCAAAAAAAGGCGGCCACCACGACGGAGAGAACAAATTCCGCCGCGCTCATCGTAGACATTGCAAATCCTGAGGACATAAAGCCCCCTTCACCATACTGAGACTTCCTCAGCATAGCGCCCCAGGCCCACGACGCTCAATAGAAAAGTAGCTTGATTTCTAGCACTTTCGTGCTATGACGAGCTGATTAGCGGGCTGCGCAGCCAGGCATTCCCGGGAAGCAAACAGGAACAGGGAAGCCCGAAGTGGCTGACAGATGGCTCGCGATCGCGTGCGACGGCTTGGCGGAGAAGGAAGCGGCAAGGCCAGCAAACACAACGGAGAGAGCGAAGATCCGGAGAGCGAGTTTCATTGTTTGTAACTCCTTTTTGGATTTGATATGGACAGGAACCAAGGCTCCTTACACACAAAGATGTTAGCTGAAAATTCTGAAAAGTCCAGTTTTTTCATAGAGATAAGTAAGTAGTAATGGGGGTAATTACTAACG
>JAJZAL010000198.1 GCA_021799405.1 Acidobacteriota bacterium
AGGCAGCCTATACACCTCGCGCCCACGCCGCAGGGCCGAATTTTCCGGCATCGAGTCAGCGATTCTTTACACCCGTAATCATCACAAATGAAAACATGCCTGATCCCGCGGTTTCCTGCCACGCCTCTTTATCGTCGAGGATTTAACGCCACGTACCCGCGCAGAGTTTGATACGCCAGAAGCGCCGTCATCATTAGCCTGTACAGTGATGCGGACTGCGAATAGCGCGATCCCCTGCACACTCTCTTGAAAGATCGCGCACGGGGTCGTTACAATAGGCAGTCTTGCAAAATCCCCGCGGAGAAACCATGAAGCCCAAACTCACCAACGAAATGGATCGGAGAACGTTTGTCAAAGCAGCGGCGGGAACGCTGGCGGCGTCGGCTGTCACTTCCCTTGCCGCCCAGGCACAGGCAGGCGGCCAACAGGCAAGGCGCCGCGCGCCCAATGTAATCCTCATGATTTGCGATGACCTGGGCTCTGGAGATCTGCATTGCTACGGATCGTCTCTAAAGACGCCAAATCTCGACCGGATGGCCAGCGAGGGCGCGCGCTTTACGCGCTTCAACACTGCGCATCCGATCTGCTCCGCTTCACGAGCCGCGCTGCTGACCGGCAGGTACTCCAGCCGCAGCCATACCCAGGGCGCGTACGGTCCGTCGTCCCCGGATGGCATGGACCTGGATGAGAAGACTCTCGCCGACATCCTCAAGACCGCCGGATACAAGTCCATGGCCATCGGCAAATGGCACCTGGGCTATCCGCCCCAGTATCTGCCCACCAGCAGGGGCTTCGATGCGTACTACGGTGTTCCGTGGAGCGTGGATATGGCCCCGCTGCCGCTCCTGCGCGACACAACCGTCACCGAAGCAAACGCCAATCGTGAAATGCTGACGCCTCTTTACACGGAAGAGGCCGTTAAATTCATTGATGCATCCGCTTCCTCACCCTTCTTTCTCTATGTCGCTTACTCCTACCCGCACGACCCGCCAACCGGATCCCCACGCTTCCGCGGTCACTCGGGACTTGGACGCCAGGGCGATGCAATCGAGGAAATCGACTGGAGCGTCGGAGAGATTCTCAACGCGGTTCACCGCAACAATCTGGATGAGGACACGCTGATCTTTTTTACAAGCGATCACGGCCCGTGGTTCCAGGGATGTCCGGGACCGCGCAGAGGGCGCAAGGCCACCACATTTGAAGGCGGCGTGCGCATCCCTTTTATTGCGCGCTGGACCGGCGCCATTCCGGCGGGAAGAGTCATCGACGAGTGGGGCTCCAATCTTGATGTCGTGCCCACGGTCACGTCCATCTGCGGGGCAAAGCCTTCGCCCAACCCGCTGGATGGCCTGGATATTTCCGCGCTTTTGACCGGCAAAACCGCTCGCCTCGACCGGGGAACTATACTCTACTTCGCGGTTTCCCAGCACCAGCAACTGCTGGAGTGCGCGCGCAAGGGCAATTGGAAACTGCGCATCTCGCAAGGGACGGGCGAGATTTATATCAACGACTGGCTCAGTGGTTCCTGCGGGCCGAAGCGGCACTTCCTGCTGCCTCATCCGGAACTCTACAACCTGGAACTGGATCCGGCCGAGAGCTACGACGCGGCGGTCGATTATCCGGAAAGAATCAAGGAAATTGAGCACGATATCGAGGCCTTGATCCCGACATTTCCGGAAAATGTTCAGAGCGCCTATTCGGAGCTGAAGGCCAATCCGGGCAGTCCCTTCACGCCTGCGGCGGCCGCGACGCGCCCCGGCGATCTGAAAGCACCGAACTGGATTTACGTGCCCAATTGGCGACGAGAGATCAGCTGAGTTCCGGCTAAAAGTGCGCCATCTAAGCGGGATCATCCAGCACGGCAGCTTGCTTGCCGCGTTTGTGTGCGTGCGGACATGTTGAACGCGAAGTCATTCAGATCGCGTTGAGTCACCATTGCGACCAATAGGCTGCGGAATTGCGTCTTCGCGCGGCATCAGGGCGGCCGATGGCTTGCCTGTCGTTCCGGTGGCTGGTCGCCGGCAAGATGCACATGGCGGCAGATTGCTGACGGTGAAGGGCTGCACGCTCTCACGTAAACTGAAAATATGCCGCCGATCCTGATCGCGCAGAACATCTCCAAACGCTTCGGCGCTGCTCCGCTTTTCGAGAGCATCTCCTTCGCCGTCCACGAGGGCGACCGCATCGGCTTGATCGGCCCCAATGGCGCGGGCAAATCCACCCTCCTTGCCATCCTCGGAGCCGAACAGGAACCCGACTCGGGCGAAATCTCCTTCCGCAAGCGCGCACGCATCGGCTATGTTCATCAGATCTCCACCTTCGACCCCGGCATCACCGTCCGCCGGGTCATCGAAGCCGCCATGAACCGCGCAGCGACGCCAACCGCCGATCGTGAGCAGCGCCTGCGCGAAACACTGGGCCGAACCGGCTTCACTGAAGGCGAGACGGCCGGCAATCCGGGGATCGACCAGGAAGCCTCCAGCCTCAGCGGCGGCTGGCGCAAGCGCCTCGCCATTGCCGAAGCACTCGTCACCCAGCCCGACGTGCTCCTCCTCGATGAACCTACGAACCACCTCGATCTCCAGGGCATCGAGTGGCTGGAAGACCTGCTCCAAACAGCCAGGTTCGCCCTCGTCGTCGTCACGCACGACCGGTACTTCCTCGAAAACGTCGCCTCCGAAGTCGTCGAGCTCAACCGCATCTACTCCGAGGGCCTGCTGCGCGTGAAAGGCGGCTATTCCAAATTCCTTGAGAGCCGCGAGGCTTACATCGAGTGGCAGCAGCGCGCCCAGGAGAGCCTCCGCAACCGGGTCCGCACTGAAATCGAGTGGCTCCGCCGCGGTCCCAAAGCTCGCGCCACCAAGGCCAAAGCCCGCATCGACAACGCCAACGCCCTCATAGCGGAACTGCGTGAAACCGAATCCCGCACGCGCACCGCCTCGGCAGGCATCAGCTTCGACGCCAGTGGCCGCCAGACGAAACGTCTTGTCGAAGTCGAGAATGCCGCCGTCACCCTTGGCGATCGCGAGATCTTCCACGGCGTCGATGTCAACCTCACCAATGGCCTGAAGCTTGGACTCGCCGGCCCCAACGGTTCCGGCAAAACCACGCTCCTCCGTGCTATCACCGGCGAAATTCCTCTCAGCGCCGGAGAAATCCGCCGCGCCCCCGGCCTGCGCATCGTCTACTTTTCGCAGATGCGCGAGTTGGACACATCGCTCACCCTCCGCCGTACGCTCGCGCCCGACTCCGACTCCGTTGTCTATCAGGACCGCGTGATCCACGTCGCCAGCTACGCCTCGCGCTTCCTCTTCTCGAGCGAGCAGTTGAATCAACCGGTCGAACGCCTGAGCGGAGGCGAACGCGCCCGCGTCCTCATCGCCCGTCTCATGCTTCAGCCCGCTGACGTGCTTATCCTCGACGAGCCCACCAACGACCTCGACATCCCCACGCTCGAAATCCTCGAAGAAGCGCTTCTGGACTTCCCCGGAGCGTTGGTGCTGGTCACCCACGATCGGTATCTTCTCGACCGCGTCACCAATGCCGTTCTCGGTCTTGATGGCTTCGGCAGCGCGGCTCTCTTCGCCGACTACCTGCAGTGGGAAGCATGGCGCGACCAGCAGACACGCACCACCGCAGCGGTCTCCGCGCCGGAAACGCCAATGCCTGCCGCAACGGCACACTCCGCGCCGCAACCTCGCAAGAAGCTTTCCTACCTGGAGCAGCGCGAGTACGACGCCATCGAAGCCCGCATCGAGGAAGCCGATGCCCGACTCCGCGCAGCCGAGCAGCGCATCGAAGCCCCCGAGGTCGTTACCGATCCCATAGCCCTCACTGTCGCAATCGCCGAACTTGAAGAGGCGAAAGCCGATCACCATGCCGTGTATGAACGCTGGGTTGAGCTGACCGAGAAGATCGGCGGCTGAATCCTCCGGACGAGATGGCAATCAACTCCAGAAGTCGTATCCAGTACTACCGCAGTGAATACGGTGCTGGCGTTTGCGGCCACTGAAGCCGCGTTGGGGAAGCAGCGAATCCCCACGCCAGCCCTGATTCGCTAACATCCAATTTTCCAAGCTCCCTCAGACCCAGCGAATCGATTGCAGTGGCCCTGTAAATCAGTGTGCACCGGACCGATACTTCAATTTTTGGATCTCCTGCTTCACGCGTAGTATCGATTACGGTATATACCCTTCCGGGGCATCTCCGTGCCGGTACGGAGCATACCACTTGTGCTGTTTTGACCACTTCGTATGATATTTGTTGTTTTGCCGGCCCGTTGGCAAACAATCCTGACAGCGAATTGTCCACATCAAAAGCTCTTCCATCAGTTGGGCCTGCTGCTTCGCCACGCTTGGATGGCCAAACAAGTTCTTCAACTCACATGGGTCGGAAGGCAGGTGATAGAGTTGCCCATATCCCATCATGTCGTAGATAAGCTTCCAATCACCCATCCGCACCATTTTCTGGTAACCGGACTGAGTTACGCGATCCAGTGTATCGCTTCTGATTGCGCGCGCATACTGGACATCATCTGACCCATCGTAATAAAGGCCGCCGAGACCCACACCGGCATAGATACTCCGAAACTCTTCTTTCGGATATTCCTTTCCATTAAGAATGGGCCACAAACTCCTACCCTGCACACCATGGGGTATATCTGCGCCCATTACTTCGCATAATGTGGGCATAACATCGGCCATGGAAGTAAAGATGTCTGAACCCACAGAAGAAGGATGAATGCCGTATCCCGACCAAATCATGGGGATACGAATGAGGCATTCAGGTAGACCAACTCCCTTACGGCCTAGCCCGTAATCCATTAAATAGTCGCCATGATCGGCCAGATAGACAATCACTGTATTGTCAAGCAAGCCTTTTTGCCGCATATAAACAACCAGCCTGCTTAATTGATCGTCCAGGAGCCGCAGCATACCCAGATAGTTGGATTTGTAACGCCTCCAGTTCGGTTCGTCCGCAGGATTCTCCGTCTCTTCAAGGCCATAGAGCCACTGCGCACGATAGCCGAGATGCTTCAAAGCCTCTGGCCCGGCACAACGATCTGGCACTCGCTCGGGAGGATACATATTCCAATAAGGGGCTGGCACCTGTTCCGGCGGGTGCGGTTCAGGAAAGCCGACCTGCAGAATGAACGGCTGCCCCGCTGACTCGTTCATAAACTCGATGGCATCAGAAACAATACGATACGGGAACTGCGTTTCTACAGGAAATGGAGTGGGTGTAAGTGACAATCTTCCCGAAAGTCCCTTGATCCATTCGTCATAAGCCAGAACCCCTTTTGGAGCGTCAGGGGCCTGCCAGCCTTTCGTATGGGAATACTCGCGCCAGAAGTCCAGATCATTGGCTCGGAGGTAGGTGTGGTTTTTGCCGGCTAACCCTGTGCGATAGCCCTTTTCCTTGGCGACTTGATAGAGATCCTTCTCAAAAAACGCGGCATGCGCATCGAGATTCATCCGCACATGATGTGCTTCCGGCCACCGGCCTGTAAGCATACTGGTGCGGCTGGGCACACAAACCGGGAACGTGGCGTATGCGCGATCGAAGCTGACGCCATTCTCCGCAAGTGCGTCCAGCGCAGGGCTTGTGTCCAGCGGATAGCCCGAACGTTTGGTCAATCCTGCCCGATGCTGATCGGACACGATAAACACGATGTTCGGCCGGGTACCCCGGACTGACGATGCTGCTGATGCATCTCTCGTCATAGACAGCGCAATCTCCCCGATCGCAAACACAATATTTCTTAGCGGGTCGGTTTCATTTCTAACCACTCAAACTCAGATGGTATGTCGGACCGCTGTTCTCTTTGTTAATGCGCGGCCTCGTTGGCTCAAAAGCTGATCTTCGCCGCCAGTTGCAGAACACGAGCCGGACCGGTCGATGTCACTTCGCCATAGTTGGTCTGGCCGAGAGTCGTTGCTATCCCTGCATAATTAACGTGATTGAACGCATTAAATGCCTCTGCCCGCAACTGCATATTGAATGATCTTTCAAACTGAATGTTCTTGAAGAGGCTAAGATCCCAATTCTCGTAGCCTGGCCCGTAGATGTTATGGACCGGATCATTTCCTGGGCGATATTCACCCGCGGGGACCTCCCTAAATGCATTCTTGTTGAACCATTCCGGTACGGTGCGTGGGCTGCCCTGGTTAGGATTCGACAAATAATCCGGCCTTCCTTTGGCTGGACCATCAAGCAACCCTATTCCTCCGGGATCAACGGCCACCGTTTGCGCGGTCAAGTAGAAGCCGGAACCGTAGGATACGATTCCGCTTGTCTCCCAGCCACCCAGCAGATAGCTCACAATACCATGCTGTGCAGCAAAAAACGGCAGTGGATACACAAAGCTCCCATTGAAGATATTCGTTCTGTCATTTGGATCGGGACCATATTCGGGCGCGAGGTTGTAAAAATTCTGTGGAGTCCCCACATTGCCCAGACCTCTCGAAAACGTGTAGTTCAGTGAAAGGGTTGAGCCATTGTGCGTCCTCCGGGTAAGTGATGCCTGCAGGCTGTTGTAGTGGGAGGAGAAGATCGTTTGATCGCTGGCAATGGAACCATAGCCAAGATAGGGGCGGATCTGGTTCAGCCGCTGCGAATTTCCAACCGTGACGGTATTTCCGGGAATGATGCCTTTCTGCACAAAGACTCCAGAGCTCGGCTGGTTCAGTTCTACGGTAGCAGTCTGATGCTGGGCAAGATTGCCATAGTAGCCGATATCGATCATCGTGTTATTCGCGATTTCTTGCTGCAGGTCGAGGTTCCACGCCTGGACATAAGGAGCGCTGTTATTCGGCTCGATCGCTTTCAGCGGCACAGGGCTTGGTATGGGGGATCCATTTCCAGGACTATTGAAAGAAGTGTTTGAGATCGTGGTTTGGACAACATTCGGAAAATCGGTATTGATCATGGCATGAAAATCGGTAAGCGGGATTGAGAGATAGTAAACTCCATAACCACCGCGCAAAGCCAGGCTGCCATCCTGATGCACATTGAGATCAAAGCCCACTCGTGGCGCGAAAGTTAGAAATGGCTGCGTCATTACCTTTGCGCCATAAGGCGAATCCTTGCTTCCAACTATCAAACCATTCTGAGGATTGTAATGAGGATTTGGCGCCGCCCCGCCGGCGCACGGCGCTGTTGTGCAAATCAGACCGAGAGAGTTGATCGCCGGCACCTCAGACGGCTGGAAAGCAGCAGGATCGAAATTGACGGCCGGAAGGTGCGGAAAACCGGGAAGTGCTCCCGTGGTTGGCTCGGCGAAATAGGAATAACGGATGCCTCCGTTCAATGTCAGCCGCTGCGCAGCGTGGAAATCGTCCTGCGCATAAGCCTCATAGATATTGGCATGCGGATCGCTGCCCGCTGCGACTGAAGCCTGCGTAAAGGTCGCCACATTCCCCAGCAGGAAATTCGCGAACGACTGATCGAATGGTGTGGCTCCGCCTTTGGGCACCTGCCCGGGGTTGAAGTTGAACTTGCCGGCGTTGGATTGAGCATCGGTGCCGCCCGACTGTTCTAACTCCAGGTTGAATCCGAACTGAAGCGTGTGACGTCCCACCGTTGAAGTATCGTTCACGAATATCTGCGTGTCCGGAGCGCTCTCTCGGTACGGGCTATTCACGGCATAGTTTGACGTATAGATATGAAGCCCCGGTACCTGGCCAAGAGTTGCCGTAAAGGGCAACGTCGGCTGAATGTCGGGTGAATTGGCCTGCGTCATATAACCGATCGCGTTTGCCGTCACCCAGTTCTGCCGGGTAGCAAAGCCGCCCTCCAGCACATTGTTCGCATTGATGACATAAGTGAAATGTCCTAGCCAGTTAGTCGATCCATCCGTGGCGGTCGAAGTCGCCACCCCAGGAATACTGGATGGCTGCAGAAAACCATCCGGCACGACGAGATGAAACGGATCATCGAGATAGCGGAAGAACACGCTCAGCTTCTGGTTGAATTGGTGATCGATCCGAATGATCGTCTGCGTTTCGTTATTGGTACCGGGAGAGGTAGCGATCAAACCCTGAGGATCATTGGGATCGTTGGGCAACGGGAGTCTACTGATGATGTCTTTGAGGTAAGTTTGCGCAGTCGGATTGATGCTCGTAATACTGCTGGCCGTCTTGGTGCATTTTCCTGCCGCATCGTAGGTAACGCACACAGGCGCACCAAATTTTCCTTGCCGCTGCAAAAGCGTGGGAATGTCAGTGACGTGTTGCTCCACCGAAGTTTCCTGGCGAAGGTATTCCTGTCCGACAAAGAAGAAAGTCTTCGTTGTGTTCCGGTTGGTCAGGTGCGGAATCCAGACCGGCCCGCCGAGAGCAAACCCGTAATCGTTATAACGGATTCCCGGACGCAGAATCCCTGCCAGGTTATTGAAGTATCCATTGGCGTTGAGGATCTGGCTCCGGAAAAACTCGAAGGCGCGGCCATGGAATGCTGTTGTTCCGGATCGCGTCTGCACGCTGATCATTGCTGCACCAGAGCCGCCATATTCGGCTCCGTAGTTGGAGCGCTGCAGGTTCATTTCCTGGATGAAGTCGATGCCTGGGAAGACCACCGGCTGCTGGCCGGCCCGTTTCACCATGTCCTGGCCATCAAGAAAATACCCGTTGCTGTTGGTCTGCAATCCGTTCACCGAGAACTGTTGCGTATTGACAGCTCCACGGGAAGTAATGTTCCCACGGCCGTCCGGGCCGGGGATGCCGCCACTGATACCCGGCTGCAGGTAAAGCATCTGCAGAAAGTTACGGCTGCTGAGGGAAAGCTGCGTCATGTTTCGGCTGTTGATCAATGTCCCAGCCGCGGAAGTCTGGAGTTCCGGAACCACATTGCTGGCGTTCACGCTAATGGATTGCGACACGGACCCCATCGCCATCGCAATCGGAACGGAGATGGGGAGGCCCACATGCACTTCCACTCCCTGCACAGTGGATGTATTGAAGCCTTTGGCCTCAACCTTGAGCCGATAACGCCCAATTGCAAGAAGAGGCGCGGTAAACTGCCCCTGGCCGTCCGTGTACACTACGCGCTGCACCACATTCTCGTCGGCGTTCGTAATCGTCACCTTGGCTTTTGGGATCGCAGCCCCTGATGGATCCACTACCGTGCCGGTGATCTCTCCGGTCAGCACCTGCGCCTGCAACTGGGGCGGCTGAAGAGCCGGAAGACCCAGAAGAAGAACGACCAGCAGGCCCGGCCACAGCCAACGCTGTGCTACCAACCGCGCTTCAAAGTCGAACTTTATACCCTTACAAAGATTATTTTTCAGATGGAAGTCGTCGCTTTTCCGACCCATGAGTGACCTCCCGAACTCATTGCCACAAAGAGCAATGAAAAACATTGATGAATGGAAGCGCCCAAATCTTCGTCCTGCTCGTCAACTTTCATCCAAAGATCGACAGCGAAGGGGAACCGACATCGCGGCATTTTTGAAATTAAATGTAACGCTTTACATTCATTCTCAAGAATTAAACTGCAGGCATGGGATCATTGTCAAGAAAAGAATACTTGCTCTACTTCCCCGAAACTCCGGCCTGCGTACACTACGCGATACTATTGAAGACGCGCAGCGAGTCGCGCAAGTGGGGGTAGCTTCGATCACGCCGAAAAATGACGCGTTTCCCCCGCATTCATGGAGAGGGAA
>JAJZAL010000020.1 GCA_021799405.1 Acidobacteriota bacterium
GGCGAAATATTGGGCAGGGGAACTATCCAAAATTATTACGACCTCAAAGCCGAGCTGAGCACTTCGACGATGGACCAAACCCATCGGCTTGTCTCCAGCCTCGTATATCAGCTTCCCTTCTTCCGCTCGGAGACTGGAATTACCGGGCATGTTTTGGGCGGATGGGAACTCAGCACTGTAACTTCGTTCATAAGCGGCGATCCCTTGGGCATCAGTTCGGCGACCAACACAACCGACTCTCAGGGCGGCGGCCAGCGTCCCAACTGGAACGGGCAAAACCCCTCGCTGAAGAACCGCACCGTCTCCCGTTGGTTCAACACTTCCGATTTCAGCGCGCCCCCCGCTTTTCTATTTGGTAACACACCCAGGACCTTTAACTACCTGCGAAGCGATTGGGTGAGGAATATCGATCTGTCACTCCATAAAAACACCCGGCTGGCAGACAAGATGACCTTGCAAATAAGGGGAGATGCCTTCAATATGGACAACACGCCAACATTCGCACCCCCTAATACCAGCTATGGGTCCCCCTTGTTTGGCGTAGTGAGCGCTCAACAAAATCAGCCGCGGGTCATTCAGCTCGGAATCAAACTCGTGTATTAAAACGCGGCGCGCATAAGTAAGACTCGTTCTCTTAACTCTCCTCGCAAGGTGTTGATAAAACGTATGTTATTGAAAATGCATGCCGAAAGATTTCGCATATTTCGCAGGTTTCGCCTATTTCATGAATTCTTAGGACAGTTTTTAGGACAGCGGCTTTTGGGGAAAGCCGAATGAGGGCGACGGCAGAGCCAGCCGTCAGGTGTGGTACCCCACCTGCATTTCCCAGCAACAACCATCGACCATCATGTTCTCGTGCTTGCATGGGGTAGTTCCTCCTTCCATCGCAGAAGGCTACGCCCACGTTCATTTCGTGGATAGAAGCAGAACGGATTTCAAATGAGTGAGAGCGCATCACTATTCCCACATTCAATGAGGAACAGGAACGATGCAATGGGAATTCTGATGCTGCCAATCGTGGCCATCTTTGGGGCGGCAGGGCAAACGCATTTCAAAACATCTCCAATAACCGGTGGAGGAAGTCGTCGTCCCATCCGGCTCGTTTGAACTTTCCTCGCAGGGAACCTTTCGACCCTTCCTTCTGCATGGCGTTGATGGCCATGTGTCGCAGCACCGCCAGATTGTGTGGCCCGTTCCCCATGCGGGTTCGCAGTTGATCTTCGTTCATGACCACGTCCAGCCGCCAGTGCAGGCTGTTTTCCACACCCCAGTGTTGGCGCGCCACCTCGTTCAGCCGTTCGGGGGTGAGGGGCTTGCTGAGCAGGTAATAGGCGGTTTCCGTGGTGGTTTTCTCTGCTGTTTCGCGCACACGGACCACCTTGCCAACCGCTTCCAGACCCGGCCACTGATGCTGTTCTTGCAGCCATTTGACCTCGGTTGAAACCGTCGCCGTCCGTGTTTCGATCCGTCCATGACCGGCCTCGACTTCAGGCGCCATGGTGGTCTGTGGCGCTTCGGGATCGTTGAGCAGCAACGCCACATCGTCGTGCAGGGTCTCCTGATTCGCTTTCAGCGCCAGAGCATAGTCGCCCTGCTGCTCGACGATCTGCGCGGCGATGGTCCGCTGGCAGTTCAGCGCATCCGTGGTGACGATGGTCCCCTTCAAGCTGAGCATGCGCAGCAACTTTGGCACGGCGGTGATTTCATTCGACTTGGCATCGGTGGCGATTTGCGCCAAAACCAGCCGCTGTTCCGAACCCCAGGCCGAGACCATGTGCAAGGCCGACTTGCCGCTGGCCGTGTCGAACGAACGGCGCAGCACCTTACCGTCAACGGCGACGACACCCTGTAACTGGGAGGAGAATTGTGCCATGAACCGCTGAAACGAATCGCGAAACTGATCCGGATCGAGATCGAGAAACAAACGACGGAAGGTGTCGTGCGAAGGCAAGCCGTTCTCAAGCACCAGAAAACCACGCAAAAACGCCTCTTTGGCGCGGGCAAACAGAGCCATGTCGGTTGGCCCCTGACCGCCGCACAGCACGCAGCAAAGCGCAATCATCAGCAACTCGTGAAAATCGTGCAGGGTGGCATTGCCGGAACGAGGATCCTCAAGCCCCTCCCAACACGATACAAATTGCTCCAGTTCTTCTTCACGCGCCATGAACCTTCCCCTCCAAAAAGAAGGTTCAGGCCTCAGACCAGCAAGAGCATATAGCAACAGTGGTTCAATGGAATTTCAAATGCGTTTGCCCTGCTCTCATCCTGTAGGATCTCAAGCGGGCGCGCTGTGGTGTGGTGTGCCATTACTGCGTTTGCCGTGGGCCGCTCTGGTGCCCACAAGCGGCCCGCCCTTGGCCTTGCCAGCATCCGGGCAGGGTCTTTGCTTGCCACGCTTCCTGTGGCGCTCTGGTGCGTCTTCCATGCGCCCGGTTGCTAAGAAAAGCTAAGGTGCGAGCGCTTTGATTCGCGCGGGTACTCGCTGTGAATTGCGGCGGGCTTTGTTCGTGTCACTGTTGATTTCGTTCCGATTGACCCAAGCGAAGCCATATACCAGCCGACAGAGCCTACGAGCTGGGCACAGAGGGTAGGGGGCAAAATATCTGCAACAAAGCCACACGTAGACCGTAGCCCCAGCTTCATTCTTGCATCCACAAAATAGAGTATTTTTCTCTTTTGTTCTAACTTCCGATGATCTTTAAGATGCGTCTGTAAAGTACAGTGTAGAGTGCAGGGAATGGCCTCTGGCGTGCTTTGTTGGCAGTCGATGACGGCGCACAGTGGTTTTTTTGGACCAAAGGCCGCACAGCGCAAAATGATAAGCTTGGAATTGCTGGGGGTACTTTTGGGGGTAGTTTGAAAGTATCTGTTTTTAAGCCGCTGATATTAGGCAAGTTATGGATTGTTATGAATCCCTCTCCCCCATTCCCCTCCGACCCATACCCGTAAGCCACTGAAAATAATAAGAAGCATTTCCATGGTGGTCCAGGCATCTCCGCGTGCGTCCAGACTTGACCGGGGGTATCAGCGGGGGTATCGCCCCTGGTGCAAAGTCATGGAGATCCATAAGCTCAACGATCTGCAAATTAAGTCCGCCGAAAAGGGCGAGAAGGAATACCGACTAAGCGACGGCGGCGGTCTGTATCTTGTGGTCAAACCTAGTGAGGGAAAATTATGGCGCTGGTTCTACGAATTCAATGGAAAGGAGAAGCTGCTGTCGTACGGACCGTACCCGGCCGTCACACTCTCCCAGGCTCGGGAACTGCACAAAGCGGCCCAGGCGCAAAAGTGGGAAGGAACTGATCCCGCTGCCGCAAAGCAGGCAAAGAAGCGCAAGGAAGAGGAGAGCAAACTGGCTTCTTCAAAGCCAACATTTGCCGCTCTGACTGAGGAGTGGATGAAAACATGGAGTAAGAAAAAGAGTGCCCGGTACGTGGGGACGGTGAAGACGCGATTGGATCGCGATATCTTGCCGGTTATCGGCAATATTCCGATCGAACAATTGAAGGCGGCTGCCCTGGTTAAGATCGTCTCGGCAATACAGGATGATCGCGACGCTGAGGATCTTGCTCGCCGATCGCTCCAGAAGATGAAGCAGATCCTTCGCTTTGCGGTGGCAAAAGGCTACATTAAAGGCACCACTCTTCTAGGCCGGGGGTTGCAAGTTCAAGCCCTGTGAAGGACCAAGTATGATCAGCAGCGCCGGCTTGTGAACCCTCAATAAATCCGGTGAGTGACAATCTCCTCAGTTAGTGGCGTGCCGCTCAAGCGAGAGGTCTTCAGCAGAACCTCAAAATATGGGAGCTTGTGCGCCGGAAACGTTTTGAAGAGCTGCGCAAGCCGCGATTCCGAGGTAACGAATTCCGCCGCGGCATCCGTTGTCTGCGAGTCGGTGCCGGCGATGATGAGAGCATTCGCAGTGTGGCTTGGGTTGGGCAGGTAGGCCACGATACCGTAACCTACGACGCCATCAGGGCGAAAGGTGACCGGATAAATGGCCTGTTCGCCGGGCCGGGGATGTGCGTTTTTGACGTAGGAGCGATCCTGGGCCAGGCTGTATGTGATGGAGAAGTCCAATTGATTGGCGAAGAGGTTCACCCACGGGTTCGCCTCCGCTCCACCGATCAGGATGACATTGTCGCGTTTGATCAAATCGGCAGAATAATCTCGCGCGAAGATGAGATTGAGTCTCGGTGATTTGGGATCGAGCGCCCGGATGCGCTGCGCGGCGTCGAAATCTCCCATACCACCATGGCTTCGTTCCGCGATCAATCTGAGATCGGTCTTGCGGTCGGCGCTCAGGTTGGACGCCTCGATCTTGTCCATGTAACTGCGATTCAGATAGTCATTCAGCGAAAAAGATTGGCCCGTGATATTTTCGATCAGGTCATACGAGTCGTCGGCGAGAATCACATCGGTGGACATGGAGGAGTCCAGGAACTGCGGCCAGAGCGCGGTGAGGGCAGGCTTTCCTTCCCACACGTTATGCGACCGCGAGAGAGCCCGGTTTTGCCTCCACAATAGGCCGCAGCCCACTGCAAGTAGAATGGAGACGGCAGCGAGAATGAGAAACAGTGCCTGACGGTAGAAGGGTGCCGGAAGCGGCGGCACAGCTGTTTCCGAGATTCCCTCAGTCGGCTTCTGTGGATTCTCCTCCGGACGCCAGCGAAACACGGGCGTATAACTGCCGCGGGGAATTTCAAAGATCAGCGGTTCGTCGGTGCCTTCCGTCGCGAAATAGCCTTCGATGCGCTTGCGCAGATCGCTTGCGCTGACACGAACAATATTGTCGAGACTGGTTTCGTAGTACGGATCGCGTCCGAAGACCGCGTGCCCGATCTCCTGCTCGTGAATCTCGATGCAGCCTTCTTTAAGCGTCTTGGTCCCAACGTAAAAGAGGAATTCCCGGGCCCGGGCGGCGCGTTTGAACTGGGCACTTGCGGCGGCGCGTTCCATCACCTTCCAACAATCATCTGGATTGATTCCGTCCGCTTGTCGCCACTTCGAATTCATACCGATCATGTCCTTTTGGACATGACGAATTCTATCACTTCGACTGAGGATCGGTTCGCGCGTAGCGCCGGATGCCGATAAGGCTACCCATTTTGTTATAGATGCGTCTCCTTGCAGTTTGATCTTACGGAAAGAAGACGCAGAAATCCTGTACCAGCAGGAGAGACTCTGGACGTCCTTTCGAAGCCCCTACTGAGGGTAATAGCGGGGCCATTTGGTGGGCACGCGGAGCGAGGCAGAGGGCGACATATCTCGGAAGACCCGGCGAAAGTGCTCACCGGGCATGGGGTCCCAGTTGCGCCAGGACCCGGGATCTGTGTTCTCGATGCGGGACTGGGGGCCCTCGCCGTTTGCGTTAACGGAACTAATACAATACTCGACCAGGTTCGGCAGCTGTGTGGTCTCGGGCTTCTCCGGCTGAGCGAGCGGGCCTCGCATGATCGGGTCGCGATCCGTGTAGGCGCGATCGAGGCCGCGATAGATGAGGTGGAATTCCTGGCTCGGTGCTCGGCGCGCATAGAGCCTGTACTCGGCGACGCCGAGAACTTCGCCCCATGTGAGGTAAGTTGAGCCGTTGGCGAGCTCAACATGCAGGCCATCGGGAGGTGGCGGCGGCTCCTTGCTGACATAGAGGGGATACTCGGGGCCCGGCTCACTTTCGTGCTCAGCATTGATTGCGACAGCACGGATGTGGACCTTCTCGTCTTCGTCGAGGCCGTTGATGTCTGCCGACGGTTCGCTGGTGAACGCCGTGGAGGTCCAGGTGGCGCCGTTGTTTTTGCTTAGTTCCAGTCGATATTGGGAGGCTGCGGGCACGGAGCCGATGACGGCGCGCGCGCCGGTTGCGTGATTTTCCGTTCGCACGATGCGCGGGGCAACGGGGATGGGAAGTCCATCGGTAAGTTCCCAGCAGTGCCGGCCTTGCTCCAGATGAACGACGAGAGCACCCGCTTCGCTGCGGACAATCTGGGCGGCACCATCGATATAGAAGGCCATTTTTTCTGATGTCGCGGGCAGGGTAATTCGGACAGAGCCTGGTCGGGGGGCGTAGTAGATGCCGCGCGGAGGCTGGTTTGGCACGATGGTTCCACCGATGCCGATATCGGTGCCGGTGGTGGTGAAGGCGATTCCTTCCACCGCGATGTGCGTGCCGTGAAAGAGGGCGAATTCAGCTTGGTTGCTTTTGCGGCGGATGACGCCCGCGGTTCCGCTGAACGAAGTTGAGCCTTCATTAAATTGAACCGGTTTGGGATTGCGGAAGACGAGGTCGTCGAATCCGCGGGCGCGAACGCGGCAACCGTAGGGTTGCGGCTCAGCTTGAATTTGAGCGAGATGACTGACGACGGCCATCGAATCGCCCTGGCCGTCGGCCCAGAAGCCTGTTAGCTCAGCGGTTTCAACCGCCGTGCGCTGCGTTTCACGGTTACTTTTGATGGCGCCGCGCATGAATTGAATGGTGGGCAATGGGCTGCCACGCCGCACGAACCACGAGAACCGATGAACGACCATGGGGCTGAAAACGCGATCGTAGAGAAGGAAGTAATCAGAGCCGGCGGAAAGGATGCTGCGGCTGACGTACTCCGGTGCGGAGTAGGTGCCTGGCTCCTGGCGAGGCACGATCTCAGCGAACTGGCCGAAGCCGAGATCGTAAAAGGGACGCGAAAGTACGTTCTGGCCGATGGCGCGAAATTCGCCGTCTTTGTACACACCGAAGTTGGTGCAGAAATCGGTGTCCTGATCGTCACGGTCGCCTACATCTTCGGTTCCATTGAAGCTGTAGGACTTTCCGGCGGCAAAGTAGTAGATGACACCGCAGCCGCCTTCCGCGGCGCGGCCCCAGCGATAGTTGGGGCCTTCGTCAATCTGCTGCAGGTGAATGGAAACCTCTTGCGGCGTATCGACGGCGGAGCGCAAGACAATACCGTAACCAGTGTACTTACGGCTGCGCAGATGCGGGTTTGTTCCGAGATTGTCGGGCACACGATAGATCACGTCCCACGCATTTGGCGCACCGAGTTTTGTTTCCATGTCCTGATTGGTGGGGCGCGCAGCCCACATCGCGTGTTCCGCGGCGAGCGGAGCATAGCGCCGGAGGCAGGTTCCCAGATACCACATGGATCGCGGAGGAACACGCCGCTCAGAGTGCGCACCCTGCGGTGGATGAACACGCTTTGGTCCCTGGCCGGGTGCGAGAGCGCCCCACTCGTGTCCTCTGTCAAGCTTTTCAAGGGCAGCGTAGGCCTCTTTGGTTTCACCGTCGAAGGGAGCGGAAAGCGCATTGACCAGCCAGTCGGCCAGTTCAGCGATTTGCCGTGTGACGAAGCGTTGCACGCCATTGAATCTGCGCATAAGGAAATCCGTGCGGACTGAAGGACGCAGAAAAGCCCACACATATGTGCCCAGATTCTCAGTCCACCTGCCTCCGTGCGCGTCCCATAGCTCCACGTCAGGGCGCGTGTTGTAGCGTGTGTTCAATTCGATGGATTTCTGCCAGAGGTCGGCCCAGGTTGCGGCCATGGAGTGATCGGGAAAGAGGAACGCCATGATGGCGGGAACAGCTTTGACGTCTGCGAGGAAGTTGGGATGGCCGCTGAGCATGGGTACCAAGGGCATGTAGTCGTCGCCTGCATGGACGTAAGCCATGAAGAGATACATGGCAGTGAGACGCCGCCACTGACGCGCATTCATTTGGGCGCTGAAGCGGTTGAATCCGTCCACCCACCAGGACTGAACCTGGCGGCTGGGGACGGGGCTGAAGTTGACGATGCCGCGGCCGGGAACAGTGCTGGCGCCACCGTTTTCGCGGGTGCCGTTGACGGGAAGCGTGCTGGCGAATGGCCCGGCAATCACGTTGCGCTCAAGTTCGTCGGCATCTTTGATCTGCCCGGTCGAGAAGATGACCGGAGGACGGCGAGCGCTTTGAGAATACTCGAGCACCCAGTCCTTGATGCAGTTGAGGTCGAGGGTTCCATAGCGGCTCTGCAGAAACTGTGCGTAGGAAACGTAGATGAGCCCGACACGATAGTTGAAGCCGCCTTGCTGAACGCCAAGCGCATATCTCTCCACGCGCTGCTGGGCTTCCTTGTCTTTGGCGTGATCGTAAAAGGCGATGCAGGTGGAGCGGGATCCGTGCACGATGGGCCAGTTCCAGGAAAGCACACCATCGCGATAGAAGTAGCGCACCTGCAGATCCGGCGCTTCCACGTGGTTTGCGTACTTGTGATCCTTCCAGCCGTCGACTTTATCGATGAAAACGCCGAGAGCATCGCTTGATTGCTCACACCAGAAATTCGCGAAGGTACCGGTGCGAAATGCTGTCCATGTCTGAAAGATGCCCAAGTTAAATGGCAACTCGCCATCG
This sequence comes from Acidobacteriota bacterium, assembly GCA_021799405.1. The sequence continues at coordinate 8,375 of JAJZAL010000020.1, forward strand.
ACTAGAGGTTCGGGATCCAAAGGCCACGGTTCGCCGACGCGTTCCCAGGGATACTCCTCGTATTTGCGAATCTTGCCGGAGATGGGGTAGGGGTGGTTGGGCGCCTGGCGATAGGCTACGGGAAAACTGGACCAGGTAGAGGTGAGAAGACCTTTAGTGCCGGGATGCACGCCTTCCATATTCTCGCGAAAGCGGACGAAATCCATGCCGAATTCGCACTGCACTGTGGCAACGTAGCGCGAACCGTCACGACTTTCATAAGCGAGTTCGTAGGCGACAAAGAGCGGGCCGCTGGCGACGCGATTTGCGGTGATCTGCACGATGGGGTCGCTGGTGAGGCGGAGCGTGGACGAGCCGACCCATGCGCCGCCGCGCGAGACCTGGAGGAGGGGGCCAGGCGCTTCTCCATGGACAGCCTGTGTTGCGGGTATGCGCACGCGGATGGCGCCGGAGTCCAGAACGATCGTGTTGCCTTCTCGCGTCTCCTTCACCAGCCGCTGCACCGGAACCGGCGTTGTGGCGGCAGAGAGAACGAATTCCCGGCGCGCGCCGCTGGGCAGATCAGAAAAGAAATTCAGCGTGGCGGATTGGACGCCAGATTCGCCGCGTTGAACTCCCGAGAGTTGGATCGGGACTCGCTCGCCTGTGTCGACGCGCGTGAGCACGAGGCGATCCAATTCGACAGAAGAGCGAAATTCGATGGGGTAGGCTAGCAGAGTGCGCGGCCACCAGTAGAAAGGGTGATCGAGGGAATCCTGGAGCACGAAGCGGATTTCATTCGACTTATCCCATACCGCTGCGGAAGACAAATGCGAAGCCACGCGGAGACGAGCCGCAGCCTGCATAGAGAGGATGCCAAGACAAAACGACCTGCGATTCACGAATTCTCTCTTCGACTGGAGTTTAGTAGACGACTTGCAACGGAAATCCCGTCCGATCTGAGGGCTGAAAACCGTTGCCATACCATCATCGCGAATTCTTTCCCTGCCGCCAAGTAAGATTGCAGAACAGAACCGGTGTTGCAAGTTACTCACTTTGCGAATGTTATGAGTGCAGTTGGCGGTGTCGTGCAGATTTCACAGTAGTCTTACCGTAAGCTTACTTGCCACGATGCGCGCACGCAGGAATACAGGCTCTCAGTTTTGGGAAGCGAAAACCGACTTGGCGAATCTGACTTCCGCACGTGAGCCGAAATGGGCGCATCTCGGAACCCTGCCTACTGTCCAGCAACCGCCAGTTCAAGAAGTTCGATCCGGCTCGCCGGTATTTGGCTTCTCATTGTGGATAGAGGACTATGAAGTTTATGAACCTACGAAAGTTTATTTCGGCGACCACAGGTGCGTTGGGGGCACTGGGTCTGAACGTTTGCAGGCGCGCCACTGAGGCGACGACAAACGGCAACGATTGCATGACCGCAGGCCGAGCAATTTCCGAGCCGAACGTGCTGATATTGATGGCTGACCAGCACAGGCGGAGTTGCATGGGCGTCGCGGGTGATGCTGTTGCAGTCACGCCGAATCTGGACAAACTGGCTCGCGAAAGCGCGCGATTTACCGATGCCTATTGCACAAATCCAGTGTGCGCGCCTTCGCGGGCTTCCATTCTCACAGGCCTCTACACGCATCATCTCGAGTCGCGAGTCAATCAAAGGCCCTTTTCGCCAAAGCACAAGACGATTGCCGACGACTTTGCTCGTGCGGGGTATATGACGGCTCTGATCGGCAAGATGCACATGGTGGAAGCGCAGACGCATGGCTTCAATTACAAGCTTGAGTTCAATGACTGGTGGCAGTATCTCGGCCCAAAGACAAAGATGTACGCCTCTTAGCTCGGCTTTCCTGACTCGGGTGCGGGCCTTCCCCAATTCCCCGATTTATGGACTGAAGAAGGCGACCCCTGGCAGGGACATTGCACGCACGATGGCCGGCTGGGTCATGTCGCAGTGGAACGGCCGTCGCTGATGGAGGAACGGGATCACTTTGAAAGTTTTGTTGCGCGCGAGTCGATCCGCTTTTTTGAGAAGTACACAGGAGAGAATCAACCTTTCCTGCTGGTCTCTTCGCTCCTGAAGCCCCACGATCCATTCATGCCGGCCACACGCTTTGCTGAAATGTTCGAGGCAGACAAGATGAAGCTGTCAAAGACCTGGGGCAAGGCGGATTTGGAACACTTGCCACGCCCGATGGTTGAGCAGATTGAGACTTGCCGCTGGACGCCGGAGTTATTGCATGCTTCTGCGGCGCGGGAGCGCATGGCTGCTTACTATGGCAGCTTGGCGCAGTAGGATGACTGCGCGGGACAAATACTGGCAGCACTATCGCGCCTTGGCCTCGATCGGAACACAATCATGGTATACACATCGGACCATGGGGGGATGCTGGGCGATCTGGGGTTGTGGAACAAGTTCCAGTTTTATGAGGGATCGTGCGGCGTGCCGCTCATCTTCCGCATACCGGGCGGTGCTCCTGCCGTGTGCCAGCAGCCCGTGAGCCTGATTTCGCTCAAGTCTACGCTCGGGTAATTATGCCAAGTGCCGATATCCACACCCAACGACGGAAAGAGCTTTGCCTAACTTGTGCAGGGATCGGCATCCCAGAAGAGTTACGGACCGGTATTTGCCGAGTTTGATCTGGGCCTGGAAACCGCAAAGTATATGGTGCTCGATGGCAAGTACAAATATACGTTCTGCGTCCATGACATCGCCGAGTTATATAACTTGCGTGAAGACCCAGAAGAGATCCACGACCTGGCGCAGAGACACGAATACCGCAAAATCGTGGAAACACTCAAGCGCAAGCTATTTGCCTGGCACCGTCCTGCGGAACTCGATTAGGCGCAAGGAGCCGGCAATGCCGGAGATTGAATTGACCTGCTGTGTCACTATGCAGGAATCGAATCCAAGCTGAGACAGCAATGCGCGCTGGCATGGTTTGAGATACCATAACCGGCGCGCCGTATTTTGTTCATTTAACGCTGCAGTGTGATCGCGTTGCTGCCTGGGGTTCCCTGCACCACTGCGTTGTATTGGACTTTGTCGCTACGCTTCAGCACCAGATCTGCCGGGGTACGCAGGCTAAGCACTTCCCTGCCGTCACGGCGTAGTGGCCGGCATTCGCCGCACGCGAGCTTCTCAATGGTGCCGTCCTTTGCGGCCTTGAGCGCGAAGACACCGACATACGCACCGCTGAAGCTGTGCCCATTCACTTCTACTGTGAAAGCCTTCGGCTGGTTTGACTCCAGGGAATTCAAGTCGGTCAGAATCACGCTGCCGTCTTCCAGTTCGCCGCCAATTCCGTCCAGCGGCGATTTTCGCACACCCAACTCCGGCAGCTTGTCCACGCTGAACCCGCGCACCCGCACCCGCGCTGCGATCTCCGCAAACTCGTTCCCAACAGGGGCACCGTTGAAGTCGCGGGTCGCATTACCCTCTAACATGAGGGCACCTCCGCGCCGCGTGTACTCGTCGAGGAAATGCAGTGTACTCTGCTTCGCATACTCTGGGTAGAGGTAAACGATCGCGCGGAAGGTATGCCCGTTCAGCACCGGGCGATCATGCGCATCGAGCTGCAACGACCCGTTGTCGATGAGATCACTGGGCACCACCGCGCAGCGGTATCCCGCATTCCAGATTGACATTACCTTCTTCTCAATATGCAACGAGCCATTCACGTCGAAGATATTGCGCGCGCTGGCGTCAGGATACCAATTGAGCAGCCGCGGCATTCCAAACACGACTAACAGAGGCAGTGCAGGCGCCGCGGGATTGAAGCGATTCAGCAGGCGAATCTTCTGTTCGACTGGATTCAGCTGCGAAAGGAAGGCCTCACTCGCAAGATTCACGCCCCAGCGCCCTGTATCGTTGTAGCCGTGGTAGTGGATACGGGCGTTGAAGCGTGCATCGTTCATTGCCTTCACGGCAAAGCGGTGAATATCCCAGCCGTAAAACTGGTCATACATGATATTTCCCGGATGCGATACCAGCAACCCCATGCGCAATGGCAGAGACAAATCCTCGTCGCTCATTCCGTACTGGCGCGGGATCGTCCACCAGTCGATGCCCGTGGCCCACGCCTCGTCATTAGTCAGGTGATTGTGGAAAGTGTCGTGGATACCCGCGAAAGTCTTGTCGCCGAAAACCTGGCGCGAATAAATATAAAAATCACGCTCTTCATCCAGCGGCCCTGATCGCAGAAAATCCCAGTACTGATCAATGGCACGAATGCGCACCTCAGGATGTCCTTGCGGAGCGTAGCGTGTATCAAAGAGCGCACGCGTCAGGTCCATGCCTGCCGTCGCGCGGAAGCGCTCGGAAAAGGCATGACCCGCCAAGTGTCCTCGCCAGGGCGTCTTGGGATTCATGGGAATTCGCACATAACCGAATTCATCCAGCGCCGTGCCATCCAGAGGCACATCGCGGTATTGGTCGATGGTATTCCGCAGCCAGCTCTTGAAAGCAGGGCTGAACATATCCATCACCGGATACCAGTTTGTCGCCAGCACAAACGCTGCGTAGCCGGCATAGTGAGGTCCCAGTTTGAAAGTCACCTTCAGCCTGCCCGGTTCGGACGATGTACTTTTCACCTTGCCGGTTACATCGGATAGCGTGGCGGGATCGTACTCACCGGGTCCCTTCTTTCGAAAGACATACGCCCGCAGCAGTTCAGTATGCGTGGCCTTGACGCCGCGAAGCTCCACACAGGCTTCCACTGTGCCGTCGCCCTGCGTGTCAAGGATCGTCTCGCCGTCGGCAATCGCTGTCTGCTCATCCGCGACAACCCTGGTCTCTGCCGCACCCGCTCCTCCGCCCAGCAGCGTCACTCCAATGCGCAACCCATTTTCGTGTGCGTCTTTTACGATGCCGGCCACAGCCGCATGCGCAGCTGGATTGCCCAGGAAACTGACGCCCTTGCGCGCCGTCAGAAAAGGGAATGTGAACTTTGTATCGTGCGCGATATGCCGGATATCCTTCCTGTATTGTGCTGGCGCCAATGTCTTCGGCGTCACAAACCAATACACCAGCTCAGGATAGTTCTGGTTGCGGACAGGATTCTGATATTGCACTCTTATATGCGCTCCGCTGTTTCCAGTCTGCGCTGCGCACGATGCGGCAGCGGTTAAGACGGTTGCCAATCCCACTCCGCGTAACTTGCCCCTAATCCTCATCCTCGTCTCCATCAGTCCTCTTGGAAACCCTCGCCTTGAACGTCCCCACCTAGTCGATTCTGACAGCATTCGTCCGCGCTTCATCAGCATAGCTCACGGCTTTCTGTTCTTTGGGAATCGAGTTCCCTAGAAGCTCGATGCTTCCGGATTCGGCTCCGCTGACTTGAGCGAATATCCTGCAATCTTCAGGCGATCGCATGCCGGTGAGAAATGCGCGGCACGTGTTCTTCAGTTCGATCAGCGGTGCACCGCCGATTGGCGCGGATAATTCCAGGTCGCCCAGGATGATGTCGTTCACATCGTCACATACAATTGCCGGACGCCCATCCGGTTTGTCCGTAATGTACTCAATGTTGCGCAGGCGCACGCGATCTGCGTGCCGCACGAAAAGGCCATAGGCAGGCAGTCTCCCCATCATCCAAGACTCCGGATACTTATCAATGACTTCAGGGATGTCGCGATCCGCCCAATCGGCCCGTCCTTGCGCCACCGTACGTATGCGGCAGTTGCTGATCGTGACGTCTGACGGACGCAGACCTGGAACACCCGTAATAGAGCTGGTGACAATGGAGCCTTCCGCGTCGACACCCTCGATAAGTACATTGCGCAGAAAGGAGCCTTCACCCCTGGTTCGCTGTCCAAGCCTCACGAAGATGGGCGCGCGCACGTTCTGCATTCGAATGTTCGATACGACCACGCCGTCAACGCTGCCGCCGTCGACGGTCTCGATGTTAATACCGCCGATCACTCGGTTCTTCATCGGACTGCCGTCATCGCTGTAGATTACGGAGTTGCTGAAGACGATATTCTCAAAGGCTCCGCGAGTCGCAGTGCCCATTTTGAATCCGTTGCTGGCACTGGAAACTGCACAGTTCGTAATGGTGATATTTTTTGAAACCGGAACATCGCTGCCGTACGGATTTTCGCTCTTTAGGCAAATACCGTCGTCACCGCCGATAATGTCGCAGTTGGAGACAAAGACATTGCGGCATGCGGTGATGTCCATGCCGTCGGTATTGCGCCCCCAGAAAGGATTACGGATGCGTACTCCGTCGATGAAAACGGATTCGCAGCCGATAGGGCGAAACGTCCAGCCCGCCGAGTTCTTCAGGGTAACTCCGGAAATACGGACATTTCGACACTGGACAATCTCCACCATGGGCGAAGGACGATCATTGTTGTGGATCGCCTGAAAGTGGCCGGAGGCGACGTCGTGCCAAGCCTGTTCCGGCGGAACCGGCGGTCGTAGAGGGTTTGGCTCCCAGTAATTCTCGCCCTGGCCATTGATGGTGCCTGGCCCGCAAAGGGTTATGTCCTCAGCGTGCTGCGCGAAGATCAGATGGTGACCATTGGCATCGCCCTTCACGGGCGGGCCGGGGTGGTATGCGTAGTCGCTGATGGAGGGACTGCCGAGCAGAACACAGCCTGCCTCAAGGTAGAGTGTCACGCGGCTCTTCAACTCCAGTCCGCCGGTCAGGAAGTCTCCGGGCGGTGCATACACGAGTCCTCCCCCGGCCTGAAATGCAGCATCGATTGCGCGCTGAATAGCCACAGTGTTCAAGGTCTTGCCGTCAGGTTTTGCACCGAAGTCAAGAATGCTGCCGGCTTCGTGCAACGGCGCCGCCAAGGCCACTCCCGCTGCAGAAAGTCCCATGACAATCGATGAGCCAGTTAGAAACTCTCTTCTCAACATGATGTTCCTCCAGGGATTTCAACTTCATCTGCCTGACATTTCAATTTGCGGAAACCTTTGTGCTGTGGGCTGGAAATTTGGGATGAAATCCTGCTTCCTCGATGCTTTCCTCTTGAATCCTGCCGTTTACCAAGACCGACGGAAAGCCGTCACGACAACTGGGCGAAAAGAGTGGTCTGGCGCAAGATAGCTTCATCTTGCGCCCACGGTGTGCCGGGTAAACACGCTCAGATCGATTGAATCGGCCATCGCCTTGTAGCCGCGGTCATTGGGATGCACGTAATCACCGGAGTTGTATTCCTCGCGCATCTGTATGGGATATTTTGGATCGCGCATCACCCGGTCGAAGTCGATCACTCCGTCAAACACTTTGGAGGTGCGAATCCAGTTGTTCAGATCGGTGCGGGTCGTCTCTCCTTCAGGCCAATTACACTTGCGGTTGCGGCAGTCCGTCATTTGCGTTGCGCCAAAAACCAGCATGCCGTGCTCGTGGGCTTGCTCAGCAATTTGCGAAAGCCCCCATTCCAGGCGCTTCTCCAGATCGCCGAAGGTCTGGCGATTATGTTCAACGGCTTCGATGTCGTTGATGCCGTGGAAGAGAATGAGGTAGCGCGCGCCGCTGCGCTCAAGCACATCCCAATTCATTCGCGCCATGGCATTTGGTCCGTCGCCATCCAGCAGCACACGGTTGCCACTGATGCCCGTATTCACCACGCCCAGAATGCCTGCATTGCGCGTCGCCGGATTCTCTGCGAGGCGTACAGCCAGGTAATCTGGCCAGCGATGATTGGCGCTCTGCGTCGAGTGATTTCCATCGGTGATCGAGTCGCCAAGCGCCACCACCGCCGAGTCACCCGGCGCATACACATCCACGCCGGTCAAAAAGTACCACGAGCCAACGGTCCATGCGTTGTCGCCGAACTCGGCGGCGCCGGGTTGGTCGCCGGTTGTGACATAGGAGATCTGCTGTGCACCGCCGTGCTCTGTCATGCCCAGGGTGTGATCCGGAAAATAGAGACTCACCGCGAGATTCGAGAGCGCCGGCACATCCAGTGGAACGCCATCGCTCACGATCGTCGCACCCGGCGGAATGGTCACCGACGGTTGATGGTCGAAGGTCAACACGCGGTCTGTACCGGTAAGAATCCCGCTCGTCATTTCCCCGTTGCCATGGGGCCGCGCTACCGTGCTGACGGCGATGTGTGCATCCCCGATGTGCAGTGGCTGCATGCCGAAACGATTCGAAAGCCAGATACGCGCCTGCGAGCCTCCAACGCTGCTGTGCACAATCAGCCGCAGCGTATGGCCGGTCAGGTCCGGAGCTCGGTTGACGCCGGTGTCAACCATGGCAGTGCCCCATGTGGCTACCCACGGCGAACGGGCAGAGACACTAGCCGGGGAACTTGCAGCTTCGCAGTACGAGATAGTCAGCAGCATCCCAATTGCCAGCAGGCTCGGCCGCAAGGCCGCGCGCCGCAGTAGCTTCATGCGCCTCAGAATTGCATTATTCAAATTCAAAACATCACCTCAGATAGGAACTGTTCTTGCGTGCCGCCATCGCACTCAATTTTGAGTTCTGGTCTTCGTCAATCAATCCACCAGTCTGAATCATTCGGGATAGTACCTCGGCCACGAATCCGCCGGCGGGGGAGAATCCGGTTCAAAACTGTAGACTCTGCGGAAACGTTCACCCGGCCTGGGATCCCAATTGCGCCACGATGCGGGGTTGGTGTCGGCAACGCGAGATCTGGAGCCTTCGCCGTTGGCATTTACGGAGGTCACACAATATTCAATGAGACCCCCGGGCTGATTTTGTTCTGTTTCCGGAATGGAGGCTGAAGCTCGAATTCCGGGGTGATTATCCTTATATACGCGGTTGAGTCCACGATAGATAACACGAAATGCGCTGTCGGAAACAGTGCGTGCGTAGAGGCAATACTCGGTAACACCAAGAATCTCACCCCACGTAATCGTGGCAGAACCGTCGAACAACTCCACATGCAGACCATCCGGCGGAGGTGGCGGATCGGCGGTGACGTAAAGAGGATATTCGTGGCCGGGCAAGCTTTCATGTTTTGCATTCAGAGCTACAGCACGCACGTGCACCTTCTCCCCGTTTGTAAGTCCACTAACTTCAGCTTCGGGCTCGCTCTGCACGCTGATATCCGACCAGGTAACTCCGTTGTCACGGCTCAGCTCCACGCGATACTCACTTGCAGATGCAACTGGCGTAATGAAGACTTTCGCTCCGCCCGTCCGATTCTCGGTTCTTTCAATACGTGGTGGAATGGGAAGCGGCAAGCTGTCGTTCAATTCCCATTTGTGATGTCCGGCTTTGAGCTTGAGCACCACCCCGCGCGCCTCAGGCTGACCTGCGGTCGCTTCCCCGTCAACAAAAAATCGCGCATTGGATAACGCTGCAGGCAAAGTGACCGTGACAGAAGATGGCCTTGGCGCATAGTATTCGCCCCGCGCCGTTCCGTCTGAGCCGATTGCTCCGCCAATGCCTAGGTCGGTATCGTCCGCAATGAAGACAAGTCCGGCAACACCGATGCGTGCGCCGTGAAACATGGCGAATTCATAGGCGCCTGCACGATGCCGGATAAGCCCAGCAGTGCCGTCAAAGACCAGCGTCCCTTCGCTGAAGTGAATCGCTTCGGGATTGCGAAACACGAGGTCGTCGATATTCTCCGCATGTACGCGGCAACCATACGGCGTGGCAGTTACCGCTAGATCCTTGCGGTGACTAACCACGGCCATGGAATCTCCCACGCCGTCGAACCAGACGCCGGTCGTGGCTGCGGTTTGTATGTCTGTGCGCTGTGTCTCTCGCTTGTTGGGCGAGGCACCTAGAACCAGGTGAATCGCTGGAAGTTCGTTGCCGCGGCGAACAAACCACGTGAATCGATGCGCAATGGATTCATTCAGGACATTATCGTAGAGAACAAAGTAATCTTTTCCCGCGAGCAGGATGCTGCGGCTTACGTATTCCGGCGAGGAATACGGCGACGGGCTTTGCCGCGGCACAATCTCCGCAAACTGCGCGGCGCGAAGATTGTACAAAGGACGCGAAAGCACATTCTGGCCAATCGCACGGAATTCCCCATCCTTGAAGACTCCGAAATTCGTACAGAAGTCAGTGTCCTGGTCGCGCCGATCTCCCACATCCTCTGATCCGTTGAACCCGTATGCTTTTCCCGCTGCGAAGAAGTAAATCACTCCACATCCGCCTTCAGCAGCCCAACCCCATCGATAGTTGGGGCCTTCGTCAATTTGCTGCAGATGAATCGAAAGTTCATCCGGTGTACCCACCGCGGCCCTAAGTACAATGCCGTATCCGGTATATTTGCGGCTTTCGAGATGTGGGTTCGTTCCGTGGTTGTCCGGGGCCCGATACATGATGTCTTCCCACGGCGGCGGGTTTCCGGGTTTAGTTTCCATGTCCTGGCTGGCGGGGCGAGCGGCCCACATGGCATGCTCCGCAGCCAAGGGCGCGTAGTTCTTTAGACTGTCACCCAGGTACCACAGAGACCGCGGCGGCTTACGTCGCTCAGAGTGAGCCCCAATCGGCGGATACACACGCACGGGGCCTTCACCAGGACCGACCACGTCCCACTGCCGCCCATGATCGACCGCCAGTAACGTTTTAAAGCCTGCTTCGGTTTCGCCGTCGAAAGGAGCGGAAAGTGCGTTCACTAGCCAATCCGCTACCGCAGCAAGCTGGGGCGTTACAAATCGCTCCACGCCGTCATACTTCCGCAACAGAAATTCAGCTTGCAGAGAAGGCCGCAGAAACGCCCATACATAGGTGCCGAGATCTTCTGTCCATCGGCCTCCATGAGCATCCCACTTCCTGACGGATGGACGAGTGTTATAGCGGGTGTTCAATTCAACGCACTTCTGCCACATCTCCGCCCACGTGGATGCCATTGGGTGCTCGGGAAAGAGAAATGACATCGCGGGCGACGCAAACTTCACATCGGCCAGAAAGTTGGGGTGCCCGCCGAGCATGGGCACCATGGGTATCAGTTCATCACTTCCGAGGACATACGCCATCAGCAAGAAGATCGCCGTAAGCCGCGTGCGCTGACGATCGGTCATGGAAGCGTTGAGACGGTTGAAACCGTCGATCCACCAACTCCCGATGCGCCGGGTGGGAACCGGACTGAAGTTCACAATGCCCCTGCCCATGATGGGGCCATGCCCATCCATCTGCCGCGTACCGGTGACAGGGAGCGTGCTTACGAAGGGCAAGATCATTACATTGTGTTCGAGTTCCTCAGCGGTCTTGATGTCACCACTTTCGAAAATCACAGGCGGACGGCGCGCGCCCTTGGGATATTCGAGCACCCAGTTCTTGACGCGATTTAGATCGAGCGTACCATAGCGGTTTTGCAGAAACAGGGTATGGGAGGTGAAGCTATAGGGTACCTGATACTTGAAACCGTCTTGCATCACTCCCTGTGCGTCGCGCTCCAGACGGTGCATGGCCTCTTTGTCTTTCTGGTGATCGTAAAAGGCAATGCACGTTGATCGCAGACCTCGGGCCAGAGGCCATCTCCAGAACAACTTTCCATCTTCGTAGAAGTAACGCACCTCCAGCGTAGTCGCTTCTACTTCGTAGGCGTATTCGTGGTCCTGCCAGCCGCTGATGTTATCGATAAAGACGCCCAGGGCGTCGTTAGATCGTTGATCCCAGAAATTCGCCCAGGTGCCTATAAGAGTATTGCCCGGCGCAGGCTGGTAGATGCCCAGGCGAAATGGCAACTCGCCTTTGGCGAACGAGGCGGGATAGATGGGGCGACTGGACCCGAAGCGCAGGTCCTCTTCGGGCGCGGGCGCATCGATGCGCTCCCAGGCGTACTCGTCGTACTCCTTGATTTCTTCCGGGAGCGGAAATGGATGATTGGGTGCCTGACGGTACTGCACATCAAATCCGGTCCAGGTGAAAGTGAATTCGCCCTTCACCCCAGGCCGGAGCCCCTCCATATCTTCGTAGAAGCGCACGAAGTCCAGTCCCGCGCTGCATTGTATGCGCGCCACGTAGCGTGAACCGCCCGCTGTGTCATACGCAACCGAATAGGCGATAAACAGAGGTCCTTCTGCAACGCGCGTCGCAGTGATGCGCACTACACGGTCCCCGGCGATACTCAACTTTGACGAGCCGATCCACTTACCCCCGCGCGAGATCTGCATAATCGGACCGGGCGCATCGCCATGAACATCCTGGGTTGCCGGGATGCGAACCTTCATCGCATTTGTATTCAGGACAATCGCATTCTCCTCGCGAGTCTCACTCACCTGCGGCGGAGAAGGGACTCGCGCGGCAGTCGTTTTGAGAATGAACTCCCGCCGGGCGCCGCTGGGCAGATCGGAAAAGAAATGCAAAGTTGCCGATCGCACTCCGGCCGAATCCTGCACGACTTCGGTGAACTGAATTGGAATCCGCTTCCCAGTGTCGGCCCGGATGAGGAGCAGATGCCGCAACTTAACGGGCGATTGGAATTGAATCGGATAACTCAGCAGTGTCCGGGGCCACCAGTAAAACGGATGCTCAAGCGGATCCTGGAGTACAAAGCGCAATTCCTCGGATTGGCCCCAGACGGCGGCTCCGGAAAGTACTGCGACCACGTTTGCGTGGAGCCGCAGAATAGCCGTCGAAGCGGTTGTTGGAATTGCGAGCATGCTGAAACAGAATTCTCTGCGGTCCATAGGATGCACCTTATCTCATTCGCCACGCGACCATGGTTCTCTGCGCTACCATTTGAGCTTCTTTCCGTCCGTCACATAGACCTTCACAGGGCTGAGCAATCCTGAAGGCACCAGCGGAGAATTCTTCGTATACTCGTGAATGTTCGTCTTTGTATAGTGGACCGCACCAGGCTGCAGATCGCCGATGAGCCGGTTTGGCCAGAGATTCGTAACGGCAATCGATATCGAATTGCTGCCTGCGTGCAGTGCCTGATCGATGCGCACGAGGAATGGCGGATGCCAAAGAGTGCGCAGCTTCTTCCCATTGACACTTACGGTTGCGACTTCCCGGACATCGCCGAGATTCATCCACACCTGGCGATGATCCTCGAGGTCATCCGCAGCAATACGAAGGGTTCTGTGGTAAGTTGCTGTTCCTGAAAAATAGCGCACACCGGGATCGGATGAATCCGTCCACGACTTAAGAACCGCCATCGTCACGGATGGAGGAGCTCCCCAACCGGCGGGAAATGTGAGCGTCCACATTCCCTGGAATCCTTGAGGCTGCGGGAATGCGGGAATCATCAGCGTTTCGTGTCTATTGTTGGACAATTCAATCTCGTAACTTCCCGCCTTGGTGTTGTATAGGTAGGAACTTTGTGTGGCATAAGTTCCTATTCCCCTCTGAACCGAGACAAATACCTTATGCCCGTCGCGTTGAACGTTTACAGCGTGCAGCTTCGCCGAAGGCTCGAAGACAATGCATACTGAACCGTTGGGAGGAAAGGTTAGCGGCAAAACGGTCTGCCCGTGCTCTTGTCGATAGATTGGGATGGCGGCTATCTTCCCCGTATCCGGATCCCATAGATCCGGCGCCCTGTTCTTCACGCGAAAGAATAGCGATGCTCTTGTAGTAGCATCGTTTACATTCCGGATAAAGTAGATATCTGCATCGCCATCGCGGCGGTGCACAAAATCAAAGCTGGCATCGGTACCGTCGCTGTTCCAGGAAAGATCCGGTGCAAGATGCATATCCGCAAAAGCCTGATGGGCGCTCTGCGTGCAATAAACGAACCCCTTGCCATAGCGCACTGAAGGAACTGCCGAATTTGGAAGGCAGCCTGCCCACATTTCAGACGCGATACGATGGAATTGCTCAACCTGAGCGGCGGGCTCATTGCCAATGGGTGAGCGGGGCTCGAGGCCGATCACCGTGCCGCCCTCCCGCACATACTTTTCAATCCAGACCAGATCGGCAGTTTTGAGCCATGGCTCCGATGGAATCGCCAGTGCATGATAGTGAATACCTTCGGGGGTATGCAGATCGCCGCCCGCGTACAGCATGCGGTGCAACAGCGCATCTTCGTCGGTAACATCGTAGTCAAAGCCTGGTAGTACTCCCGCCGGATCTGCTTGCTTGAGCCGCGCGAAGTCGGGCACTTGTGTTCCATAGTAGTAGAGGAGGTCTTCTACCGGCTCGCCTTGCTGCAGAAGAAACTGCGCGCGATTCATGGCCAAGAGCATGGGGCCGGCCTGATTCCACCATGTCACATTGGGATTCAGGTGCGTATCTGCGCCGTATTCGTCTCCAGGCAAGCCATATTTAGGCGGCGAAGAGGTGAATTCATGCCAAAAGATCCTGTTGAGACCTTCAGTCAGCGCGTAGTCGAGAGCTGGCTTGATGTTCAAGCCCGGCGAGACATCCCACGGCGGGCCCAGACGGGTAAAAGACTCCGCGGCTGCAAAACGCTTGCCGTAGATATGCGCAGCACTTGCCGCTTCTTTGACAAAGAATCTGTCCTGGTAAGTGATTCGATGATCTGGTGAGGCCGCCCAGAATTCTGTTTGCGGAAATGCGGACGAGCGAAAAGTTTCGAGCGCATCGATTGGGGCGCCGTGGGGTCCACCCGACTCCGGATGCGTGCCCAGACCATATGCCGTCGCTCTCTGCGCGAAGTGATCGTAATAGTTGGCCGTTATCAGATCGGCCACCGTACGCCGAAGATCAGCAAGGAAGGCATTGCTCGCATGTCTGCTCTGCACAATGCGTCCGGCGACTACCGGCAGATACGGAATTGGATCATATCCACGGAGACGAATGAATTCTCTGCGAAAATTGGCGGTCCAATTCGCGCCCTGAGACTCCCAACTGTCCGTTACGAGATAGAAAAGACTCTTGCCTATATAGGGTTTGCTCACCGACAGAATAGGAGCTACAACGCGGTCCCAATACTGGTCGAACGCATGAGAGTTCAAGGCGTCCACTGCATAGCCAGTTCCGCTGTTATTGGTCACGCGGACTGCGGCGGCAGTATATCCGACGCGGAGAACCTCCCATTGACCAGGGGGAAATATCCAATGGAGCATTCCATGGGCATCGGTGTATGAACTTAGATTCACCTCATCTTTGAGGTTGACATCCTGTTCGTCAGGAATGGATGGGGCAACCGGGAATAACTTGTCAGCAGATGGCATGGAATCACTGCCTATCTGGCGCAAGGCGATCTTGTATGAGAGAGCAAGAATAGGGCTACGTTTGCTACCCGGCCTGCCGGGAAGAGGCCTGCCATTGCGCAAGGGATAGGCGAGTACGGCGATTTGCCTGTAGTAGCCCCCCACCGTGGGTGGCTGCGGCAATTGGATACCTTGCACTGATCCACCTGTGAATTCGGTGCGGGAGTAAGTCAGTTCCTTAAGCGCATTCTCTGGCTCTACTCCCGAATCGCCTAGAATTCCAACATCGCCACCATCGCTGATCTCGAGGCTGACCTGCAACCCAAGATGAGCTGCTAACTGCAAGGTATGCAAATAGAGTTTCATCCACGCGGGGCTGCCATAGGCAGGTCCTATGGGTAACCCCACCGTCTGATCATCTACAAGTATGACTCCAGCGAATCCTTTTGCTTTCATATCCGTGAGATCGCGCGTAATGGTCTTCTCTGTTGTGTAGCCGTTCAGCCACCACCAGTAACAGCGCAGTTTTGCAGATTGTGGCGGATGGAGAAAACCGGTTCGCAGCGCGGCATCAAGCCGAGACTGCGCATTGGGCAGAAGTGCAGCCTTCTGCCCCCATGAATAACTGACCGTTAGCAAGACCCAGAGTAAGATGACTCGCACGACGCACTTCACGTTATCCTCCGGCATTTAACTTACAGAATGTACTTCGTGTTTACAGCGATACTCTGATCACTTCTACAAAGGCACTCTTTGACTTCTTGCATCTTTTCCTTGCACGGTGGGATCAATCTTCAACGCCATTTTTGTAATGTGGGAGTATTTCGCCTCAACGTCGTGTTCTCCAGGATTAGCCTGGAACCGGGTTGCGTCCTCGGCAAGATGAACTGTCAGTCCTGGAAGGTCCCACTCCGATTGCTTAATCCGGGCGGCGGTAAGTCCCGGTGAATGAATGTGCAGGCTCACATCACCTGAACAGAAGAGCACGAGACCATGCCTATCAGCACTCGGATTGATCGGAGGGGGCTGTATCAATTCGATCCATCCGATCTGTCCGCCTGGTGCGCGCCACTGTACGGTACCTGCGTGAAATTGGCTCGCACCGGAGATTCCGCTGCTCTCCCCGGTGATCTCTCCTCCATACATCACCTGCTTACCAATCCAGTCTTCGGCTATGCGCCGATCAGTAATTCGCCTTTTGACTAGTTGTCCCCTGAAAGCTGCGGAAACTGCGCATTGCATCCGGCAGAATGTCCGCACCAAGATTGGCCAGATGCGACGCATACCAGAGATCTCTTCGATGAGTTACCGGCAGAGCCTGTTCTGGGAGCGGAGCAAAAGTTGCGCTCAATACGGTACGGGGAGCAACGCCGACCACGCTGACGTAGCTGTTCATATCCATTCCATAGTCCCGGTCGAAAGGCGCGGAAATATTCTTCAGGTTGGCGCTATAAAAGGCCGCCAGGCTCTCCCAAAGGAACTCTTCCATAACTCTTCCCGTTTGCCGAATACGGCTTGTAGATCCGTAGCGGCTCCAAAGACCGAGCGCATAGAGATCGACCCGAGAGTAAATAGGGGAGTTATATTCATTGAAGGCATTGTGCTTCCTGAATAATGCGTAGACAGTGTTCTGCCAAGCCGTAGACTCTTTAATCCAATTGGCTCGACGATTAGGTGCGGCCGCAAAGTTCCAAAGAAACCCATAGATCAGGGTAGGGTGTGTATAAGTCGGAATGAGGCGCTTGTTACCAATCTCGCTGGCAACCGCATGGAGAATCGACGCGTTGAGTTTCCGGTCGAGTCCCCGGGGGATCCTGTCTGGATATTCTTCGAGGGTCATTGCGAAGGTAGTCCCAATGAATTCACGCCAGTTTGGATCGTAATCTTTCCAGATCACTACACCCGTATGGGCATCAGGCCCGGAAAGATTGCGGCGAAATGTCCCGTCGTAAGGCTCGCCCGGGGTATTGTATTGCTGCGCAAGCACCGCGTCGAGGACTTCGGCCGCACTCATTCTATCTCCCGGCTTGTCGCGCAGAAGAAGACCAAGAGCGTAATAGCTCGATGATCGTAGAGTAGGCTGACCGATTGGCGAATTGCGCAGTAATTTGGATTGTGAATCCCAGTTGCGATCTCTCCAGTGCATGGTAGTTAGGAATATCTGCGGCGCGTTGGGATTCAACGAAGCAAGGGTTGGTGCACTCCGGCCTTGTACCTGCGCCGACAATGAGTTTAAAGGCAGGAGGAGAGTGGCCAGGCACATCGCTCGAAACCATCGCATGTTGTCAGATCCCTCAAAAGTTGGCCATGGTAGTTCGCATGCGAATTTGTCGTCTCGCAGGCTGCCTCGTCGATTCCCTAGGACTCCTCCGCGATATGGGTGCCGACATTCGATGGCGGTTGCCGAAAAGTGTTGGCGGATGCTGGAAGGGGAAGGGAGAGTGCGCCGGCACGATTTGAGTACCGTGCCCGGCGCACAGGTTGATTGCAGACAGCACTTACCAGAGGAACTTCGTACTGAACTGCAGGGTTCGTGCTCCGCCCCATCCGGTGATTTCGCCGAAGTTGCCGACGCAGCAGTTGGATTGCGGCTGGTTGGGAAGCGGATGATTCAGAGCGCTGAAGGCGTCTGTACGGAACTGGAATGTTAGACTCTCCCAGAGCGGAAACTCCTTGAAGGCGGAGAGATCCAGGTTGGTGTTGCGCGGTCCGTTCAGATTGTTGCGGCGCTCATTGCCGAACGTGTTCTCAGAAGGCTGCTGGTAGCAGGAGGTGTTGAAGAACTCCGCAAAGGTATGGGGGCCTTTGTTCCCGTTGCAGGTCTCCTTCGCACGCATCTGAATGCCTCCACCGGTGTTGGAGTTATCCACGGCTGTTACGTTGAACGGGAAGCCCCCCTCCACCGTGAACATTCCACTGAGCCTCCAACCGCCGAGTTGGTTCTGCCACCATCTGCCGCCATTCAGGAAAAGCTTGCCTTTGCCAAATGGCAACTCGTAGATGCCCGACGCCTTGTAGACATAGGGTTGCATGAAGTCCGATCGTCCGTAGTCGACCTGTGGGTGGAGGCCCATTTCGCCGGTTGGCGCGTGATCGGAATCCTGGAAGTCCATCGACTTTCCCCAGACATAGTTGGTGTTGAGCGAGAAGCCGCTGCTGAAGTGTTTTTGCAGCGCCACTTCAAGCCCGTCATAGTGGGACGATCCCCACATATGCTGCTGCATGATGTTACCCGGAATCGCCTGAAACGGTCGGCGGGAGTTGATGTCGGCGGTGCTGCCCGGATTGGTATCGTTCGGGCCGGGTAGAGCGGCCTGGTTGATGTTGCTGAAGTTGAAAATATGATGGTTCGAGCTTCCGACATAGTCTACGGTCAGCAGCCAGTCCTGTCCCAAGGTTCGTTGCACTGCCAGGTTCCATTGCTCGCTGTAGCTGGTTGGCATCTTCTGCGTGAATGTCAAGCTGCCCGGCACGAAGACGCCGTTGGGCGCAGGCATCTGGGCCCAGACATTTTCTGCATCCGCCAACGTGAAGAACTCCTGCTGTCCAGGCGCTGCGCCGGTATTAGGATTGGGAGCGGTGTTGGAAGTGGGCCAGATGACCGGGTTAATCTGGCTCTGAACCGAGTTGAGCCCCGCGTTGAAGAGCGGATCGGTCATCATGCCCTGCAGGTCGTAGTAGCTGTACTGGTAGTAGTAGATACCGCCTCCGGCATGAATGGCCGTCTTGCTGTTGAGGGAGTAGGCAAAGCCGGCCCTCGGGCTGAAATTGTACTTCTTGGGAAGGTAAGGCGCCTCAGTAAATTTGCCCGTCTTGGGGTTGAGGTAGCCAGCGTGTCCATATTGCTCCATGGGCGGCGAGTAATAGTCATAGCGCAGGCCCATGTTGATGGTGAGCTTGGACGTGGCACGCCAGTCGTCCTGGAAGTACGGCATGATGTTGTGTTGGTGGAAGTAGCCGACTTCACTGCCGGCCGTGGCGTTGGTTGACGCATAGTCGCCCAGCAGATAGTCCGCCAGTTCATTGGCAGACGGCATCAGTTCGATCTTGCCGAGCAGCCACTGTCCGGGCCGCTGCCAGGCTGCTCCGCTCGATCCGTTATAGGTGTACTCGCCATTGGCGTTCAGATTGCCGTTCGGACTTCCTGTAAACCAGAATGCGTTGTAGTCGATATCGTCGAACTCGGCACCCGCGAAGAACGAGTGCCTGCCGCGCACCCAGTTCACTTCATCGCTGTACTCATACATATTTTGAGTTGCGCCCAGCGGACTGCCGCTCACGCCGGAGTAGCCGTTTACGTTGAATTGAGGCAGGCCCCAGAACGTGGGAGGCGGATTCAGGCCGGTCAGTCCGAACTTGGAAAAATAATTCGTGCCGTTGTTGATCATCAAGAATTGCTGTCCAGTCACGGAACGCGCAAAGCCGATACGGGCGGTGTTCACAACGGTTGGGCTGACGACGTGGCTCTCTTCCGCGTAGATATCCGTGCCGAAGAGCTGGTTGTGTTCACTGGTGTCAATAAGGCTTGTGCCTGGAGCAGAATTCGGGCCGTTGTCCCAATCCTCCGGCCGGACGATTTGCGGATTGTTGGTGTCGTAGGCGCCCCAGAGATGATCGTTCTGGCCGATGTTGTAGTCGAGCCGGCCTAGCCAATCGTCGTGATTGAACAGGGTCCGGCTGCGCAGACTCCCGTAGTTGTTGCCTAAAGTTGTGTTCTGTCCGTTGGGCAAGGGATAGACCAGGTTCATATACGCTTTGGCCAGGGGACTAATTAAGGCGGGATTTATCACATTTTCGCGCCCGCCATAACTAAAAGGCTGTAGCGCATTGGGCCCGCCGTTGGGCGTGGCGTTCGGGTTGAATGTGGTGGGGTCATAGATGACGGTGGCGGGCTGTTTGGTTTCCGGATTTGCCACCAGGTCGGCGCTGAAGTCACCGTTGCGCTCCGCCGCTGTCGGGACATATGCTTGCTTAAAGGCAAATAAGACTTGGCGGAAGCCCTGATAATCCGTAAAGAAGAACAGCTTCTTGTGGGTGTACGGCACAACCCAGCCCCCGTTGGCGCCGAACATGTTGTAGCGGTCTTCGTTCAGTTTGCCGGCAGCGTAACCTCTGGCGTTGAAGACGTTGTTTTCCAGATACTCATAGACCCTGCCGTGGAAGGTGTTAGTTCCGCTCTTGGTCAGCGCGTTTACGGCATTGGCACCGTCGTAGCGGGCATTCGCGCTGCTGCGGATGATTTGAACTTCCTGAGTCGCCTCAACCGGCGTCTGCACCGTGGCCGTCTGGTCAAAGTAGCTCATATCCACCACGCCATCCAGCAGATACGAGGTTGACCAGAAGCCCTGACCGGCAATGAACAACTGGTTGCTTTGCATGTTGTACTGACTGACGTTGGATCCAATGTGGCTGTCGCCCAACTGCGATCCCGGCTGGACGCCAACCTGCGTGGTCTGCACGTAAAAAGTTCCGTTTCGGTATCCCGAAAATGCCGGCTGATTTTCAATGGATCTCGCCGTCATCACGCTGGTCAGTTCGTGGTCTTGCGTCTCCAGGCCCAGGGACTCGTTGGCAACCACCTGGACTCTTTGGCTCGTGGATCCCACCTCAAGGTGAAAATTGACGTTCAGTACCTGGCCGATGGACAGGGTGACGTTGGAAGTCGCCTCCTTAAAACCGGTCGCCGTGACGTCAACAATGTACGGGCCCGGCGGCAGAGCTGGAATTGAAAAGATGCCGGCCGAGTTCGAGACCACCGAGCGCACCTCATTGGTGGCCGTATTTCTGATCTTTACCGTGGCCTTGGGAATCACCGCTCCGCTGGGATCGGCTACAGTGCCGGTCACGGTTCCGGCTACTGTTTGTCCATGAAGCGGAATGGCGGCTATCACGAAGAAGATGATAGCGCTTGCGAGGGTGAAGCCAACGCGCGCTATGCCCAGTAACGGTGACATGGCGCGGGGAAAATGATCCTTTCTGGGTTGATGGAGCAACTGCATGGGGAAAGCCTCCTATAGGAATCCTGTTGAGGGTGCGTTCGCACCGGCTGGACAATCGCGAAAGCGGATCTGCCGCTTTGGTCAGACTGGTTGCGAAATCTGGGACGATGGAAAGGAAAAATGATACGACAAGACAGCAGTTTGTCCCGACCAGACTGCCGAAGGCACAGCATCTTCGCGAACCCACCGGAGCAAGCTCCGGCCTATATTGTCGATTTAGCCCCGGTCCACGTTTGTGCTTTCAATGGCCTGGATCGTTCCAGAAAGTCCCGTTGGTAAATCTGTGCCATTAGATTCTTGCCATGACGCGTTGGCAAGTGAGCTTACGGTGAGCATACTGTATTGCATTGTATGTTATTGAAAAAACACTAGGCTGTATCGACATATGCACTTGGCAGGATAGGCTTTGGCTGCTGCAGCAGAGGCATGGCGAGCCGTTACGAGTTGAGCGACGCACAGTGGGAGCGAATATGCGATCTGATTCCCGGCCGGCCCGGATATGTGGGGCGGAAGGGCAAGGACAACCGGAATTTCGTCAACGGGGTGTTGTGGGTGCTTCGTTCCGGTGCGCGGTGGCAGGATTTGCCGGAGCGCTACGGCAAGTACAAGACCGTGCACAAACGGTTTACACGATGGGCTCGTTCAGGGGTGTGGGAGCGCGTATTTGCCGCGTTGGTGGCCGACCAGAAGAACCAGTATTTAATGATCTATTCCACCCTGGTGCGGGCACATCAGCAAGCGGCCACGGGCCGCAAAAAGGGGGCTCGGACAAGGCTCTGGGGCGTAGCCGAGGAGGACTGACGACCAAGATTCACCTGCTCGTCAACCAATCGGGATTGCCGCTGGAGTTCCGCCTCACCGCCGGACAAGTGAGCGACTACGCCGTAGCCATCGAACTGCTGGGCGACCGCCAGCCTGAGGTGGTGATTGCCAACAAGGGCTACGAGTCGGACAAGATGGTCGAGCATGTAGAGGCGACCATGAAAGCTGAAGTCGTGATTCCACCGCGCTGCCACCGCTCCCGCGGCGTAACGTGGTCTATTTTTGCTCCGGCGCGTACAGCCACTCGCGAATACCCCGCTCACGGCAGAACACCGCTACACTCTGCCCGCTCGCAACCTGCTCCGAGACCCACTCTCGCCATTTCGACCATTGCTGTTCGCACACGATTCATCCCTCTACACTGCGCTTCGAGGACGCGCTGCACAAGATGGGGTCTACATAGCGCTCACGATATATTTCATTCCGGCATCACCAAATCCGGGTAGGGTCCCCAACCCGATTCGGCTTATGGCGAGCGCAAACGGTCGATGCTCCAAAGTGCCTCGGGCCGCTTCAAAGTCTGAGAAACCGAGTTGATTGGTTGCATCGGTCGGGACAACCCCTATCGGGAAACGGACAGGCGCCGGTTGGCGTTGCGGCCGAAAGTCGAACGTTGCGAATGCGGCACGGGCCAAGTTCACGGGCTATGCTGACGTCAGCCTCAAGTAATCGGAGGTATGAACGGGGGTATCACAAGGATTTCCTGGGTGCAAATGAATGCGATCAACGAAACACGATCATCAATTTATGATTAACAAAACAATATAGTTAAACTCCTAGATATGGAATTATTCACTGCGTACAAACCGTTACAATTTAGAATTCCTCTCCCTCCGCCAAGCCTTCTCCACAGTTGTCCCAATTTGCCCGTTCCAGTCCGCCCCTGATAGGCAGCGGAAGACACACGGCTCTGGCGGTGGACCTTGCTCCAGCTTTCATGCGTGGATATGCGGCTACCTCAACTTAACGCGGGTCCGTGGCGTCGATTCCGGTTGGCATCGAGGGGCAGGGAAGAGCATGGCCTGCATCAACGCTCGACGAGGGCATGCAATGCACGCAGAACCTGGCTGGCGGCGCATACCAACCACCCTATCAATTCAGCCGTTGAATCGGAATGCTTCGGGCCGCGGGCGGTAGACCCGGATCATCCAGGGCGGACGCCGCAAATTGTCCGGCCCCGGAGCGGGCCGCGTCAATTGCAGCCATCGCCGGTACTCCGCGTGCGCCTTCTCTGTATCGATGAAGACATCTCCGTAACGGTCCGGGTCCGCGGCGCGGGTGACGGTCACTTTTTGATGCCAGCAATGCTGTCCGCTGATCGGATCGGGCTGCACGGGAAAGACCAGATTCTGATGCACGCCCGGATCCTCCCAGGGAATGCGGGCGCTATCGCGGTCGCTGCTTGAGAATGGGCGAATCCCATGCACCTGGCGCATCTTCCACTCGCCGGGACGACTCTGGGTCAGATCGACAAGCGCCGTTGACCAGTGCCCGCCGCCGGAGTCCTCCTGCAAGCGCCAGCGGCCCAGGTGATGCGAGCAGGCGATCACGCCGGGTCGGATCGCTTCGGTTACCCATATCTTGTCGATGAAGTATCCGATCGCAGTCTCAACCTTCACCAGGTCACCGCTCGCAACTCCCAGACGATCGGCGTCGGTCGAGTGCATCCAGACGGGGTTGATATGGGAGATTTCGTAGAGCCACTTGGCATTCCCGGTGCGGCTGTGAATGAGCGTAGGCAGGCGGAACGTCGGCAGCAGCAGCATTTCATTCCGCTCGAAGTTGATGTTGTCGCGATGGACGTGGCTCTTGATGTAGGTCGGAACCGTGTACTCCGGCCACTTCCAATCCTTCAAGGTCCTGGAATAGAACTCGAGCTTGCGCGAAGGGGTTGGAAAACCTCGATAAGGCTTGCCTTCGACGGCAACGCCAATCGGCGTGCCATTCTTGCTGATCACCGAAGTGTCGGAATCAGTGGCGCTGCCGGCCAATTCGGCGGAGGTCAGCTCCGTCGCATGCAAGCCGTAGCAGTTGCCTTCGATCTCAAACGCACCATATTTCCGCATGTATTCAAGCGGCGTGAGCCCCTCGGCTTTGGCAGCTTCAGGAAGACCCGGCACGCTGTTTTCGAAGATCCACCGGTAATATTCATCAATGGCGAGTTTCTCGCCTGGGCGGTAAGGCGATTCGAAGTACTTGCGGATGCCCAGCTTTCCGTCCGGATCAATGCGCCAGGACAGCTCGATCCAGAACTCGTCCTCTTCCCAGACCTCGCCCAGTCCTGCTTCGCGATGCGCCTCATAGGTGGAATTAAATTTCTTGCCTTGGCGCTCCAACTCGACGCGTAGCACTGGCTGGCGGAAGCCAATCCATCGTCCCGCCTGCGTCTCCTGGCTCATCAGGTCGTGCCGTTCCGAGGCATGCCCCATGGGAAGGACGTAATCGGCGAACCATGCAGTCTCGCTCCACGTCGGAGTCAGGCACGCGTGCCGTTCCACCTTGCTTTCATCGGTGAGGACCTCGATCCAGCTCATGCCGTCCGGGTTTGTCCAGACCGGGTTGTACGCGCGGCTGAAGTACACGGCCAGCTTGCCTCTGCGTTCTTTAAGAAGGTGCGGTAGAAGAAAACTCATCTCGAACGATGCCAGCGGATATTCCCGTGCCCACATCAGCTCGTTCCAGGCGTTGGGCGGCGGGGGCATCATCGGAGGCGCTGGTACA
Organism: Acidobacteriota bacterium; assembly: GCA_021799405.1. Next base: position 32,918 of record JAJZAL010000020.1, read on the forward strand.
AACTTGTCCCATGCGCTCGGGGACGTGCCGCCAGGAGCGCCGATCGCGCCCACCAGCGCCGTCAGGAACACCAATGCGCGGGGCACCTGCCAGCCCCCCAGATTGCCCGCGGCGGCGTTGCGCCAGATGTGCGCGGAAAATGCCGAACCCGCGCGTGCTATCTCGTGCGCAACCTCCACAATCGTCGCCGCCGCCACGCCGGATTCGCGCTCGGCAAACTCGGGCGTATATTCGGCATACAGTTGCTTCAGGATCTCGATGAAGCTCTCAAACGTCTGCGGCTCGTCCGGATGCTCCTCGCGCAGAAACTCCTGCCAGTTGACCCAGCTGGAGAAAAATTCGCGATCGAAGAGTCCTTCTTTGATCAGGACATTGCACATGGCCAGCAGCATGGCGGCCTCAGTGCCCGGCCAGGGTGCAAGCCAGTAGTCGGCCTTGCTGGCGGTGTTCGAAAGCCGCGTGTCAACCACGCAGATTTTGGCGCCGCTCGCCTTGCCGTCGATGATCCGTTGCGCGTGGGGATTGAAATAATGTCCCGCCTCCAGGTGCGAGCTGAGCAGCAGGATGAATTTCGCATTGGCGAAATCGGGGGATGGCCGGTCGTAACCATGCCAGAACGCATAGCCGGTGCGCGCCCCTGCCGAGCAAACATTGGTATGGCTGTTGTGGGCGTCAATGCCCCAGGCATGCAGGACTCGCTGGTTGTAGATGAGCTCGTGGCCAGGCCGCCCGACGTGATACATGATCTCGTTCTTGCGACCTTCCTCGAGTGCGCTGCGAATCCGCGTGGCGAGGTCGTCGAGGACCTGGTCCCAGCTCACCCGTTCCCATTTGCCCTCACCCCTTTTGCCGGTGCGCCGAAGCGGGTAGAGGATTCGCTCCGGATCCGTCACCTGGTTCAGGGTTGCCGGCCCCTTGGCGCAGTTGCGCCCGCGGCTGCCGGGGTGCTCCGGGTTGCCCTCAAACTTTTTGATTTTCAGTGTCTCTTTGTCGATGTAAGCCAGCAGACCGCAGGCCGCCTCGCAATTGAAGCAGATCGTCGGAACCAGCGCATACCGCTTTTTCACCTTGCGCGGCCATTGCGCCGGATCGTATTCGGACCAGTCTTGCCACTGTTCGCTCGGAGGAAAATTCGACAGTCCGCCCGCGGGTGGATCCAAAGCGAGTGCATCGGGATGAAGCGGATGTGTGCTTTTCATCATTATTTACTCAGATCATCATTACTTAGCTCAGAGGGACTACCTGCCCGGCCTTGACCCAGACGTCCTCATAGCAATACAGCCCGACCAAGGCCAGGACTGCGGCTACGATCGCAAACCCCAGAGAAAGCTGGCAGAAGAGAAACATGGCGCTCAAAACGATCGGGCCCACGAATCCGACGCCAACTGCCAATCCCCAGAACTGCCCCCGGTATTTGCCCTTCACCAGGGATCGATTTGCCAGCGCGGCATCTTCTGTCGCATGGGGCAGCGCGATCTCCGCCAGCACCATGGCCAGGCTCAGCAGCAGCGTGGAAAACAGAATAAGCGTGGAGTCCCGCAGAATATCGGACCGGGCGCCCATGGCAACGCCCGCGAGCAGCACCACGCCAGCCCCAGCGGTGAGCGCCTGCACCAGCAGATGCCACAGGAAAAGCGGACTTTGCCATAGGTCACGGCTCTTGGCCTGGGCGAACAGAAACGCCGAATAACAGGCGCTCCCAATCGCAAAGGCGGCAGTCAACCACATCAGCGGATGTGGCACTGCTCCCGTGATGAAGCCCATCACCAGCCATGCAGTTGCGAGGCCGCCATAACCCATGAGGATATAGCCGCCTAACACCAGCCACGAGCGGAAGTTTGACTTCGTCATCAGGAAATAGAACCGGTCCGGCCGCTTCAAATCGAAGATCAGGAGCAGAGAGGTTACGGCCAGCGCAATCAGCGCGATCAGCGGACAGATGACCGTAAAGAAATTGCCGGCTTGCCGGCACAGTTCCAGGAGAATTGCGGGGACCAGCAGCGCGCCAGCCGAAATGGACTTCGTCCACAGGTAGGCAGAAATCTTGCGCCCCCAAGGTGCGGAATGACGGACGTCGTAGACTTCACGCGTTAGGGTTGGATCGAAATCTTCCCGGGTCTTCGAGTCAGCACGGCGCTCGGCCCACATGTAACTGCTCTGCGCGGCCAACTGCGTCGGGCGCAGAAGATCGCCTTCGACGCCGACATAGAACACCTTTGGCTCGGTGCCCTTTTGCGGCTTGCGAACCGAGACCTTTTCCCGTGCGACAATCCGGCTAATGTTGCTGGCCGGATCGGCGAGATCGCCGGCGATGATGGCCTGCGTAGGACACACAATCACACAGGCCGGGTTCAACTCCGACTCGACACGATGAGCACAAAAGTTGCACTTCGCTGCCGTTTGGCTATTGGGATCAATATACAGCGCGTCATAAGGGCAAGCCTGCATGCAACCCTTGCAGCCTATGCAGCGCGAGTTGTCGAAATCCACGATGCCGTCAGCGCGCCGGAACAACGCACGGGTGGGGCAGATTTCTATGCAGGGAGCCGCATTGCAGTGATTGCACCGCAGCACGCTAAAATGGCGGCTTGTATTGGGAAACGCGCCTTTTTCCGCGTACTTGACCCAGGTGCGGAAGACGCCTACCGGTACATCATGCTCCTCTTTGCATGCAACCGTACACGCATGGCAGCCGATACACCGGTTCTGATCGATGACAAAACCATAATTTTTAGGATGCACTCAAGGCTCCTGGGCGATCATCTAATCTGCGGCGCACGATCGAGCCGCCTATATGCTACTCACCTGTCTCTTACCTCGCTTGCGCTCTTACAACCTGCTTTGCGTTTGCATTTCCAACCGGGATGACCCAGTGCTCGCGCTCTCCTCGATGCGTCTGAACGGGAATGCACCCAAGATCCGGATCGTGATCTGAGATCGTAGTCCGCTGTATATACAACAGGAAACACCCTGGCCACCGTCCACACCTTTTTACACCATCCGGCGGCACACGAAGAAGTTCAGGCCGAATTTCGTGGGAAAATTGTACGCCCCATGGCTTGTGAGTCGGAGGTCCTCCCTGCCGTACCCCGAGCTTGCGGGGATCGATCGGCCGGTCCGTTCCGTGGCGCTTTGGGATTGTGACGTCCCGCGGATGGCTGGATACAGTTTTAGTGCATTCTCGTCATTCGGCCGGCATCACGGACCCTTGCACCGCGGGAAGATCATCTCACAGTGAGCATGGAGTCTCAACGCTTGTTTTATTCTGTCAGCATGACTGCTCGCGATTGTTTGCGCCCTTGGCATTTTTCCCCGGCGTAGAGCAGACGACTCGCGGTTCGACGGCATCCTTCCCCGCCACTCGCGGTGCCGGAATCGCATTGCAAGAAATTTTCTTTCAGGGAGCGCAAATGGCGCAGTCAGCCACTGACTCTTCGGTGAAACCGCGGGACGCCGACAGTGAATTTCATTTTGATGAGACGTGGAAACCGCGGTTCAATCCGTGGGTCATCGCCTTCACGGTGACGCTGGCGACTTTCATGGAGGCGCTCGATTCCTCCATCGCCAACGTAGCGCTGCCGCATATCGCCGGGGCGCTCGGCGCCAGTTACGACGAAGCCACCTGGATTCTGACCTCCTATCTGGTCTCGAACGCCATCGTGCTGCCCATCAGCGGCTGGATCGCCAACCGCATTGGCCGCAAGCGGTTCTACATGAGTTGCGTCGCCGCTTTCACCATTTTCTCTTTCTGTTGCGGCTTCACCAACTCCCTGACTCTGCTGATCATCTTCCGCATCTGCCAGGGCGCGGCCGGCGGAGGCCTGCAGCCCAGCGAGCGCGCTATCCTGGCCGATACCTTCGCTCCCGAAAAACGCAGCGTCGCTTTCGCCATCTACGGGATGGCCGTCGTCGTCGCACCCGCCATCGGACCGACAATCGGTGGCTGGATTACCGACAACTATACCTGGCGCTGGATCTTCTTTCTCAATATCCCCGTCGGCATTCTCTCTCTCTTTCTCACCAACCGCATCGTGGAGGATCCGCCTTATCTGAAGCGCGTCCGCGAGAAACTCGGCAGCGTCGACGGCATT
>JAJZAL010000199.1 GCA_021799405.1 Acidobacteriota bacterium
GATGACCACTCAGCGGATCACACAACAACTGATCGCGCACCAGGCCGTAGAGCCCATCGAACCCTTTGCGCATATCGGTTGCGCCAGGTGCAAGATAGATGCGCGCTGCCGCGCCCACACCGAACACAGCTACAATCCCTCCAGTAAAGTCACCAACCGCCGCAACGTCTCGCTGTCAAAGCCGCAACCAACCCGCACTCTGCGGCCGTTGCACAACACCACCGTCAACAGCCCATCATCCCCAGCGGTGATCGAGACAACCGATGCCCTCATCTCCACCTCCACCAGAGGACAGCCGCCTCCCTCCTTGCCCGCATGGTTCCGCTGCCGCTGCTTCTTCAGGTGACGATTCAGTGTGCTCAATGCCATCCCATGACGGCTGCAGAACTCACTACGCCCCATCCCGCTCGTCGCATACAAGCCCGCCAGCCGCGCTATCTCCGCCCGACTACGTCGACCCACTACTACTCCAGCCTCTCCGCTCATGGCAACAGTCCATCACAACCACAACACGGAGAACAGATGTGTTTGCTCTGACGAATACGGTGCAGTTGCCGGAGAATGGCAGCAGGCCGGCGACAAGCGCCTCTTCAAGATCATTATCTCGCCCGAGGACCAGAAGGCCGACTTTGCCAGGACCGCCGAGGCCGTGATCGGCCGCATTGAGCACCACCTCAATGGAAAGGTTGAGTGGGGCGGCGTCATCCACCACAATACCGACCATCCTCACGCCCATATCATCTTGCGCAGCGAGCTACGGTCAGGCGAAGAACTCGTCCTGCCGCGTGAGTTGATTCGCCGCGGATTGCGCGAGGCGGCTCAGCGGTCCCTGACCTTTCAGCTAGGGCCTCGAACACACGCAGAGATCGAATTCCAGAAGCAATCTGAACTGACCGCGAATCGCGTGACTCCGCTCGACCGGCGTCTCTCGGCGCGGCTCATTCCATCGCCAGGAGACAGCAACCATAAACAGCTTGACGGCGCAGCCAACTCCTACGAGTCTGTGCGCCTGCGTCACCTCACACGTCTCGGCGTGGCCAAGCCGCTTCCTCAAAGTGAATGGCAGGTTCAGTCTGACTTCTTGAGCCAACTCCGCAACATGAAAGATATTCAGGGCCGGGCGCGGACACTGTTCCGCTGCGGCGTTGCAATCAGTGATCCCCACGCGCCGATGGAGTATTCCGCCTACTCAAAGAAGCTGATTGGTCGGGTGCTGCTCAACAGCGAAGACGAGCGCACCGGCGCGCTCCAGACCATCTTTGAGACGACCGAGGGGAAGATCGAGATCATTCGCCATGATGCGGCACCGCGCTCCGCTTGGGCGCGGGGCGACCTCCAGCCGGGGAATATTGTCGTCATCGACAGCCCGCGAAGCAATCCGGAGCAACTCTACGCCACATCGGCAGGCAAGGACAAGGAAATCCCGCGCGACGAAATGGCGCTCGATTCCATCGCGCGCCGGATGCGCGTCATGAATCTCACGACCGGCGAATCCGACAAAGGTCGGATGGGAGAATTCAACAAGACGCCCCGAGCGAGGATCATGGACCGGACGATGAGCCGGGGCTTCTAGGTTCACAAAATACGATGCAAATAGAACCCTGGTGCTCAGGCCGTTTCTCGTTGCCGACGTAGCCTCGTTGATGATGGCGTCTCCAGTTCGAGGTGACTGAGTAATAAGCTTATTCTATGGAAACTGAGCAGCCGAAAATCTACCACCACCACACACCGCGCCAATATCTGTTGGCCTGGGCCGATCCGGACGAGCGCATTGCCTGGCTCGGCTACGGAAAGGTCAGACGTTCGCGCCTGACTGTCGTTGGCGGGGAGAATGACTTCTACAGACTGAAAGAACTTACGGTTCCAGATGTCGACTGCCTGAAGTTGCTCATAGACGGATTGCAGGAACATCGCCGGGACGGCCACAAGTGTTTCCTCCAGATGTACCTCCTGCCAACGCGTCTGAAGGCACTGCTCGAACAGCGCATTGAAGAACAGCAGCAACACATAGCCGATCGAGGCGCCTCCAAAGACGATATGGGTGATGCTGCAATAGCGCGAGCAAGGCACGAGCTTGGGGTAGCGATTGCAAACTTCAACGAGAACTACCACGCCTCTATCGAGCGTCGATTCTGGCCCTTTCTCGAATTAATCAAGCAACGCGATTTCAGCTTCTATGAAGACTCCCATAGGGCAATTGACTTCATTCGTGGTTTGTTTGTGCAGTATTTCAGGACGAAAGCTGTAAAAGAACGGGTTCTCCAGAAGGAGATTGTGCTCTTCGAGGATATGGAACGAGTTTGGGACGTTCTCAGTCACATTATGGCAATCGAGGCCGGTAGATCATTCTTTGTTGACCGGAGGAATTTTCAAATTGTCGTTCTCGACAATGACACACAAGTCCCATTCATTACGTCGGACCAGCCGATCATAAACATGCTGACCGGCGGGAAAAGCTTCGATGTTCCGGAAAGGGTTGAGCTTTACTACCCGCTCAGCCCAACGCAAGCCATGCTCTATTTAGAGAAGTCCACTCCGACCGGAAAGTTCAACAATCCGGTTTCGATTGACGATGCACACCGCTACAACCAGATGATGCTCCGCCACAGCGGTCTTCAAGTTTTCTCCAATTCGGAGGAATATCTGAAGCTACTCAAGGACTCAAGGAGAGTGCGCTGACGTCAAGAAACAATCCCAATGGTTCGTGAGCTTTCGGTAAGCCTGCGTAACTGAGGCTGCGACCACTTTTTCTTAGGTGGAGAGGCGAGGGTGCGGCGCACGGAAGCGCGGGCGATGGTCAGTTCTTCGTCTCGCCGCAACGCGGGCAACGAAAGCCGTCAGGCCAACGAAGGTGGTACAGATACTCCCGACAAGCCGCGGCAGTCGAAAAGCGAGCTTCCAGCTCCAGCAGGTCTCGCGGATAATCTTCCACAAGCCCAAACACTATATGTTGTGGCCACGGAAGTCAAGTAAATACCCATCTTCCAGCAATATCCGTGGAAAATCTTCGGCCATCCCCAAACGCTACAGCTTGGGGTCGGTGGCGTTAACGTAGATAGCCGAATTTCCGAAAGCCGCGTATAACAAGCGCTCTCCCGCTCTCTTGGGCAGGGCCGCAATTACTGCGGCACCAACCGACCTTCTCCCGAACGTCTCCAGCGCCAAAAGCCGCATTACTCTGTCTGAACAGAGCAAACACGCTCAACCGACTACGATGCCTACGCCTAGCCACATATTACCTTGGGCCGATAGGTAGCTCGTACGGATGACACCGACGGTTTTCGCTCCGCTGGGCCCGTCCAATTGGGAAAGGGACTATCCGCGGTCTGCCGAAACTCTGTGATGAGTCTTCTTATACAAGCTCGTCTTCCAATCAATGATCGAATTAATTCCTTAAGTTGGCCGCGATCGCCCTCGTACCATTCCTGGGGAACAGTTTCCGCAATCTCCCAAAGTGCCCCTTTACTAAACTGCTCGATGCGGGTCAACCACGGCTCAAAACTGTCCCACCCAGTCACCATAGAATAGACCATCTTCCGCGCGAAGCCTCCACCCTCTGGAGCATCCTGAAACGTCCATTCACCGGCACCAAAGCACGAACCTTGGTCGATAAACACTGCGGCATAATTTTTCTCCCTCGCCGTACGCCGAAAGACCACCTGGCGCCTGTCAGTATTGCCAGTCCACTTGTCGAAGGCCAGGATTCCGGGGAACTGCTCTAGATTCCGGACGCAAGCCAGCCGGTCGTCGGGCAGCCACTCGATAACCTGCCGAGGCATCATCCCACCGGCGAATCGGCTCCCGAACTGCCTGCCGCTAGAGCATACCTCGTCGCCTCTTGATCCACGGACTACGGATAGCTGTGGATTGCTTTCAATCAGCCATCGGCCAACATGGACGACGCTACATTCCGGCACCGACAAACCGATTGCAGCTGCAATGCACGTTGCAATCCATTCGTTAGCGAGAACCCTTATATGTTGTGGATTATTCCTGAATTTGACTACCCACAGGTTGCCGTCGTCTCCCAACATCAGCTGGCTTTGCGAACCACCCCGCATCCGCGCTACGACCTGAACGGCAGTCACCGCAGGAGAACGCACCCGGATCCCCCTCGACCCACAAATGCCGCTGAGGTTACAGCCATCTGATGAATCTGATTTGCAGGGGAGGTTGTCGGCTACATCCGCCACACCTGCATGCCTAACATGCGGGAGAGATTTGCTTTGTCGCCCGCCGATGGCCTCAGCCGCACCGCTTTCCCGAACCGACGGCCGAGTCTTGTAGAAAAACGAATCATTAACCAAGGACATTCTCCGAACTGCTCTGCTGGAGGAACGATTACCGGTCACTTCAAAAAGTATACAGAAATTGTCCCGGAGGATAAACCGCCATTGTCACGCCGGGCGCGCGAAATAAGGTAGTAGCTGGCCTCATACGCCGGTGGAGCGCAGCTCATCGAGGGCGCGGGAGGCCGCTGCCTGGCCCGCACGGAAACACGACGACAGACCCGCATTCACGTGTTCTCCTCGTCGATCTGGAGCCTGTGTGCCGGGTTGCCGGACCGAGCAGCCACCTTCCTTTGAACCCCGGTGATCAATCTCGCGTTCTTCGCCTCCTAGGCGAAGCAAGCGACGACGGCCTCCCACCCCCGGTCCCGCTTCACGAAGCCGCTCACGTTCACCTTGGAGCCGTCTTTTCGCGGTTGGAGGGCGCCGATCTCTCCCGGTTTCCGCACCCACTTCCAAGGCGGCGCCTGGTAGGACTGAAGACCCTGGCGGGGGGCAGCATAGCGCCTGTGACGCTGACATCCTTTACGGCCCCCACAAGGTCGGGATCGAACACTTGTATACGGCGCGAGCCGCTGCAGCCACAAACTCGCGACCGCCCTCGAATCTGGAACCGGCCGGTGGAACGAGGTCGCCATGGCGCCCGCTGCGTCGGCGCCTCCGCTGCTGCCTGGCTCGGCGCTGGGAGCAAACCAGCTCTCGGACCGTCTTCGCCTCGGCAATGGACCCACGCTCTCCACGGCCTGCCGAATCAGTTGGACTAAACTTTTCTAAAGTTCCGGCCGATGTAATCCCTAGCGTGGGCGATAAGCCCATCCCATTTGAGCGGATTCTATTTTGATTGGAGCCACAGTGAAATTTAGGGGGACCGCATCTCGACACGTCTTCATCCTTTCGGTATTAATCGCCATCTATAGCTGCATCCCACCAGCGCAGGCCCAGACAGCCATCTACAGCACGCTTATTTTCACAAACAGACAAACTTCCGTCTCAACTCAGAACCAGTTTTTCACTTCGGCAGGAATCGAGGCCGGCGTCTATCGTGAGGGATACGACGTATGGCATTTCTCAACTGGTCTTGACTTACGAGCTTCATATGCTCCGAATGATATGTTTTCATTGATTGGCCCGCGTCTGGAACTCCTTACGGACAAGGAAGTCCTCAGGCCATACTTCGAGTTCCTCGTGGGCGGCGGAACCATGAAGAACATCCAAGGCACTTCCGTGGCGCACATGTTCTATGAGTACGTTGGGGGTGTCGACTGCCCAATGGGGCGTATAGATTACCGTCTCCTTGAGCTAGGAATCGGCAGGACTCCATTCAATAATGCCACGGGAATTGCGTATACCGGCGGCAACCTCTGGGAGGTTACCGCATCGAGCGGGGTCGTCTATCGTTTTTGAACAGACTTATCCCGTCCAACCAAATTTAACTAAAATGGACAAGTGGGGCCGGCCCTGAACTTCTACATCCCAATGGTAGGTGCGCGGGACTCACCATAGTGGGACCTCTTTTATAAGCGGCCACCCACATGTTGCGAAATGGAAGCCCCTAGCATACGCGGTAGGCACGCACAACAATCCGCAAGCGGGTTCGTGGAGCAGGGCCGACGCATCTAACTTTTTCGCGCCGAAAGATTACTGCCGAGATTTATTTCAGCAAGTTTGGCACGTAAGGTCAGAGAGTGTGAAGCCAAACAATGCCTTCGCAAAGACTCTTCCGACGACGATCGGAGGATTATGAGCTGCTCTAAAACCCGTTGCGCCGCTCAAATAATCCTCTTTCTTGTTCCAAACCGCCAAATTGGAATTTAGATGCGTCGGCCCCGGTTCGTGGAGGAAATCAGCTATCACCACTGCGTCACGATGCTCCCTCCGCCTAACCAGACCGCGTATGCGGCGAGCCTGCGCCGTCGGCCAAGCAGAAACAACTCGTGGCCCTCCAGCTAGCAGAGCAATCCCTGACCGTCTAGCTCAGTACGCACGCCATGCCCGCCTCCAATTTCCCTCTGGAGACGCTCCCAGGCTCCTCCGTGGCCATTTCGTCGCCTGATGTTCTGCACTCCCTGGAGCGCCAGCCGGCGTTGACCAGCACCCTGCATCGCGCCCAACTACGTCTGCTGCACACCTGTCGCCTCATCGGGACGGACGTGGTCGGGACCTGGACCTACGTGTCTGGCCCGCAATCCGTATGCCGGGCCAAGCCCACCGCTAAGCAAACACAATGCCATAAAAGCTTCCCAATTGGGGTAGCCAAGATCGCGCCCGAGCTTGGCCCGCGACACCCCGACAAGTCAACCTCTTGCCAACGCGGACTGAACTTTCCGATCCGATTGCTACCAAGCGCGATCAGGCCGCCGCGCCCTTTCGCTTCAGCTCACAGGTTAGGCTTCCATTGCCACCCGTCTCCCCTATCACCCTCCTGCCGGTTCGCTAACCTGGCGCCTGGATACGAGCCACATTTCCGCCAGACTCAGCCCCAGCGGAAGCCGCCAGGTTACCGCGGGCATCTTTGACACCTCCTCTCGAGGACAAACGCCTGCGAGGGAACCCCATCCTCGAACTCAAGAGCAACGTAAAGATTTGTCCGTCGTCGCCGATACAAACGATAGAGCCAGAGGATGAGAAGTGTGCACACAATTACAAGGGCGAAAGTATTGTTTGTTATTCTGACTCTATCAACTATAAGCGCAAATGCACAGGAACCATCGGTTACCACACGCAACGAGCGATACTCAACTTTATTCACAGGAATACCTTCATGGATTAGTCCAGGCCGATCCACGTCTTTCATACAGCCGCTGTTTCCGCCATTCATGCCCGTTGAACTGACAACGCATGACCAACATCCGCAAAACTCAACGCAAACTGCATTACGACTCACAAGACAACGCTACGAGACGACGACCCAAGTTCAGGTACACGCTAGGCCGGCCGGATCGATAATGACAGAGGGTTTCACGAGACCGATTACTGCAAGTGAAGTTGAGCATTCTGCTGGAACCTTCGGAGACCTGTCTCGCTTCTTGCAAACATTACCCGGAGTTTTATCTGACAACGACGAGAGAAATGATTTTCTTGTCCGCGGCGGCAATCCAGACGAAAACCTCTTTGTTGTCGATAATATTGAGGTCCCCTCAATCAACCAACTCGCACTGTCCGATACAACCGGTGGCTTCGTGTCGATGTTGGATGCTGACGCTATTCAGCAGATCGATTTCCACACAGACGCGTATGACGAGCATTTCGATCAGCGGTTGTCATCCGTTGTAGAAATATCGACCCGTACGGAAGGTCCAATTAAGCGGTGGTTCAAAGTCGAGGCAGGCATCGCTGGAATTGGGGCATCTGCCACCTTACCTATGGGAGAAGTTGGCTCCCTCTTTATGTCAGCGAGAGACGGCATCCTGCAATATCTCACCAATAACATTGGAATGGACGGTGTCCCTCACTACCGCAACGCCTTTGTTCGCGCGCAGAATCGCATTGACAGTCGTGATAGTTGGTGGGGCATGTCCCTAACCGGTATCGACTCAATTGTGATCACTCCTGCGGCCCTGGACTCGCAGGAGACCAACCCATACGACATCACATACACCGGATGGCGTAATACAACTGGAGCTAATTGGCAACATCTATTCTCTGATCGCTCCTTCGGAATTATGAGCCTATCTCACGCAGCTCAGAACCAAACAGTCTTAGAGAACGGACAGATGCAAAACGGAGCAGTTGTCTATAACGAGAATACAACCGACCAAATAACGACAGCAAAATACGACTGGACATCTGAGCTGATTAAGGCCACAACGCTCACTGCAGGAGGGCTTGTCTCAGTCGACCAGCTCGACTATAAAGTTGCACAGCCAATAGGGCTCCAAAATCCGTACGACCAAAGTCCAGCTTTTGTAAATACGATGGCTATGAAACGCAGATTCGCCACGTTTTCCTCAGCAGAGTACTTGCAGACGGCAATCCATCCGCTCGGAAAGAGTATTTTGGTGCTTGGGGAGCGCGGCGAACAGTGGGCACTTGGCGGTCACCTGGGTGTAACTGGAACCGCTCTATTGTCTGTACCTGTGAAAGGAAAGCTTCTCCACCTGGGCTATTCCGAATATCAGCAGATGCCACCAACCCTCTACATGTTGAGTTTCCATAATAGTAGCCTTCTGAAACCGATCCTCTCCAATCAAATCACCGCTGGTGTGATGCTAGCCGACAGCGTCCGCAATCGAATAACGCTTGAACTATATGACAAACACTATGTCAATTATCCAGTATCGGTTGACTACCCACAGTTATCGCTGGCGAATGTCACAGATACATTTGGTCAATTATTCTTAATGTTGCCTATGATAGGGCGTGGAACAGGCATTGCACGCGGTGCAGAACTAAGCGTCCAGACACTTATCGTTCCTAGACTCTCCCTTACTGGAACCTTTACCTATGCGCGCGCTGCGTATGCAGGTCTCGACGGTATCCTGCGTCGCGGCAACTTTGACGTTCCCCTTCAATTAAACTTCACCGGAGACTGGACGATGGCCCACGGTTTCGATTTGTCCTGGCGTTACACAACCACCTCGGGCATTCCGTACACACCGGACAACATGCCACTAAGCATCGCACAGAATCGTGATGTCTACAATCTTGAAGAGATCAATGGCCTTCGGGCGCCCGCATACCATAGGCTCGACTTCCGCGTCGAACAAAGCATTATGACGCGGCGCGGAGTCCTTAACTGGCATGCTGGCCTTGAGAATGCTCTCAACAATCAAAACTTCTACGAATACCTATGGGAGCCTCGCCTCCAAGGGGGAGGAGTCTCTGAGCAAACGCAGATGCCACTTTTCCCGGACGGAGGAATCAAACTTATATTTTAGGGCTCTTCCGCAGAATCTGTAGGTAACCCAGTAAGAGTCTGAGCAACCGCACCTGCTCGGGGGTGCTCGGCTGTGATGGAGTGAAAATTGTTGCCTCCTCAGCAAGATCTGCGGGGGGTCTCCGGTTCGGGTGGTCGCCCGAGTGTGTGATACAGCGCTATTTCCGTGGCATTGAAGGTACGGAATCCGTACGCTCGTCTGGTGACGACTCGTACTTTGTTGTTGGCTGCTTCCACCGCGCCGCTGGGAAGCTCTGCTTTGGCGCGGAACCAGTTCATCACGAGTGCTTCACGGTGGGGGAGCATGCGAGCAACGCTCCGCATCGATCGTCCGGCCCCGGTAGCGCCACTGGTCAGCCATCTCTCGAACAGTGTGCCAGGGTCAAAGACGGAACGTAAGAGTTTTTTCGTGCTGTGTCTTATCCGTTCACCCGCCGCCACAGCGGCGCTGCTTCCGTGTCGGGGTTGCCGGCGGCC
>JAJZAL010000200.1 GCA_021799405.1 Acidobacteriota bacterium
TCCTGCGGGCTCAGTGCACCATCCAAACACCGACCTCTATGCCAACCGTGCATGAAAACTCTACGGCATCCTCTCACCCCGTTTCATCCACGGCGGGTCGGAAATACCGGTGCGCGACTATCCTGAAGATAGAGAGCTCAGAAGACAGGTCCGCACACGGCCCGTCCTCTGGGCTTTTTTGCGTTTCAGCAGGGAATTCATCCACTCACCTCCCCGTTGATTCTAAAGGACTTACCCGACTAATGATCGCGTAACCACTTTGCTTTCATACACTTCTGGGACATTAACCGGAGCTTTTAAATCCATGCCAAAACAGTGTCGCCACCTCCACGCCAGCGGAATCCAGTGCCGCGCACGTCGCGTCTGGAAAGAGGATTATTGCTTCTTCCACCTCCATCACCGCACCCCCAACGGCATGGCCAAACGCTCTGAGGAGCCACCCCCACCACCCCCGGAAAACGGCATCGAAATCCCCCTCCTCGAAGACGCGGCCTCCATCCAGATCGCGCTTACCCGCGTTCTCACCGCTCTCGCCGCGGGAAAAATCAGCCCCACCGAGGCCAATTCCTTCATCTATGGACTCCGCCTCGCCCGTCTCAACCTCCCCAATGGCGGCCTCATCAACGGCGCGCCCGTCGAAGCCTACATTCAGTACGACAATGGCGATGTTGTTGGTCCGGAACAGTTTAGGGAAGAAGCTACGACTCCCGAGCACCCCCTCCTCGACAGCGGCATGATGGCCCTCCGCCACCTCGCCGCGCGCCTCGACTACGAGGCCGCCATCGAATCCTACCTCACCCAGGGCAAGGAGCCGCCGTCCGACCTCCGCCCGCCCGTGCTCCGCCCCTCCGATCCCGAAGAGCACAAAAAATGGGTCGCAGCCGGATGGAAAGCCGCCCAGACTCGCTCCATGGCGATCGAAGATGTCCGCAAAGGCGCGCGCAATGTCCATCCCATCCCGCCGCAGAAAGCCGCCCCGCCGAATTCCCCTCGATACGGCCCGCAGTCCAGCGGATTTGCAGCCAGACCGGAAATCGTAAACCAGAACTCCGACGCCAGCGCACTGGCACGCGCCGCCACTACCCGAACCGGGCACTGACAGGCTGCCGCATTTTCCGGGCGCGCAGGGCCTCTCTCTGCGCCGTCTATGTTCTTTGCGGCGAAGCCGCGTCCGCCCGTGCGGCCAGCACCCGCCAAAAATGGTTGAGCCCGGTTTCCCGGGCTCCCACTTTTCCTGCCTTCGACGGACCACTGCCAACTTTGGATTGGCAACTGTGGACTGGCAACTGTTTTTTACTGCCAGCCTCCGCCGAGCGCGCTGTAGAGCTGAACGAACGAAATCGCCTCCTGCTCCCGCGCCATCGCCAGGTTCAACTGGGCCGAGTAGTAAGTCGTGTCATTCGTCAGCACCTCAAGATAGCTCGTATAGCCGGCCTTGTAACGCATCTCGGCCAGTCGGGTTGCGTCCTTGGCTGCCGCCGCCACCTTTTCCTCTTGTACCCGGTACTGCCGGTACCGATGCAGCGCAATCAGCGAATCGGAGACGTTTCGGAACGCCTGCTGGATCGTCTGCTTGTAGCTCAGCACCGCTGCCTGCTTCTCGGCCTCGGTCAATCTGACGTTGGCGCGCAGCCGCCCGCCTTCGAAGATCGACTGGGCAATCGTCCCGCTCGTGTACCAGAGAATATTGCTGCCGTCGAAGAGCTGCTTCAGCTGGTTGCTCGACGTCCCGCCCGTCGCCGAAAGTGACAGCTGGGGGAAGAGCGCGGCACGCGCCACGCGGACATTGGCGTTGTCGGCGCGCAGCATCGCTTCCGCTTCCTCAACGTCAGGCCGCCGCTCAAGCAGTTGTGACGGAATACCCGCAGGCACCGCCGCCGGCGCCGGCCAGTCGATGGCGCTAAGGCTCCCACGCGCGATCGGCCCCGGATTCCGCCCCAGCAGAATGCTGATCGCATTCTCTTCCTGCGAAATCTGGCGCTCCAGGTCAGGAATCTGGGCCTCGGCCTGGTAGAGCGACTCCTGGGCCTGACGCACGTCTTCAAGCGTCCCTGAGCCGCCGCGCTCGAGCACCTCGGTGAGATGGAGCGACTGCTGCCGCGCCGCGACCGTCTGCCGCGTGATCGCCAGCTCGGCATCCAGCGTGCGGAGCTGGAAGTAAGCCGTTGCCACGTCTTCGATCACGGTATCGACAGTGAGCCGCCGCGCCCACTCCGTCGCCAGCAGTTGATCGCGCGCCGCGACCGTCTGCTGCCGGTAATACCCCCAGAAGTCGAGATTCCACGCCGTTGCCAGCGAGACTCCGCCGAAATAGCTGGTTCTGCGGGAAGCCTGCTTGTTATTGCCTCCGAAGAGCTTGGAAATGCTGCTCGGCAGGCCGATGGCGTCGTAGTTGGCGTTGCCGCTCAGCGTGGGGAACTCCTGTGAGCGGGTGATGCCGAGCTGGCCCTGCGCTTCGAGAATGCGCTGGGCCGCTATCTTGAGGTCGTAGTTGTTTTGGAGCGCCTTGCGGATAAGCCCCTGCAGGACGGGATCGTGGAAGACGCTGGCCCACTGTTCCGCCCCGAGCGAAGCGGCTGTCGCGGCCGCGGTGGGCGGCGTTGCGTTAACGCCCGCCGGAGCGCGGTAAGACTGCGGAATGCTGACGGCCGGACGCTTGTAGACCGGTCCGGGAGTGCAGCCCGCAAGCAGCGCAAGGCCGGAGAGAAGCAGAGCTGGTTTGCGTACGCTCATGATTAATCCACCTCCTCGCTGCGGACGTGTTCCGGCAGATGCGACTCGGTCAAGTGGTGAGGGCCTTCTTTTCGGAAGCGATGCATCAGCCACTCCACACTGGCAAAGGTGACCGGGACGAGGAATATGGCGATACAGGTCGCGGCAAGCATGCCGCCGACCACCACCGTGCCCAGAATGCGCCGCGCCTCCGCACCGGCTCCATGGGAGAACCACAGCGGGAGCACGCCGAGGATGAAGGCGAAGGCGGTCATGATGATCGGCCGGAAGCGCAGCCGGGCCGCACCCATGGCGGCATCGAAGATGCTTTCGCCGCGCATGAACTCGGCGCGGGCGAACTGGACGATGAGGATGGCGTTCTTGGCCGAGAGGCCGATGAGCATGACGAGCCCGATCTGAGCGAAGACGTCGTTCTCAAGCCCGCGGATGCGAAGCGCGAGGAATGCACCGAGGACGGCGACGGGAGTGCTGAGGAGCACGCTGAAGGGCAGGGTCCAGCTCTCATACTGGGCGGCGAGGATGAGGAATACGACCAGCAGGGACAGGCTGAAGATGGCTGCGGGTGAGATGCCTTTGGCGGCCTGCTCCTCCTGGTAGGACATGCCCTCGTAGCCATAGCCGATGCCGGGTGGCATGGTCTGGTGGAAGACCTGCTGGATGGCGTTCATGACCTGACCGGAACTATAGCCGGGAGCTCCGGTGATGTTGAGTTGGGCCGCAGGGTATTCGTTGAAGCGTAGGTCAAACTCAGGCCCGGTGATGCGTTTGACGTCGGTCACCGCGCTCAGTGGAACCTGGCCGCCATTGGCGCTCCGGACGTAAAAGTCGCCAATATCGGAAATCTTCGTGCGGTAAGGACCCTCGGCTTCGACATAGGTTTGCCACTGGCGGCCGAAGCGGTTGAAGTAGTTGACGAGGTAGCCGCCCATGAAGGTCTGCATGGTCTCGTAAACGTCGCTGAGGCTGACCTGCTGCTGCAGCGCCTTGGCCCGGTCGACTTTGACGTAAAGCTGCGGAACAGAAGGCAGGTAAGACGGCAGGGCCACCTGGATCTCGGGGCGTTTTTGGAGTGCACCAAGGAATTTGTAGAGGTTCTGCGTAAGGAAGGCCGGGTTGTCGCTGCCGGAGCGATCTTCCAGCACCATGGTGACGCCACCGGAGGTGCCCACGCCGGGAATAGCCGGCGGCGCAAAGGAGAATGCAAGGCCGTCTTTGATGCCGGCAAGGGCGCGTGAGAGATTGCGCTGGATGACGGGGAATTGTTCGTCAGGCGCGGTTCGCTGGCTCCACGGCTTGAGGGTGACGAAGAAGAACGAGTTGTAGGTAGTCTGGGTGACGGTGAGGAGGTTGAAGCCGATGACCGAGGTGACTCCCTGGACACCAGGAATTTTGCGGACGGCCTGTTCGACCTCGCGTGCTGCAGCGCTGGTGCGCTGGAGGGATGAGCCCTGTGGCAACTGCAGCGCGATCATGGCGTAACCCTGGTCTTCTGTAGGAAGGAAGGACCTTGGAATCTTGCCGCCGATGAGGACGGCCAGAGCCGCGACAAGGCCCAGAAAGAGCAGAGCGAAACCAGACTTGCGGACGAGGAAGCCCGAGGCGGAGACGTAACCGTCCGTTGTTCTGCGGAAGAGCCGTTCAAAGCCGCGGAAGAAGACGCCAATGGGGCCGCGGACACGCTTTTTGGGTCTCAGCAGCAGAGCACAGAGTGCCGGGCTGAGGGTGAGCGCGTTAAAGGCTGAGAAGATAACGGAGATGGCGATGGTGACGGCGAACTGTTGATAGAGACGGCCGGTGATGCCGGGAATGAAGGCCGTTGGAATGAATACGGCGGCGAGGATGAGCGCGACCGCAATGACCGGGCTGGCGACCTGCTCCATGGCCCGGCGTGCCGCGTCGCGGGGAGACATGCCTTCTTCGATGTGGTGCTCGACTGCTTCAACGACGACGATGGCGTCGTCGACGACGAGACCGATGGCGAGTACCAGGCCGAAGAGAGACAGCGTGTTGATGGAGAAGCCAAGAGCCGGGAATATGACGAAGGTTCCGATGAGGGAGACTGGAATGGCGAGCAGCGGGATGAGCGTGGCGCGCCAGCCCTGCAGGAATACAAAGACCACGAGCACAACGAGACCGAGGGCTTCCAGCAGGGTATAGAGAATTTCGTGCATGCCGGCGGTGACGGCTTCGGTGGTGTCGAGACTGACGTTGTAGGTCATGTCCGACGGGAAGTTTCTGGCCAGTTGGGCTATTTCAGCACGGACGCGGGCTGCGGTCTCCACGGCGTTGGTGCCGGGGAGCTGATAAATGGCGAGCACAGCAGCCGGCCTGCCGTTGTAGCGACCGATGAGGTTGTAGAACTGAGAGCCGAGCGTGATCTTTGCGACATCCTTGAGGCGAACGGTGGAACCGTCAGGGTTGGCGCGCAGAATGATGTTGCCGAACTGCTCGGGAGTGGTGAGTCGGCCCTGGGTGCGGACAGTATAGGTGAACTGCTGGCCCGGGGGCACGGGCTCGCTGCCGATCTGACCGGCCGGGTTGACGGCGTTTTGAATGCGAATTGCCGCGATGACCTGCGGGACCGTGATACCGAGCGTGGCAAGCTTGTCCGGGTTCACCCAGATGCGCATGGCGTATTCGCCGGCGCCGAAGACCTGAACATGAGAGACGCCCTTGACGCGTGAGATCTGGTCAACGAGGTTGATGTAGGCGTAGTTGGCGAGGAAGGTGCCGTTGTAACTGTCATGCGGGGAATCGAGCGCAATGAGCATCATGGGTGCGTGCAGGGACTTCTGCACGGTGACACCCGCGGTGTTTACCTCAGCCGGGAGCTGCGGTTGAGCCTGGTCGACGCGCAACTGAGCGAGAACCTGATCGATATTAGGATCGGTTTTGATGCCGAAGTCCACGGTGAGCATCATGGTGCCGTTGCTGGCACTGGTGGAGTACATGTAGCTCATGTTGTCGACGCCGTTCATCTGCTCTTCGATCGGCGTGGCCACGGACTGGGCCAGGGTGTTGGCGTCGGCGCCGGGATAGGTGGCGCGAATCTGGATCTCCGGAGGAATAATGTCCGGATATTGGGCCGTCGGAAGATTGAACAGGGTCACGGTGCCCATGATGACCATGAGAATGGAGATCACCATGGCCACAATAGGCCGTCGGATGAAGAAATTGGACATAGTCTAGTTGCCTTCCGAAGTCTGCGTCTGCCCAGTATCGGGCGGAGCGGAGGAAACCAGATGGGGCTGGACTGGCATGCCGTCGCGCAGCTTTCCGACTGCCTGAATGGCAATCTCATCCCCCGGCTTCAGACCGCTGTCGATGACCTGCATGTTTCCGAATTCGGGCCCAAGTTGTACGGGTTGGATATGAATCTTATTGTCCGGGCCAACCACGGCAACCTGATAGCTGCCCTGTAATTCATTCAGAGCTTGCTGCGGGACGACCATGGCATTCTGAAGGACTCGTGTTTCCGCCTTGACATTGCCGAACTGCCCGGGTCTTAGCAGGCGATCGGGGTTGGGAAAGCTGCCGGCTATGCGGATGGTGCCCGTCTGGGGATCGACGGCACGATCGACAAAGACGATACGGCCTTTATAGGGATAGACCTGGCCGTTGGCGAGCGTCAGCTGGAGGGGAACGGTGCTGCCGCTATTGAGAAGATCGCTCTTGCCTCCCGCTCGGGCGAGTTGCGAGAGCTCGAGGTATTCCTGCTCGCTGATGGCGAAGTATACCTTGATTGGATTGACCTGCGAGACGGTGGTGAGAATCGAGGTTGGGCTTACCAGGTTGCCGACCTGAATCTGGGCGAGGCCGGCGATGCCGTTGATAAGGGAACGGACTTTTGTGAAGCCGAGATTGAGTTGCGCGGTTTCAACAGTGGCCTTTGCGCTTTCGAGGGCGGCCTTGTCGGCGGCCACCTGCTGGATGTCGTTATCCAACTGGCTCTGTGCGATGGCGTGGGCCTGAGCAAGCGGGCGATCGCGATGCAGGTCGATTTCAGCGAGCTGCAGTTGCGCTTGCACTTGCGCCATGGCGCCGTTGGCCTTGTCTAGGACTGCCTGGAAGGGGCGCGGATCGATCTCAAAGAGGATCTGGCCTTGGTGGACGACGGAGCCTTCGCGGTAGTCCTGACGAATGAGGTAACCGGAGACCTGCGGAGAGATTTGGGCGTTGACATAACCCGCAAGCGTGCCGACCCAGGTGCCATAGATGGGGACATTCTGCTGTTTGACGGCGACTACGGTGAGCGGAATGGGGCCAAAGTGCGGCTGCTGCTGGGGTGCCCGCTTGTGGGAGCAACCTGCAATCAGTAGCGGGAGCAGAGAGGCACACAAGAAGCGCGTAGAGCGCGCAGGCATGAATCGACGCTTGGAATCAGGCATAAAGGTAGAGGCATCCTGCCGGGGTTAAGGATATTGGGTATAAATGAGTCAACCATGCCGGCACGTGGCATAGTTACATACATGTATGTACGAACAAGGACGTTCTTTTGATGCAGAAACCCTTGCCGCGACTCTTCTTTATGGTAGGCCAGCAGCGAAAAGTTGAGGAAAACTAAAGTGTACGCAGGAGACGGGCCGGGAGCGTGATGATGGCAGCGACTAGTTCGAGCACACCTCCAACCGCAATGCCGACGAGCCGGAAGGGCAGCAGGAAGAGCCAGACCAGAGGATAGAGGACTAGAGCCAGCAGCGCTAGCGGCCAGCAGAAGACGAAAAGCAGGCACCAAAGCAAAAACTTGATCATAGAGCAGACCCTCGGCAGCGTCTTGAGTCTTAACTACGCGAAAAACCGGGGATCGGTTCCGATGGAATCGCAACGGGGCGGGCATCCAATGCGCTGGAAAAGTGATTATTGCGACCTCGTCGGTCGCAATGAATCACTAATGCGAGCGCTAAACGTGCTCTTGGGAGGAATTAGTGCCTGGATTTGATGAGAAGCAGAAGTATGTACCGGCGGAGATGGGATTGGCCGAGGCAATCAGCCGGCGATGGAGTCCGCGTGCCTTTGCTGACAGGAGGATAGCGAAAGAGGATTTGCGGAGACTGTTTGAGGCCGCGCGGTGGGCGCCTTCCTCGTATAACGAGCAGCCATGGAGGTTCCTTGTTGGAATGAAGGGAGATCCGACCTACCAGGGTATTTTTGATTCGCTGACGGAATTTAACCAAGGGTGGGCGAAGTCTGCGTCTGTGCTTATTCTTACCGTAGCGCGGACTGAATTCAGCTCTAACGGCAAACCAAACCATCACGGGCTGCATGATCTGGGTCTTGCAACGGCGATGCTTATGGTACAGGCAACCCACCTGGGGCTGCATACGCACGGGATGGCTGGCTTTGATCACGCGAAGGCGAGGGCAACGTTTGGAATTCCGCCGGGGTATGAGATGGGTGCGGTGATAGCGGTGGGGTACTTTGGGAATCCTGAGGACCTGGCAGGTGGGATGAAGGAACGCGAGATGGCCCCGCGCCAGAGGCGACCGCTGGAGGAAATTGTGCTGGCTGACTGGGCGAAGCCGGCGGAACTTTGATTTCTTACTGGTGCGACAGGCCAGGGACCGTGTGTAGCCTGAGAGAGCCAGAAGCGAAATCAGCTGCGGCAGAAATGTCGCGAGTAGAGCGGCGAAGTCTGCTCACTGCGAGTTTGCGAATCGGGTGGCAGTTAGTTTAGCGGTACGCGACGGGACAGATTCGCGCAATTTTCATTTTTAGTGGATAAGGTAGCTGTAACGATGCGGCGAATTTTTGTCTTTTACAACCCGATCCTGGTGGCAGGCCGTGGACGCCGCGCGATGTTTGAGCGGATTGAGGAGATGCTGCGCAATGGACACGAGGCGGAAGGCCGCGAGGTGCAAGTGGCACCTACGTTTTCCGCGACATCGGCCGGAGCGCAGGCCTCCGAGGCAGTAGAAGCGGGCTATGACACCGTGCTGGTATGTGGCGGGGATGGCACGGTGTTTCAAGTGCTGCAGGGGATCGCGGGCAAGGGTGTGTCGCTGGGGGTGATTCCGCTAGGTACTGGGAACGTAATTGCACAGAACCTTGGATTGCCACGGAATCCGGTACGGGCGGCGCAGATGATGGTGCGCGGCCAGGCGCGCGAGGCGCGCCTCGGGCAACTGAAGGTGGCACCGGTAGGGCACCGGCAGATGAAAAGCTGGTATTTCCTGATTTCTGCGGGCATGGGCCTGCATGCGGCGCTGATGAACCTGTCACAGATGGGCAATGGCAAGCGAATTGGCGGGCGGGCGGCCTATTTTGCCGCAGGGGCGAGGTTGCTGCTGAAGGAGCCAATCGAGGAATTTCTGCTGGAGATGACGCGGGCGAGCGGGGGCACCGTTACCGTGGAGGCATCGGAAGCGATTGCGGTGCGTCTACCGGCGATCAACGTGTGGCGACCCGGCGGGGATTGGTTTGGGAATTCACTGCGCCTGGCGTGGATTCCTCGCTGTGAACGGATGGATTTTTTCCGCAGCGTGCTGGCAGCGCTGACCAATCGCGTATCCGGTCCGGGCGAGGGCGAACCGGGAGGGCAGATGCGGCCGTACTACGACGACATTGTACGGATGGTCTGCAAACCGATACCAAATTCGAAAAAGCGGTCACGGTTGCTGGTCGAGGCGGATGGTGAGGTGCTGGGGACCAGGCATCTGGAGGTGACGGTGGCCAAGGAGCGGATCTCGCTGGTGTTTCCGGCGAAATAAGGCATTTCGGAACGAGAGTTGCGGGCCGATGCATGCAGCACTGCCGCAGATGTTGTTCTCGTGCGACAATACTGAGTTCTTCGCTCACAAGTCGATGCCAATTCTTCGTTCCGCTTTCATC
>JAJZAL010000201.1 GCA_021799405.1 Acidobacteriota bacterium
CAAATGGCCGGAGCAGATGATCGAGCCACCGTGAATCCGGAATGCAGTCGTCATCGAGATAGGCGACGATGTCGCAATGGCTTTCGGCCAGACCACGATTTCTGGCGCGGCTCAAACCAGGAGTCCGTTCCAGTACATACCGGGCGCCGAAGACTCTAGCCAGATATTCCGTTTCCTCGTCTCCACCGCTGTTGTCAACGACGATCACTTCGTCGGCCGGCGGCGTCAGAGCTGACACATGTTCCAGGCATTCGCGCAAATGGTCCGGACGATTGCGAGTACAGATGACAATAGAGACGGTGACCGTGGTGCTTGCCAGATGGTCAAGCCAAAGTGAAACGGCCTGGCCTCGATGGGGCAGGAGGGTATCTGCTCCAACCAGCCCATCAGCCGGCAGTGGCGAATGAACGGACTTGAGTGCGCTGGCTTTTCTCCAACTGCTCTTCGTCATCGAGTAAGCTCCAAAGCATAAAAAGTCACGGCAGGCACAGGCTCCAGCACCCTGGCCTTTCATCACAGACTTCACGGACCTCTGCTCAGTCCACGTGCAATGCAGCGAGGTCCAAAATTGGAGGCCGGCAAAGCAAATGGCCGTCACCTCCCAACATCCAGCCCTGCATCAGCCGCTATATCGCGACTCCACAGAGTTCATTCTTTTCTGACACAGCAGATAGTACGAGACTCTTGCGACAGTAGCTATACAACAGTGGTACTCGGAAAAGGTGTTATTTCGATGCGAATGTTTGTGTGTCTGTCAAGATAGTGCGTACATAGCTCAAACCGTGGTTACTGGCATGAGAGTCAAGACAGGTGGCGACCATCAGAATTTCGTTAAACACAGGGTGGTTACCGTGAAAATCGAACCAAGCTCGCCCCAGGTTCCGAAAATCAGAATATAAATTGTTTATAATGAGCACTTTAAACAGGGAGCATGTTCGGTGAGCGCTGCCAGGTTCGGGCTGAAGAGAAAGTCAGGTCGGGACCACAAGCATCGATGTAATGGGCCGGAGTCAACCATTAGTAATCTTGTATTTAGTTACTTTCCGCTCTTAATTACCATTAAGCGTGACTATTAGATACTTGACTTCCATTCCTAAGAAACCAATTATCGTTACTAAAAGGCGGATAAAGATGTATTTCGTCGAGCGATCTCCCTTGGTGAATGCGAGATCTATTTGCGAATTATGAATCTGAAGTGGTCGGCCGTAGCGCTTTTCCAAAGGCGCCGGCCAAGGCCAGAGCATCACTCAGATCAGGCTCCCGGTCGCGAGCAGGGCGTGACTCAACTTCCCAAAGCAGGGTTCTGATCCCGAGTAAACCTGAATTTTGGAGCCGCGCCGATGCCGCCCGGTCGCATGGGCAGCTGATCAGGATCAACGACTTGCTGATTGGCAGGTAAGATTGCAGTGTGCGGTTTTACGCACGAGTACCGGCAGCACAGGTGATGAAATTCCAACGTGAAAGGCGTTGCGGGTTTCGGGCAGAACGACGCGTCGAATCCTGGCAATCGTCTGGCAACTTGTGGATTTTCAGAAGCATCTAGCTTCCGGTATGGATTCCTTCCCTAGGGAGAGATGGATGACCCTATCCAGTTCGGGCAGACGCTTTCAGCCCAAGCTTGTTGTTTCCACACTCGTTATCCTTTTGGCATGTGCCGTAACATTGCCAGCAAGGGCGCAAACCTCCAGTCACATTGTGAGCAGCCAGGCATTACAGCAACAGCTGCAAACGCAATCAGCCACACGTGAAAACAACATCACGACGGTGACGAAATTCTTATCCACGCCGATAGCGCAGCGGGCCATGAAGATGGAACACATTGACCCGATGCAGGTGAAGAAGGCGATTCCCACCTTGTCAGATTCTGCGCTGGCAAACCTATCCTCACGCGCGAACCAGGCACAACAGCAGTTTGCTGCTGGAGCATTGACGACCAACCAGATGCTTCTGCTGATCATCGTCATGCTGATTGTCGTGCTTCTGGTAGCGGTCCATTAACTGTGAACCTGATGCAGGGAGCAGCACTCCTGCTGCTCCTCTTCAGCCCAGGCCTGCAGCCGCAGCGGGCGATCTGGATCAACGTCCCGTTCGTGGCCCAGCCGCGCGACGGCTGCGGAGCTGCGTCCGTAGCGATGGTGATGCAGTACTGGGCTGCGCAGCAGCACCGCGCGGCGACTTCAGCATCGAGCGTAGAGGCGATCCAGAAACAGGTATATACCCGGAGACTACACGGTGCGACTCCGGCAGCTCTCGAAGGGTATCTGGAGCGTCATGGATATCTCGCCTTTGCTGTAAGCGGCAAGTGGCAGGAGCTCTATGAACAGCTGCGCAAGGGCAGACCCTTGATTGTCGCTCTGCGCCCACCCGGACAGCGCGCGCTTCACTATGTGGTGATCGATGGGATGGACCCACAGCACGGCCTGGTCATGATGAACGATCCTGAATTGCGAAAACTGCTGCCGGAAAGCCGCAAACAATTTGAAAAAGACTGGAGCGCGACTCACCGATGGATGCTGCTTGCCGTGCCGCAGTCTCCACACGCCTGACCCTGATCGACCAATGCCCATAGATGTAAGCAAAGCCGGCGGCCGCAGGCCCTCTCGCAAATGGCTGCCCAGACGTGCTGCCATACCTGGGCTATGGCTGCTGATCTGCATCGCGTCCATGCCCATCTGCTCGTCTGCGCAATGCTCAACCAGTCAGTCGAATGCGATCTATGCCAAGGGGATGGCCCTGGCGCGTCAGCGACAGTGGAAGGAAGCACACCAGGCGCTGCTTAAGGGCGAACGGCTCTGCCCAAAGCAGAAGCGGTTTCCAATCGAGTTGGCAGGCGTGGCCTTCGAGCAAAAACAGTATCCCGAGGCGGCGGCGTGGCTGCGCAAGGGGCTCAAGCTCGACCCGAACGACAGATACGCGAACAACTTTGCCGGCACAGTCTACTTTCTGATGGGAAACCTGCCAGCCGCGCTAAAGTACTGGAACCGTATCGGAAAACCGCAAATCTATTCCCTGAATCTCGATCATGAACTGCGAATCAGCCCCCTCATTTTAGGACGGGCATTTACGTTTTCCCCTGCTGCTTTGCTCACAGAGCAGCAGTTTCAGACCACCCGTGTCCGATTGAAGGGGCTTGGGATATTCCCGAGCTATCGGATCGAACTCAGCCCACGGCCGAATGGGTCATTTGACGCGAATTTTCACGCTTTGGAGCGCAATGGCTTCGGCAGCAGCCGGCTCGCATCAGCTTTTGCAGTGCTGAGCGGCTTGCCCTATGAAACCATTTACCCCTCCTACTACAACATTCGCAATTCGGCGATGAATGTCACTTCCCTGCTCCGCTGGGACGACCAGAAACGCAGGGTGTGGGTTAAACTTTCGGCGCCGCCACATGATCTACCGCAATGGCGATGGCGTGTCACGTTCGATGCACGGGATGAAAACTGGGCCATCCGGCGGTCGTTTACCGGCACGGCACCGGTCCTGGGTTCGCTGAATCTACAAAGGCAGGTCGCGGGGTTTTCCCTCACGGATTACATGACCGGCCATCTTCGCTGGTCCACGGGCTCCGAGCTGTCGCACCGTTCATATCGCGACGTACAAGACGGAACGGCGCTGACACCGGACATCGTGCTGCCCGGAATGGAGCTGAAATATCTGCTCTCGATGACCGGCAAGCCTATCGACATGCCGCAACGGCGACTGACCGTCACGACTGGAATCTACTCGCAAACCGGCCGGATATGGTCAAACCCATCTCACATGTTCGAGAAACTGCAGGGTCTTACGTTGCTGCGATGGTTTCCGTCTCAGGATTCCAACCGCTGGGAGGTCAAACAGGAAGTGCGCGGCGGGGGCCTGCTGGGCGCATCGCCATTTGACGAACTGTTCATGCTGGGGGTGGAACGAGATAACTCCCTTTGGCTGCGCGGCGATATTGGCGTGCGCGACGGGCGCAAGGGCAGCTCGCCGCTGGGTACGCGGTATCTGCTGGCGAACAGCGATGTTTACCGGCGGCTCTACAGCAACGGGCTCATCGATATTCAGGCAGGCCCGCTATTTGACGTAGGCCGGATGGGCGCTCCGAACCCGGGACTTGCAACCAGCCAGTGGCTGTTCGATACGGGCATCGAGGCCCGCATCACCGTGCTGGGCACGCGCGTGGTACTGACCTGGGGCCATGACCTGCGCACCGGCAACAACGCTGTCTTTGGCATGGCGGACAGGTAACACGCAGATGGCTCGTTCCAGTGGTTTTTCGAGGGACATCGGAGCCGGCTCCCGAACCCTTCTTTTCTACGAAAAGATATGGCTTCGGCATTATGATGTCTGGTTGACCCGCCCGGCGCATCCTGCATGGGCAGCCCGCAGGAATTTTGCGTACTGGCATCACCGGGCTGCAGCCGCCGGTATACGGACATGATTTGTAACTGTAAGGAGCTGACGCAGTGAGCACATCGTATTCTCCCATTCGCGCTCCGCGCGGCAACACACGCACAGCACCGGGCTGGATTCAGGAAGCGGCCAAGCGGATGCTGATGAACAATCTCGATCCTGAAGTGGCCGAGAAGCCTGAAGAGCTGATTGTGTATGGCGGGCGGGGCAAAGCGGCGCGAAACTGGGATGCCTACCACCGCATCGTAGCCACGCTGGAACGGCTGCGGAATGACCAGACGCTTCTGGTGCAGTCCGGCAAACCGGTGGCCGTGCTGGAAACACAGCCGCTCGCACCCAGGGTGCTGATTGCCAATTCGAACCTGGTGCCGTGGTGGGCCACATGGGAGGAGTTCGACAGACTGGACCGTGCGGGACTGATGATGTTTGGGCAGATGACCGCCGGATCGTGGATTTACATCGGCACGCAGGGCATTTTGCAGGGGACATATGAGACGTTCCACGGAGCGGCGCGGCGCTACTTTGGCGGCAGCCTGGCCGGCACCATTACTGTAACAGCCGGGCTGGGCGGCATGGGTGGTGCGCAGCCGCTGGCCGTAAAGCTGGCTGGGGGCGTGAGCATTTGCGTCGAAGTAGATCCAACACGAATTCAGCGCAGGTTGGAGACGCGATATCTGGATGCGGCAACTTCTTCGCTGGAAGAAGCACTGTCGCTGGCAAAAGAAGCAAAGCAGAACAAGACCGCGCTGTCCATCGGGCTGCTTGGGAATGCCGCCGAGATATTGCCGCAAATGGTCAAGATGGGATTTGTACCCGAACTGGTCACAGATCAAACCAGCAGTCACGATCCGCTCTGGGGCTACCTGCCGCCGGCAAAAGCTGATGAGGACTTGAACACGATGCGGGCAAAAGATCCGGAGCAGTATACGGCCCGGGTGCGCGCAGCCATGGCAGACCACGTTCGAGCCATTCTTGCAATGAAGCGGCAGGGCGCCGTGGCTTTCGACTACGGCAACAACCTGCGAGCGCAGGCCAAGCTGGCGGGTGTGGCGGATGCATTCGATTATCCGGGCTTTGTGCCGGAGTTCATTCGCGATTCGTTCTGCGAAGGACGCGGGCCGTTCCGCTGGGTGGCGCTGTCCGGTGATCCGGCAGATATATTTGCGACGGACCGCGCACTGCTGGATCTCTTCCCCGACGATAAGCCGCTGCATCAATGGCTGGGGTGGGCCGGCGATCAGATTGCCTTCCAAGGATTGCCGGCGCGCATTTGCTGGCTTGGCTACCGCGAACGCGACCGCGCGGGACTGCTGTTTAACCAAATGGTGCGAGATGGGCGACTGAAGGCTCCGATCGTGATCGGGCGCGATCATCTCGACGCCGGTTCGGTGGCCAGCCCGTTCCGCGAGACGGAAGCAATGCGCGATGGCTCGGATGCAGTGTCGGACTGGGCTCTTTTAAACTTTGCCACGTCGATTGCCAGCGGAGCAGCGTGGGCAAGCTTTCATCACGGCGGAGGCGTCGGCATGGGCTACAGCCAGCACGCGGGCATGGTGGCTGTGGCGGATGGCAGTGAAGAAGCTGAGCAGCGACTGAGGCTGTGCCTGACGAATGATCCAGCATTGGGCGTGGTTCGTCATGCGGATGCCGGTTATGAAAAGGCGCTCAAAGTCGCGCAACAACGCGGGCTCGATCTGCCCAGCATCGATCTGCCAGGCAAAGCATGAACACCGATCTTCTTTTGACCGGAATCTCGCAACTTGCGACGGCTCTGAGCCCGGGCCCGAAACACGGCACGGCCATGGGCGAGGTGCTGGTTATCCCCAAGGCTGCCCTGGCGCTGCGCGCAGGGCGCATTGCCTGGTGCGGGCCACAGAGCGAATGGCGCGGAGTGGCGGAGTCAACAGTTGATCTGGGAGATCGCGCTGTCGTTCCGGGCCTGATCGACCCGCATACGCACGCAGTGTGGGCCGGAGACCGGTTGAGCGACTTTGAGGCGCGCGCGTCGGGCGAAAGCTACGAGTCGATCCTGCTTGCCGGAGGAGGGATTCGCAGCACCGTTCGAGCGACAGCCGCAGCGTCGGTAGAGGAGCTGGTTGCGTTGGCACGGCCCCGCATCGCTGCCTTGACGGCATCGGGGGCAACGACCATCGAAGTCAAGTCTGGCTACGGTTTCACCCCGACAGCCGAACTCACTTCGCTTGAGGCCATCGCAATACTCGCCGAAAACACGCCGGCAAGGATTGTTTCCACGCTCCTCATACACATTCCCCCCGAGGATGCATCGCTGCGCGCAAACTATATCGCCGGTGTCTGCGATGAACTGATTCCAAAAGTGGCCACGAGGCGGCTTGCAACAGCAGTCGATGTGTTCGTCGAGAAAGAAGCGTGGCGACCGGCGGAGGCCGAGCAGGTGTTCCGCGCAGCCAAGCAGCATGGGCTCGCTATCAAACTGCACAGCGAGCAGTTTCATGCGATTGGCGGCCTGGAGCTGGGTGTGCGCATGAAGGCCCTGAGCATCGACCATCTGGAGGCATGCGGCCCGCAGCAGGTGGAAGCCATTGCATCGAGCGGCACCATTGCGACGATTTTGCCGGGGGTTTCCCTGCACCTTGGAATCCCAGCGGCGGCAGGACGAGAGTTGATCGATGCCGGAGCAGCGGTTGCGGTGGGGACCGATCTGAATCCAGGGTCAAGCCCGCTCTATTCCGTGGCGAACGCGCTGGCATTGGCGGTGCGCCTCAATGGACTGACACCGAAGGAAGCGCTGGCGGCAGGCACCGTGAATGCGGCCTGTGCGCTCGGACTTGGCGGTTACGGCTGCATTCACGCAGAAGCGCCTGCGGATTTCCTGGTGCTGCATGGTAATGACTGGCGGGAACTTGTGTATACGCTGGGCGCGAATCCGGTCGCCGAAACCTGGATTGCCGGAGAGAGGATTGCGCCATGAGCACGCTCTACCGTCCGGAAATGCTTTTTGTTGACGGCGCTTTTCAGCAGAATTGCGAACTCCTGGCCGGTGATGACGGCGTGGTAGAGGCAATTGGCAAAGGGCTGCAGGCTTCGCCGGCGCAGACCGTTGATCTTCCCGGAAAGGCAATCGTTCCTGGGGCCGTGAACGTTCACTCGCATGCGTTCCAGCGGCTGATTCGCGGCAAATCGGAGTCACGCCGGACGAGCGGCAAGGACTTCTGGTCGTGGCGCGGAACGATGTACCACGCCGCCGCCTCGCTCAGCCCTGAAGACCTCTTCGATGTGGCACGGATGGCGTTTCTGGAAATGGCGTTGGCCGGTATCACCACAGTCGGCGAATTTCATTATCTGCACAACGCGCCCAATGGAAAACCCTACGAGGATTCAACGCTGCTGAGCCGCCAGGTGATTGAAGCGGCGGAATCCGCAGGCATCAGAATTGTGTTGTTGCGCGCGGCGTATTTTCAGTCTGGCTATCAACTGCCGAGCGATCCAGGCCAGGTTCGATTCTTCGAAACGCTCGATGCATATCTGAACACGACAGAGCAGCTCGTCACCGCCTATTCCAAGATGCCTTCGAATGTGCGCATCGGCGTGGCGCCGCATAGCATTCGAGCGGTGCCGATCAAAGAGTTTCGCACGATTGTGGAGTGGGCACGGGCACGGCAGCTACCGATCCACACGCATCTCTCCGAGCAGACGGCCGAAAATACCGCCTGCATTCGGGAATATGGATTGACACCGGCGGGTCTGATGGCCCGGGAACAAATCCTCGGAACAGATTTCACGGCAGTGCATGCGATTCACCTCACGGAGCCAGAGATTGGCCTGGTGGCCGATGCAGGCAGCACGATCTGCTCCTGCCCAACTACGGAGCGCAATCTGGGCGATGGCATTGTGACAGCGGATGTGGCAATGCGGCGTGGCGTGCGATTTGCTCTCGGCTCAGACAGCCAGGCGCAAATCGATCCCTGGGAAGATTCGCGGGAACTGGACTACCATCTGAGGCTTGAGCACCAGCAGCGCGCTGTGCTGGACGACATCGAGGGACAAGGACTTGCGCAGCGGCTATTCGATTGTGCAACGGTGAATGGCGCTCGCTCGCTTGGGATTCCGGCAGGGGAATTGAAACCGGGAAACTATGCGGACTTTTTCACGGTCGACTTAAAAGACGTTTCCCTCACAGGTCATTCGCCGGCGTCCCTGTTGCCCATGCTCGTGTTCACGCTAAGCCGGCCGGCCATCCGCGATGTGGTGGCAGGCGGCCGCGTGATCGTGAGCAACGGCCGGCATGAACAACAGGAGGAAATTGTCGCTCGGTACAACGAACTTTATGAGCGTGTATGGAACGATAGGTCGCCTGCATGAAATCCGTGGTGGAACACCTTTCTGATCTCGTGCGTATTCCCTCGATTTCGCGGCTCTCGAATCGCCCGGTGATCGACTACGTTCGCGCGGCACTGGCCCCGGCGGGCTGGCGATTTCGCGAGCTGGTGTATCGGGATGCGGGCGATATAGAAAAGGTAAATATCATCGCAAGTCCACCAGGAGCTCGTCTTGAAGATTCTTCCGCCGACCTCGCTCTCGTTTGCCACACCGACACGGTGCCCTTTTCTGAAACTTGGACGCGAGCCACTGACCCATTTGTGCGAGATGGTCATTTGTACGGGTGCGGGGCGTGCGATGTGAAGGGCTTCCTCGCGTGCATTTTGACAGCCGCGCTTGGTTCCGCATCGCGATCGATCCGTGAAGACCTGCGCATCGTGCTGACCGCGGACGAGGAAGTTGGATGCATTGGGATCTCGCGCCTGATGGAGGCTGCATGCATCCAACCGCGCCGGGTGCTCATCGGGGAGCCGACCTCGCTTCAGCCGGCACGCGCAGGCAAGGGCTACTGCCTGGCAGAGGTTACAGTAATCGGAAGAGAAGCGCACAGCGCGCACCCGCAACAGGGAGCATCGGCGATTTACGCGGCGACGGAACTGATCGCGGAGATTCGAAAGATTGCGAGAGATCTTGAGTCAGAGGTCAATGACTTCTTCAGCCCGGGATACACCACCATCAATGTGGGCACCATCCGCGGCGGAACCGCGAAGAACATCGTAGCAGGAGAGTGCGCGTTTCTACTCGAGTGGAGA
>JAJZAL010000202.1 GCA_021799405.1 Acidobacteriota bacterium
GCAGTTCCTCGCAGCGGTCCATCACATGAAACAGCTTGCAATAGGTCAGGTGCGAAGTGTCCGGCGAGATGGCTCCGAGCCAGGGGTAGCCGAGCACCAGATAATCCGGGCGGCTTGAGACGCGCTCGGCCGGGTCGGCCGCATTCGGGTTGCCGGCCACAAACTGCGTGCCCGCCAGCGCGGCCAGGTGCCCTCCAGCCGAAAATCCGATCACCACGATCCGGTCCGGAGCGATGTGGTATTCGCTCGCGTGTGACCGCACCAGCTGAATGGCGCGCCGCGCATCCAGCAGCGGTACCGGCAGCAGGTAGCCGTGCGAGGACAGCCGGTAGCTCAGGATAAAGGCGCGGAAGCCGCGAGCCGTGAACCAATCGGCAATCTGGCCGCCCTCCAGATCGCCCGCCAGGCCGACATAGGCGCCGCCTGGGAAAATCAGGACCGCCGAGCCGTTGGCGCTGCCGTGGCGCGGCCCCACGATCGTCAGTGTGGGAATGTCCCAGCAGGTATCGCCCTTGGCCTCGGGAGCCTTCCCGGGCCACAGGCGGATGGTTTGAATATTCAGAAAGCCGTTGTCATTACCGGGTGTGGCGCACGGACTCAACTGCCCATACGCCGCGGAGCAGGCCAGCAGGCCGGCGGCGAGCATTGCAAAAATGGGTTTCATCAGGAACCTCACAGGCATTCGCGAGGATTATAACGGCAGGGATCAGGGAACAGAAGAACTGCAAGCTGAAAGTTGAGCCGGGCGCCGGGTGCCCCATGTGGCGATCTAGAGGCCGCAGCGACGATTCAGGCTTCCCGCGTCTCAGGGAACCGCTCAGACCGCCAATCCTCAGAGATCCTTCCTGTAAGATGAGCGCAAGCGCGTCTGATCGTCGCGTTCAGGAAACCATCATGGGAATCCTGGTTCGTATGCACTGTTGTCGGCACGTCAATCCAGGTATGAGAAGGAGGAAGCTTATGAGAAAGTTGCTCGCCGTATTTGCCGTCGGAGTGCTCGCCTCTGCGACTTCCGCCGTAGCCATCGCGCAAGACCAAGTCCAAAATGAACTCAATGGATCGATTCAGATCATGAAAGAACTAACCGGGCCCCATACCACCGCTGGCATTCCCAATGACGTACTGAAAGGCGCGAAATGTGTTGCCGTGATTCCCAAGATGCTGAAGGGCGGATTCGTGTTGGGTATTCAACATGGCGCGGGCATCGCCACCTGCCGCCTGGCCGGCGGACGCTGGAGCCCGCCGGCGCCGTTTGACCTTTCCGGAGCCAGTTTCGGCGCGCAAATTGGCGGCGAAGAGATGGGCTACGTGATGATGATCATGAACGACAAGGGCATGCAGGCGCTGAACTCCGGCCATTTCAAACTGGGAGCGGGCGTGAATGCCGCAGCCGGTCCGGTTGGCCGCGATGCCAGCGCCTCCGGAGGCTGGGATGCCGCTATTCTGACCTATGCGCGCGCAAAGGGAATCTATGCGGGCGCAACGCTCAGCGGCGACGAACTGAACCAGGACCACAAGGCCACGAAGGAGCTGTACGGCAAGGAAGAGCCGCTCAGCGCGATCCTCAACGGAAAGGTCAAGATGCCGGCACAGGGCCCGGCGCGAAAATTCGTCGAGACCATCAGTCACGACGTCCAGAGCGCGGCAAAGTAATCGCCGGCACACAGGAGCAAACGGGAGCGGGGCTTCGGCCCCGCTTTGCGTTACGCCCCGTCCGCGTGCCGGAGTTTCAATGCGCACCAACCTTTCCCTCGGACGCCCAATCTTTCGCCACGGCGAAAGAAAACTGGGAGAGCATCATCGCGGACCAGCCACAGGAACAGTGATCCCTTACCTGGTATGGCCCGCCGCAAATTTGCGGGATTATCCGGTAGACGCTGGCGTAGAACGCGGCAAGGGCTAACGCCCCAATTCTCGATATTTTGGATTTTTCGGCACGACTAAAGTCATGCCCTGTTACAACGCGTAAGAGATGAGATTTGCGGCGGCCTGCGCTAGTCGCACCGTGCCAGCGTACTTAGGGCACGATGAAGGCTCCGCCCGTGCTGATGGATTGTACCGACGTCGGCGAAGTAAATAACTCAGGTACCGACTGCTCCCGCGAATTGAACTGTAGTGGTGTGCCTGCGGTGGAGTAAAGGGTCCAAAATTCCCTGGCTCCGCTGGGCGGAACAGGGGTAAACCCGGCCAGCTTGGAAAGGTCCGGCACGGTAAACGTGGTGTTTGCCCCCAACCATGTGTTGGTGACAAAGGTATAGACGTTGTAGACCGTGTAATTCGCAGCCGGGGTCTGATACTGGGTCCACGATGAATTGACGACCGGGCCCTGGACCGTGAAGCCACTGGCATTCGCAGCGAAGGTCGGAAAGGCGGCCGCTACCGGTGCGGTGAGCGAATTTGAGGGCGCAGGCAGCGCCAAGGTCACCGCGCTGGCAGTGTTGGACGAAACTACGGACTGGATGTTTTGCGTGGGTAAGTTTGCAATTGCATGCACTAGATAAAAGTCCGTAGGTTGGCTTTGGCTGCTGGGGACGGTGGGATAAGTCGATTGCGGGACTCCATTGAATGGCGCGGGCAGAGTCACTGACAAGCCGCCAGACGTTTGATATGTGGTGTTAAAACCAGCGGTCGCACCTGAAGGTACGTTGGTAATTTTGGCTGGCGCAGCCCCTATCTCGTCCGCCGCTGTCATGGGCGGGAACGCGATGCTGGTGGAACCCGTCACATTGACGCCTCGCTGGATCTGGATCCCGAGAGCGCCGTTTGCGCCGACTGCCACCAGCGCAACGTCAAACGTCCCGGTTGGTACGCCGGAAAGAGATTGTGTTCCGGATGTACCGCTCATTTCGTCCGACCAGGAGCCTTCGTATAAGTCCGTTGACGTGGCGCCTGGAATCGCCGAGACATCAAACGTCGCGCGTATGTTACCGGACAGCGAGGGGCACGCAAGCGAGAGGGCGGTCGTGTCCGCCGTGGTTGCCTGAATGATGGTTTCGTTCGAATAGGAATTGACGGCGACAAATGTTGGGCACATATAGGCGAAGCCATACGCCGTGGTCCCAGAAGGCAACGTGAACGATACGCTCGAACCGGTAAGATTGAGCGCTTTGAATGTGCCGGTCGTGCCAACCTGATATGCGGCGGCGCTGGGCCGCGTCGCGCCAGCAAACGAAGCGGTGACGGTGGTTCCCGTTGCGCCACTGTTCATGCTGCCGCCGCCACAGCCTGTCAGCGATGTCAGCGCCATTGCCGCCAGGAGCACAAAGGCGACTCGAGTTCCTGGAAAGTAACTATTTTTTTTTGTTGGGCACAATCATGACTCCATGCTTCCGATCGCCTCGCGAATACATCGACACCACAGGACGATGATGATCCGTGAGGACAGCTTTCCAAAGCGAATAACGATGCGCCAATAGTATGCACCAGGATGGCCCGGAACGATGAAAAAAATGATTGACTCACACCGGGTGACGGGGGGGCGAATTTCAATTCGCGCCAATCCTGTCATCTGGGCCCCCAGGCTCGCCGCGTCTTTGTTTTGCGGCCAGGTTGGGAGACGACCCATTCGCCGTAATCGCAGAACCTGCCAGGCGGCCCATATCCCGATTGTGAACGACGTTCTTCCTCCAGTGCTTGACATAAAAATTCGCGCAAGCCTCAGGATTTTACGCCCAAGGCTTGCGCGCCATTGATCGAGTTCTCAATGGGGAAACATGAGGGGAATCAACAAATAGGCGGTTGTTGGAGGTACGCGCACCGTCAATTGGCCGTTGGTGGCTGTCAGCACTGCTTGCACGTGGCCGTACCACGTGCCATTTGTATTGATCGTCGCGCCGCCGAGCATAAGGCCCGTGGAGTCGAAGAGGTTCGGCGCCGTCAAGCTGATTAACTCTACCCTGGAGACATCCGGCCCCAGGTTGACGCTCGCCGACACCGTGTCATTGACCTCCTTGTTGTTCAGCAGGGCGCTGATGGCGCCATTCACGCCCCGCACGCCATACGCGGTGAAATTGGCGCTTGTATCCAGCGTAACGGCGCCCGGAACGACGCGGCCCCCCTGCGGAATCAGCGAGAACATCTTCATCGCGTAAAATTCGGGCCCCACCGCCGTGATGGTAGCTCCGTTGTTGTTAATGGGAGAATAAGGACTCTTGTCGCCACCATGGAAGTTGACGCCCTGGCCGCCGTCCTCCGCCATCGTGAACATGAAATCCAGCGACCAGAGCGCGGCGCCTAAGGCGTTGCTCACACCGAGTAATCCGCCACTGGAAAAGGAGCCACATTCTGTTATGCGGGCGCCGAGCATTTGGTTCCCATTGGCTGCTCCCACGATGTTGGTCACCAAATTGTCCAGGGTTGGGTTGGGGTGTTGCAGCATGACTTGCATGGTGCCGCCGGAGCCTACGTAGTAATGTTGGGTCAAGAGCGAAGCAACGCCCGACTCATCGCGCGCAAAGGGGTCAGTGAATGTCGGTATTACTCCCTGTCCCGCGTCTGCGCCATCCATGATCCAGCCGTGCCTGCCGGTGCCCTGGTTCCAACCCGGCACGGTGGCCGTAATTTCGGACTCCTCCTGATCCCAGTTGTAATGGAAATTGTCATAGGTCGAATAGAATTCAGGTTCGTTCCCAAGTTCAAACCCTAACAATCTGAATCCCAGGTCTTTCGCCGCATAACCTGCTTCATCGGCGGCATTCGCGGGGGTGTTGGTTTTAAGATTGATTCCGTAAATCACAGACAAGTTCGGTGGCAGCTCTCTTACAAATTTGGCAAAAGCATCTACTTCGGACGGTGTAATTGCAGTTGCGCTCGATGTCCCGTTCCAGTCCGTTAGATCCACAGTGCCACCGCCGATGCGCAAGACAGCGGGCCCTAGCATGCTGAACAGTTTGATCAGCGGAGTGTTCGTGGCGGAGAACAAACTCTTGGTCAATTCCGCCTTTTCATAGCTCAGCCCGACGAATGATGGGTTTAATGGCACTCCCGCGCCAGAGAAGCTGACCGTGGCCTTGACCGGGTTAGTGCTGCGCATCCCGGTAGCTTCAAGCGTGAAGGAATTCCAATGAATTGCGCCGGGCGTAGTCAGAGTGTGTTGGGTAACTCCAACCGCGGTAATCTGCGGTTGAGTGGTATAGGTAAAATCTGGTCCTGCTTTAACTCCATCCACATGGCAAGATATAACCCATTGCGGGGCGGTCGTATCCAGGGTCAACGTCAAGGTGTGGGTTCCCGGGCCTGCAGTGAAAAAACCATCCCGATTGAAGATTTGGTTTGTCCCGCTCGGGCCTGAGAAAAATTGCACGTTCCCGCTGGATTCCGACAGGATTGCCCAATCGTAACCATTCACGCCGTTCTCATTGAACTGCGCATTGCCATTGCCGGGATACCAATAATTTTCGGCAAAGCCCGCTCCGATCCAGTTACCCGGATTACCGGTGAAGGTCACCGAGGCTGTCAAAGTGTAGATATAGCCGTCCTCGGGCGTAAACGGCAGCAGGACGCTATCCCCCTCGGTGGTGTTCACAGTACCGTTCGTATACAGCATTTTGGAGTTAGCCGCATCCTTCCAGATTGCGGAACTGGCAGCGCCCGCGTCGTTGGTTGCCACGGTGGGTGACTTCTGGTTGATGTTCACTGCCCCACCGTTGAATGTGTCCGAGTAAATGGTTTGAGTATGTCCAGGCGAAGAAAGGAGTAGAGGTATCATCCCTGCCAAAAGAAGATTTCTCATTGTTCTCATGGCTTGGTTAACTCTCACGGCCGGCGCCAGTAAGGCCGCAAACACTGCTGGACGCTGGAGGATGGAAGCGCAGGAGCGTTTTGCTTTTTTCATCTTTACCTCTTTTTCGTTGTCATTTGTGTTTAGAACTTACTCAACGAACTGAAGAGCACCCTCGCCGCCGTATCGATAAAACGACCGCGACAGGCCATCATGTTTGAGTTGCTTTGCTCTCGTCAGCTAATCGAACAGAACACAACGAAGAGCGGCGCCAGCAAGCCTGACCTGAAACTGGCCAGCCTTCCGCTGCCTTATCTGCAAACTGAGCAGGACGATCTACGATTGTGTGACCTGCGGGGAGGCTTAAGTCCGGCCGCGGCTCCAATTCTTTTGTTCAGCAGGAGAATTGAAAGCCAGCTAAGCATCGTTAAACCGAGCCTGCAAATTCAAGTGAATTCTCTGTGGCGCATACGGTGAGGACTACAGTCAGCCGCGGAATGCTACTGGATTGAAGGGTTTTCTCATGATTTACCCTCCGTTCAAATTCAAGGCGTATCGCGCATGCCGGCGCTCGCCCAAGCGGACGAGACATGGGAAACTGATATCCCTTTGCCGAAAATAACCCACCCCCGGCGCACAATTGCGAATGAGGAGCGCAACCTTCCGCCGGTGTCCGCCCTGGGCAGCCCGGCCAATCCAGCCCACGCTCGCAAGCTGCCAGGCCATGCCCAAAGTCACCATTACCCTCAGCGAAGCCGCCTACCGCGAGGCCCTCGCCTGGGCCGCTCTCAACCACACTACCGTCTCCGCGGTCGTGCGCTATTGCATCGAGCGCCTGCCCGGCCTCCCCATCGCCCGCCAGGCCCTGGCTGAAACCGATGCGCGCTTTGCCCGCGTGCAGGCTGCCGCCAAGGCCGCTTCAACTCCTGCCAGGCCCGGTCCAACCTCCGCCAAAAAGCAGCCGCGCTCCTGAAACTCACGCCAAAGCAACAAAAAATCCATCACAGAAACTGTGAGGTTAAACTATTCCAAGCAGAATCAACAGGATGCGGGACAGTTTGGCATCCTTCGCTGTTCCTGTGAAACTGTGAGCACAGTCAAAAAAGGAGCTAAAAGCCCTCATAGGTCCGAATCCGGGAGGATCTCGGCCAGCAGCTCGTGAGCCATCCGCTTCAAGTTAATCCCGCTCGGGCGGACGCCCTTCTCGGAGTTGCTTGAAGAATTGTTTCAGGGCCTTCCGGCTTGCGGAGGCTTCCACCTTGCCTGCATAAGCCACGCCGGTTTTTGATGGAACAAACTGTACTCCTACTCCATCCACGCCCTGACGAATGACCATGGCGTCAACCGCAATCCAGCTATTAGGCGCGCCATACTCTATGTCTGTCCGCTGCAGCGCCATCGAAAACATGGCGCCGGGATGCCAGCGCGCCACAGTGAGCAGGTAAAGGCCCTTTGAACTGATGTCTTTGATTTCCTCAGCCTTGGTTGTGGTGCCGGTCCAGTAATGGCCAGACAACGGGGGCTGTTCCAGCCGCCCCGCGTAGCGGCGATCCAGCAAAAACCACTTGAGCCGAGTCGTGAATGCCGTCAATCTGTTTTCGTTTGTCATCGTGCACCCCAGCCCCGCCGGGGGGAATTGACACTTAAGATACCCTGCAATCAAAGAAAGCACAATAACCCATTCTGGCGTGTAAAATTTTTGGCCTCTCCAGAAGGCGCACAGCCGCCAGCCATCCTCGGCAGGGCGATTGGCCGAAGGCTGATCGCTGATAGCTGATCGTTGAGCCGCCGAATCCCGTTGTCAATTCCCACGGCTGTTTCGTAAGATGAACCTTCGAGCCCGCAACAAGTGCGCAACAAGCAGGCGGCTTTCTCCGGAGAAGGATTGCCCCTCCGGAACAGGAGAACCATGTCGATTCAGAGCGACCGTTGGATCAGGGAACAGGCCGTCAAGCACGGCATGATTGAGCCCTTCAGTGAAAAGCAGGTGGCCAGCAGTGTCATCTCCTACGGACTTTCGTCGTATGGCTATGACCTCCGCGTCTCTGACGAATTCAAGATCTTCACCAACGTCAACAGCGCCATCATCGACCCCAAGGCCTTCGACGAGCGCTCGTTTGTCACTGTCCAGGCCGAGTCGGTCATCATTCCGCCCAACTCCTTCGCCCTGGCGCGTTCCGTCGAATACTTCCGCATCCCCAGGGAAGTGCTGACCATCTGCGTCGGCAAGTCCACCTATGCGCGCTGCGGAATCATCGTGAACGTAACACCGTTCGAGCCCGAGTGGGAGGGATTCGTGACTTTGGAAATCTCGAACACCACGCCGCTTCCGGCTAAGATTTACGCCAACGAAGGGCTCTGCCAGATTCTCTTTTTCCACTCCAACGAGCCCTGTGAGGTCAGTTACGCGGATCGCAAAGGGAAGTACCAGAAACAGCAGGGAATTGTGTTGCCCAAACTTTAAGGCGCCTGGGCACAACGGCTTTAGAACGAAAAGGATTGGAGCGCCATACACTGATCTATCCTGCATGCGGCTTCGTTAACGACGGACTGGAGTAGCAGTTGCCTTCAAATCAAAATCCGGGTCCGATCCGCATTGGGTTGGCATCGGATGAACCGATCCGGCTTGCGGGCCTCGCCAGCATCTTTGAGCAGCCGGCCCAGGCAGGAAAGCCCGGCTTGCTGCCCGTGCCGGGAACGATGGATGAGTTGCTGGCGAACGCATCGCTGGAATATCTGGTTGTCGACCTGCACTCGTACTCCAACGGCCTTGAAACTCTGGCTGCGATTCGCAAGGTCCGCCCCGGCCTCCGCTTGATCGTGATTGGTCCCGGCAATGATGACGAGCTGGTTTTGGAATCCATCGTCGCCGGGGCGAGGGCCTTTCTGGATCTGACCGCGGGGCCAGAGACGGTGCGCAAGGCCATCGAAGTCGTCACCGAGGGATCGATCTGGGCGCCGCGAAGGCTGCTTTCCAGGCTGATTGACCGCTTGCTCCATTCTTCCGTTTCCAGCGCCTCTGATTCTGCTTCGCGGCTTACGGCCCGCGAGCATCAAGTGCTCGAGCTGATCCTCACCGCGCGCTCCAATCGCGAGATCGCATCGGAGCTTGGCATCGAGGAGCGCACCGTGAAGGCCCACGTCACGCGGCTCATGCGGAAGACCGGATGTGACAGCCGGGTCAAGCTCTCCGTCTCCGCCGCCAAACTCACCCTCTCCTCGGGGAGAAGTGAGCCGTCCCTGCAAACCAGGAGCGGATTTGCCGCCGAAGTATCGAAAAAGTAAACATTACGATTACCAGAATGCATTGCCCTTAAGTACTCTTGTGAGAGGGCCTTTTTTCTCACACACTTATCTCAAGAAACAACGCAGATCTGGGGAAAGGAGTTCCCCGGCTGCATGATTTCATGAAGCCGGGGAACTCCTCTTTTTTGTTCTTTCACAGCGCAACAGAATAGAAGAATTGATTCGCGGCTGAAGTCTCCAGCCCTCCCCAAACCCTATTCCTGCATCTGAACATTGAGAACGGCGAGTGTGGCCGCAAGATGTAAGTGTGCGCCGCGCAGCCGCCCGTTTTGCAGGCTTCCCGCACGTTTGCTGGCGCTTGGAGGTCGAAATTCCGGAACGCGCGTTCACGCTGGCGGGATTCGTGGTTCTGGTGCTGGCGCGATAAGCT
>JAJZAL010000203.1 GCA_021799405.1 Acidobacteriota bacterium
GGTAACACCGACGATCAGGATGATGACTACACAGGAGATGGCTCCCGCGGGGGCGACGACGCGGATGCGGTCTCTCAAATAGCCCTCACTGCGGCTGAGCATGTGTGCGGTGAGGGTAAGCGCGGCCAGCAAGAGCAGCGTATTGGTCAGGTGCAACGCGAGGTAGGGCGCGCGCAGCGGCGACTGGCTTCCTGCGGTTAGGCCGAGCTTGACGAGGAGCGCTCCGAGAGCGGCTTCAACCAGCGTGAAGATCACGGCGGCAACGACAGCACTGCGCGCCAGGTGGCCACGCCTGGTCGCGGCGAAGGTCCAGATCAGCAGTCCCACGACAGAGAAAAACGAAATGCCGCTGGTGATGCGGTGAGTGAACTCGATCATGGTGGCTTCGCTGGCGGAGTGCTGGATGACGGTGCCGTTGCACAGAGGCCAGTGGTCGCCGCAGCCCGCTCCCGAGCCGGTGGCGCGAACCAGAGCGCCCCAAAGAATGACGGCGATAAAGTAGGCCAACACTCCCCAGGCGAAGCGGCGCAATGCGCGTGAGGGAAGGCGCTGGGCATCTACAGAAGCAGCGGCAAGAGGCACGGATGAAGTCTCCCTAGGCAACCCTTCAGTGTAGAACAGGTGCGAGACGGCTGCCTCCGATGGCCGCAACGCGCGGCATTACGCGCATGACAAATAAGGGCGATCGATAAAGAATTTGGTGAGAATCATCTGTACCGCAATCAGCGATCATTTCTCCCGATCACTCACCCATGAGGCGGATCACGTGGTTCACGATCATTAAATCTTCGGCGGGCGGAATCACGCGTACCGTTACCGGTGAGTCTTTCGCGGAGATGATCGCGGGGCCACGTACATTGTTGCGTGCTGGATCGAGCACAATACCCAAAGCGCCCAGGCCCGAGCAGATTTCGGCGCGGGAGGCGATGTCGTTTTCGCCGATACCGCCGGTGAAGACGAGCATATCGAGCCCGCCCAGCTCGGCCACAAAGCTGCCAATCCACTTGGCGATGGTCCAGGTGAATTTGTCCACAGCGAGGCGCGCTTTGGCATTGCCGGCCTGGATGGCTTCGCGCAGCTCGCGCATATCGTTGGAAAGGCCGCTCACGCCCAGCAGGCCGGCCTTCTTGCTGGCAACCACCTCCAGCTTGTCGGCGGCGGCGGTGGCATCGCTCGTGGTCTCCGCAATCTTGCGCAGGATGAAGAGCAGCACGCCGGGATCGATGTCACCGGTGCGCGTGCCGCTGATCAGGCCGCCGGTCGGCGTGAGGCCCATCGACGTGTCGAGGCACTGACCATTGCGAATGGCGGTGATGGAAGCGCCATTGCCAAGATGCGCGACGATGAGCTTCCCCGGCACGCTGGGCTGGAGCTGGTGGACGATCGATTCATAGGAAATGCCGTGATAGCCGTACCGCCGCACGCCCATCGCCGCATACTCGTCGGGGATGGGCATGTGCGTGACCACCTCGGGCATGGTGCGATGGAAGTAGGTGTCGAGACAGACAAAGTTGGGCACGCCGGGAAAAATGTGCAACGACTCGCGCATGATGTAGATGGCGATAGGCGTGTGCAGCGGCGCGAAGGCGGTATAGCGCTCCATCTCGTCGATCAGCTCCGGCGTGATGAGCTGGTTCTTCTGCACCGTCGGGCCGCCGCAGACCATGCGATGGCCAATCGCTACGGGCATGGGAAACTTGCCGGAGTGCAAAGCATCGGCCACCAGCTTGAAAGCGACGGCGCGCGTGGGCAGTGCCGGGTTTTGATCCACGAGCTTTTTGCCATCGGCGTCTTTGATCCAGTACTGACCGAGATCGGTGCCGATGCCATCGACTGCGCCCTCGAAGAGTTTGGTTCGCTGGCCGTTGACAGCCTCATAGCCGGAGAACTTGATTGAAGAAGAACCGCTGTTCAAAACCAGTACGGGCAAAGAAGGCATTCAAAAGTACCTCTGAGAGTTATGGCTGAGCAGGTCAGCGAGTTAGCCGCGCTTCGCGCGTGTTAGCGGAGTTAGGGAGACGCCGAAGAAGTCCTGGTATTGAATTCTGCATCTCCTTAGGGGCTAAAGCCCGGTTGGTCTGTTGGCTGTTTCGGCACGACTAAAGTCGTGCCTCGACTTATTCAGCGATTCCTTAGCGGTGTTAGTTCATTCCTGGGTTGCGGCCAGCGCCAGTCCCTT
This sequence comes from Acidobacteriota bacterium, assembly GCA_021799405.1. Next base: position 2,180 of record JAJZAL010000203.1, read on the forward strand.
ACTTCAGGAAGGTCGTCGCCGTTTTCGGCTACATACAGGCGATGGCGCTGGATCTCCTCGGAGTACCACTGCCGCGCGGCATCAGCTTGCGAGGCAAGGCGCGGTACGCGCAGGATGGCATCGAGCGCCAGTTGGAAACGGTCAATGTTGTTGAGCACGCACATGTCAAAGGGCGTGGTTGTCGTGCCCTCTTCCTTGTAGCCGCGCACGTGAAGGTGATCGTGGTTGTGCCGGCGATAAGTGAGCCGGTGAATGAGCCAAGGATAGCCGTGAAAAGCGAAGACCACCGGGATTCCCACCGGGAAGAGACGATCGAAATCTTCGTCGGATAATCCGTGCGGGTGTTCGGACGGCGGCTGAAGCGCCATCAGGTCTACCACGTTGACGACGCGAACGCGCAGGTCGGGCACGCGCTCGCGCAGCAGGCAGACGGCGGCCAGCGTCTCCTGGGTGGGCACATCGCCGCAGCAGGCCATCACCACCTCGGGGTCGCCGTTGTCGTTCGAGGCCCATGGCCACGCGCCCAAGCCGGTGGTGCAGTGGGCAATAGCCTCGTCCATGGTGAGCCACTGCGGCGCGGGCTGCTTTCCGGCGACGATCAGGTTGATGTAGTTGCGGCTGCGCAGGCAATGGTCGGTAACGGAGAGCAGCGTGTTGGCGTCGGGCGGCAGATAGATGCGCACCACATCGGCTTTCTTGTTCACAAGATGGTCAATGAAGCCGGGATCCTGGTGGCTGAAGCCGTTGTGGTCCTGCCGCCAGACGAGCGAGCTGAGCAGGTAGTTGAGTGAAGCGATCGGCTTGCGCCAGGGAATTTCGCGAGTCGTCTTGAGCCACTTGGCGTGCTGATTCACCATCGAGTCGACGATGTGAATGAAGGCTTCATAACAGGAGAAGAAGCCGTGGCGACCGGTGAGCAGGTAGCCCTCAAACCAGCCCTGGCACAGGTGCTCGCTGAGCACCTCCATCACGCGGCCGGTCTGCGACAGATTTTCGTCCACCGGCAGCGTTTCGGCCATCCAGGTTTTGCCGGTTCCGGTAATCACATCGCCGATACGGTTGGAGGCCGTTTCATCAGGGCCGAAGACGCGGAAGTTTTTCTGGTCTCTGTTGGCTTCCATGACCGCGTGAAGCAGGTGGCCCAGGATGCGCGTCGATTCGGCTTGCGTGTGGCCGCGGCCTTCGATTTTGACCGCGAAGTCGCGGAAGTTGGGCACCCTGAGCGGCTGCAGCAGCAGGCCGCCATTGGCATGGGCGTTCATGCCCATGCGCAGCCGGCCCTTGGGCGCGATCTCCGCCAGCTCCGCGCGCAGTGCGCCTTTGGCGTCGAAGAGATCGTCCGGCTTGTAGCTGCGCATCCACTCTTCAAGCAGGCGCAGATGATCGGGCTTCTCGCGCAGCTCGCTGAACGGTACCTGGTGCGCGCGCCAGGTGTTTTCCACCGGCTTGCCGTCAACGAATTTTGGACCGGTCCAACCCTTGGGGGTGCGCAGGATGAGCATGGGCCAGGCGGGGCGCTCGATCGGGCCCCCCGCTGCCGCCGCTTCGCGCGCCGCCTTCTGAATTGCGGCGATACGGTCGAAGATGGCGTCGAAGGTGGCCGCGGCCTGCTGGTGCATGACGGCCGGGTCATCGCCTTCCAGCGTGAAGGGCTCGTAGCCGTAGCCGCGCATCAGGGCTTCCAACTCGGCATGGGGAATGCGCGACAGCACGGTGGGGTTGGCGATCTTGTAGCCGTTCAGGTGGAGGATGGGCAGGACGGCGCCGTCGGTGGCCGGGTTGAGGAACTTGTTGGAGTGCCAGCTTGTGGCCAGCGGGCCGGTCTCGGCCTCGCCGTCGCCGATCACACAAGCCACGATCAGATCGGGATTGTCGAAGGCCGCACCGTAGGCATGCACCAGCGAGTAGCCGAGCTCGCCGCCCTCGTGAATGGAGCCGGGCGTCTCCGGCGCCACGTGGCTGGGCACGCCGTAGGGCCAGCTAAATTGCCGGAAGAGCCGCTTGATGCCGTCGCGGTTCTGTTCGATGTGGGGATAAATTTCGGTATATGAGCCTTCGAGGTAGGTGTTGGCCACCAGGCCGGGACCGCCATGTCCGGGGCCGATGATGTAGATCATGTTGAGGTGGCGCTCGCGGATCAGGCGGTTCCAGTGGACGTAGAGGAAGTTGAGGCCGGGAGTGGTGCCCCAGTGGCCCAGCAGCCGCGGCTTCACGTCGTCCAGGGTGAGAGGGCGTTCGAGAAGGGGATTGTCTTTCAGGTAGATCTGACCGACGGAAAGATAGTTGGCCGCGCGCCAGTAGGCGTCCATTTTGGCCAGCATTTCAGCGGAAAGGGGAGCTTGGCTCGCGGTCTCGCTCCCCGTTTTCTCAACCATGATGCACCTCGCCAGGGATAGATTGCGTGCTACCCCAAGGCTAGCAGCCGTTTGCTGGAACGGGGGTGACTGAGGTCACAGAGGGGCGCTGAGCGGCGGCGCGGATCAAAACTGTCCGTGCTGTGATGCGGGAGCCGCTACTTCGCAGGCACAGTCACAGGAACCTCCAGCGAACCCGCGCGGCTGGCATTCAGGTCCTGGACCGCGATGCGCAGTGATCCCTCTCCGGCGGGCAGATCGATGGGCAGGCGGGCGCGGAGGCCGGATTCCATCTTCTGCTGGTAGTCCTCGGGTTTGATGGTGATGGCGTAGCTGCGGTCCTGATAGTTGACCCGCTTGCCGTCAGCATCGTAGGCCACCAGCACGAACTCCAGCTCCGCCTGGTGAACGCCATTGGGCAGGCTCTGGAAGGTGACAAAGTGCGGGTCCACGGCAAGGTCCACGAGGTAGAGGTGCCGCGGCGGCTTGAGCGATGAGGCCATGGCGCCCTCGGGAGTATCGGGGAACTGGGCGCCCGCAAAGAATGGATCGGCTGCAGAGAGCACACGCGTCTTGAAGATGACCTGCGTAGCCGGCGGCGCGCCATGGAGGGTAGCCGTTTCGATCAGAGTGGCTTTTCCGGGGTTGTGCGAGTTGGGCTTGTTGGTCGGGTCGGCGTAGTAGCCACGGCGATAGGAGAGATCGTAGCGGGCGCCGTCGACGCGGACCTGAATCCTGCGGAAGTTGCCCTTGAACTTCTGATTGGAGGGGACATAAGCGAGGGTGTAATAACTGGAGCCGTTCTGGACGGCGCCGGCCACGGCCTCCTCCAGATCATTGGTGTTCATGTATACCTTGCCGCCCGTGGTCTGGGCGATCTGCTCCATGGAGCCGTGCTCTTCCATCGTCTGGGTCAGGAAGTTCTGGTAGTCCTTGAGCACGTGGGAGTCGTTGAGGGCGGGGGAGCTGACGACCATCCTGCCCTGGCTGTTGACGCTTACTTCGTTGCGCGAGGGCGAGTAGGCGGCGTCGGAGGTGGACTGCGACATCATGCCGCGCGCATCCACCGGGTAGACGGCCACGCGTGCCGCGGTGAGCAGTTCACTGGTTCTCCGCATCAGGTCGGAGTAGTTGCGCACATTCAGGAAGGGCTCAGGCTGATCGCCGTTGGGATCGACGGTGATGGGAAACGATCCCGAAAACCAGATCAGATTTTTGCGGCCGGGGATGGCGCTGAGATAACGGGCCAACTGCTGCATGGCGTCCATGGTGATGTGAACGCGCTGGTCAAGCTGAAAGGAGGTCAGATCGGCTTCGAACTGCTGGATTGCGCTGACCGCTTCCGGGCTGGGCATGTGCGAGGGGTCCGCCATGCTGGCCAGAGTGTCTTCGAGGGTCTGCTGGGCCGATTCAGTCTTGGAGTCGAGAATGACGGAAGCCTGCGCGTTGGCCCTCTTGCTCTGGAGCGCCCGGGTCAGTGCGCCGACGTCGGTGGTGAAGCCTTCAATCAGCCGCAATTGCGAGGAGAGGGTGAAGATGGCGAGTGAAGTGCCGGGCTTGATCTTGCCCATGTATTCGATCATCTGGTGGCGCACATCGGCCTGGTTGACCATGGGCGTGTTCAAGGCGTCAAGCAGGAGGACATTGACGGTGCCGGTGTCTGGATATACAGGGACGTTGGTGTAGGTGTTCGGCGGCAGCTCACCGGGCTTCACGGGAGCCGCAGGCAGGGCCGTGGGCTTGTGCTCGTCGAATGCGCTGATCTGCTGCTCGTGGCCGTCTTCGATGACATGAAAGCGGCTGCGGTCGAGGTTGTAGACCGGGTTGCCGTGGTCGGTAACGACCACATCCACCAGAACCAGGTTGGCGTTGGCGCGCACCAGGGGCGCGGGCTGGCCTGAAGCGGCAGGGGCAGACTGAGCAGCGGCGGGCTGCCCGGGCTGTGCCGGTGGCGCCTGGCCCATTCCAACGGACAGGGGCGCAGAAGCCATCAAACCGGCAGCGGCGAGGCCGGTAAGCGAGCGGATGGAAAGCATGACAGGATTCCCCTTTTCAAGGAGACGATTGGGGAAGCATTTGAGACCCGTCTCCGCTCACTTCCATAATGCGCCCGGCAGGCGGGTTGCGCTCAAAAATAGCGCTTGAGCTTGAGAATTTGAGACTCGAAGCCATACCAGAGCGCGGTGGCAACCGCGGTTGATACGGCCAGACGGAAGGCTACGACGGCCAGGTTGCCGGCGATGCCGTAGCGGTCCATGCGCAGGTCGAACCAGCCGAAGAAGATGAAGACCGAGATGTGAATCATGTAGAGGCCGTAGCTGATGCGGCCATAAAAGGCCAGCGGACCGCTGCGCAGCGCGGCGCAAAGCGGGTTGCGTGCGCCGCTGGAGGTGATGGTGGCAAGCATGGCTCCGGCGAAGGCGACAGCCAACGCGGAGTCAAGGAAGGCGGTGCCGCCGGCAATGGTTGCGGTGCCCCAAATACCGGCGACCAGGCCGCCAAGGCCCATCCAGAGCCAGACACGGCGGGTGAGTGGCAGCGTGTGCAAGGCCAGCGCCAGCAGACTGCCCCAGGCCAGGCCGTCAAGGTGAATGAGCGTGTGCGTCGGCGTGATCCAGGGCAGATTGGCGCGGCGCAACAGCGGCGAGGCGACCAGCGTGGCGGCCAAAACCAAGGCCAGCATCCAGGGCCGGCGCAGGAAGCGCACCAGCGGCGCCCACACAAAGTAATACTGCTCCTCGATGGCCAGTGCCCAGGTGGGGCCAAGAGCGGGCGGCAGCGTCAGATGAAAGAGATTCTGGACAAAAAAGATGTAGGCCAGCCACGGCGCGGTTCGAATCGCCTGCCAAACGGGCGGGCCGATGAACCACGGAGCCTCAAGATACACCACGATCAGTACCAGTGCGTAGACCGGCCAGATGCGCAAGATGCGGCGCGCATGGAAGTTGTGGAAGTAATGCGGCTTGTCGCGGGTGGTGAGCAGAATCGACGTGATCAGAAATCCGCTCAGCACAAAGAAGATGATGACCCCCGCCCAACCCCACAATGTGGCGTAGTAAATCCAGGTGCCCTTCAGACGCGGGTTGCAGTGGTAGAGGATGACAGCGAGAATCGCCAGGCCGCGCAGGCCGTCAAGTTCCGGGATGTATTTGGGCAGCCAGGTTGGACGTTGCATGGGTGAGCTTGGGCCGGGCGGCTTGAGGATGCTGCTGTCAATGAGCGATTTTCTGGGCATCTCTGGCAAAGCCATCCACAATCCAGCCGGCGATCCAGAGTATCGCGCCGAGCATGACCAGCGGAATGCATGCTGGAATCAGGATGCCCCACGGAAAGAGCGTTCCAGAATGGAAGGTGGTTATGCCCACCGTTACAAGAACCAGCAGGACAAGCGCGGAAATCGGGATCAAGACCATCCACTGCCCTGCGCGTTGCATTCTTCTTGCTCCTTCATGAATGTTCATCGCCTCTCCTTGCTGAGCGAGATCATGGTATCACCTGATTGATTCGCACTTGCTCCCGGCCTTCAGTTTACTTCTGCCTTTCTGCAGCAAGAGGATGGGAAAGCAAGCTCCCCATCCTCTCACTATCGCTCTTTTATGATCCCTGGCCCGGTTCGTCATCCCGCGGCCAGTTGCTTGGCGCGCTCGGTGGCGCGCATCACGGCCTTGATCAGGGCGACGCGCAGCCCGCCTTCCTCCAACTCCAGAATGCCGTCAATAGTGCAGCCGGCGGGGGTGGTCACGGCGTCCTTCAGCAGGGCCGGATGATAGCCGGTCTCCAGCACCATCTTGGCGGAGCCGTAGGCGGTTTGCGCGGCCAGCAGCGTGGCGATGTCGCGGGGCAGGCCCACTTTCACGCCTGCCTCGGCCAGCGCTTCGATGATGATGTAGACATAGGCCGGGCCTGAGCCGGACAGCCCGGTTACGGCGTCCATATGCTTCTCGTCCACAACTACGGTGCGGCCAACGGTCTCGAAGATGCGGTGCGCCAGATCCATCTTTTCGTCGCTGACAAAGCGCCCGCGGCAGAGAGCCGCTACGCCCGCTCCCAGCGCGGACGGGGTGTTCGGCATGGCGCGGATCACGGCGATTTCCATGCCGGCGGCTTCTTCAATGGCGCGGGTCTTGACCGAAGCCGCGAATGAGACGATTGCCTTTTCCCGCGTGAGCGCGGGGCGGATTTCGGCAATAAGATCGGGCACCTGGAAGGGCTTGACACCGACCAGAATCAGGTCGGCCTGCCGGACCGCCGCAAGGTTATCGGTGCCGACGTCCACGCCCCACTGCGTGCTGAGGGCGAGCGCGCGCTCAGCGTGGCCTACGGTGGCATGAATCCGGTCGGGGGAGAACAGGTTCTCTTTTAAGAATGCCTGGAGCAGGATGCCGCCCATCTTGCCGGCGCCCAAAACTGCCACGCGCATATTAGGCAATTGCGCGGGTACCTCAGTGGCCTCAATGGCTATTTCTGCCATGTTTCCTTTTTCCTGGGAGGAAGTCATAGTGCTGACTTCAGGATACTCGCATTGCCCGCTGGCGCGCGGATAGAGATGCCGGGCAATGAAAAACGATGCCTGCGGAGGCTGACCGGGAAAATGGCTGAAGCAGGCCGGCCGACGCCAGGGACCGGCCGGCGGCTGATTACCGGCTGAGCATCATTTCATTGGCGAGAAAATCCTTGATTGTGTCGTCCACGTTCTTGACGCGGTCGGCGGCAGACCAGCTCGAGTTCCAAATCAGGTAGCCGCCCGGCAACGTCAGGAACTTGTCGCCGTTCGCCATGGCATCTGCGGTCGTCATTGTCCACGCGTTATATTCCAGGAAATATAGATCGGCAATTTGA
>JAJZAL010000204.1 GCA_021799405.1 Acidobacteriota bacterium
CCGCCATTTTTATTGATTTGAGCAGCGGGGGACGGCGAATTTAAGATTGCAACGGATAAGTCCATGCGCACTCATTCTCGACGCATGTGCTGAAAAATTTACGAATAGGGAGCTGCCCAATGCCTGTAACCGTCGATGTCCCCGGTGTTGAAGTGCTTGCGCCGGTCAGCGAAAGCCACTCTGCAATCCTTACGCCTGACGCCGTTGCTTTTCTGGCGGACCTGCAGCGGACATTTAATGGACGCCGCAAAGAACTGCTGGCCGCGCGTCACGAGCGGCAGAAGATGCTTGATGCCGGGGCAAAGCCTGACTTCCTCGCTGAGACCAGGAAAATTCGTGAGGCAGCCTGGACCGTGGCCCCGCTGCCCGGGGATATTCTCGACCGCCGCGTGGAGATTACCGGACCCGTGGATCGCAAGATGATCATCAACGCGCTCAACTCCGGCGCGAAAGTCTTCATGGCTGATTTCGAGGACTCGAGCACACCACTCTGGAACAACCTGCTCGACGGCCAGATCAACCTGCGTGATGCGATCCGGCGCACGATCACTTATTCCGATCCCGCAACCGGGAAGCAGTACAAGCTGAATGATAAGACGGCTGTTCTGTTTGTTCGCGCGCGCGGTTGGCACCTCGACGAGCGTCATGTGCTGATCGATGGCGAGCCGATGTCCGGGTCTATCTTCGACTTCGGGCTCTACTTCTTTCACAATGCGAAAGAACTCCTGGCTCGCGGCAGCGGCCCCTATTTCTACCTGCCCAAGATGGAGAGCCATCTGGAAGCGCGGCTGTGGAACGACATCTTTTTGCGCGCGCAGGAAAAGGTGGGCCTGCCGAGCGGCACGATCAAGGCTACCGTGCTGATTGAGACGATTCTCGCCACGTTTGAGATGGACGAAATTCTCTATGAGCTGCGCGAACACTCGGCAGGATTGAACTGCGGGCGGTGGGACTATATCTTCAGCTTCATCAAAAAGTTTGCCACTGACCCGCAAGCGGTGCTGCCCGACCGTGCCCTGGTGACCATGACGACGCATTTTATGCGCAGCTATTCGAAGCTGGCCATCAAGACATGCCACCGGCGCAACGTGCATGCGATTGGCGGGATGTCGGCTTATATCCCGGTTAAAACCGATCCCGTGGCGAATGATAAAGCGATCGCCCAGGTGCGCGCCGACAAGGAGCGGGAGGCTGGCGACGGTCACGACGGAACCTGGGTGGCACATCCCGGGTTGGTGCCCGTAGCGATGGAAGTCTTCGATCGCCTGATGCCGCAGGCCAATCAGATAGCGAAGCAGTTACCGGATTTCAACCCCACCGCCGTGGACCTGTTGCAGGTTCCCCCGGGGCAGATCACGGATGCAGGCTTGAAGCAGAATGTCGCGGTGGGACTTGGATACATGGAGGCGTGGCTGCGCGGCATTGGCTGCGTGCCGCTCTTCAACCTGATGGAAGACGCCGCGACCGCGGAGATCAGCCGGGCGCAACTCTGGCAGTGGGTGCATCACAAGGCCCGGCTCAGCGACGGAAGAATTGTAGACAGTCCGCTGGTTGAGAATCTCATTGCCGAAGAACTCGCGAAGCAGAAAGCCATTGTGGATGCCGAACGCTATGCGGCTTATATGGAGGCCGCCGACCTTGTGCGCGAACTGACCCGAGCGCCGCAGTTCGTCGAGTTCCTTACCTTGCCCGCTTATCAGCGTGTGCTGAAAAAGGAAGGTAGATAGGAGGATTGCTGATCGTGCCTCCCGATGACGGAGCGAGGGACTCCGAGAGACTTTTCTTGTGGCGACAAGGCAGATGGCGCCGCCGGGGAAACAGCAGGAAACAAGCGATGCGTGGGACTATTGCAGAATAACGAGTAGGTATCTTCGGGCGAAGAGGGACGATACTTACTCGATAGTCATGGCAAGGAAAGCGGATCTCTTTCGATAACTAAATATGCAGACCGTAAGCATAAAGGAGCGCCAGCAATCCGATAACGGCTCCGAGAAAGATACTGTGCTTCAAGGTGAAGCGAAAGAGCTTCGCCTGCTCCATCACTGACAATCCCGTTGCCGCTGCCGCGACGGCGATGGTTTGAACGCTGATCATCTTGCCCATGACGCCGCCGGCGGCGTTGGCTGCCGCCACCAGAGTCGGGTCAAGCCCGAGGTGGCCGGCGGTAACAACCTGCAGGTTTCCAAAGAGCGCATTGGAAGAAGTATCCGAGCCAGTCAAAAAGACTCCCAAAAGGCCCAGAAGCGGACTAAAGAACGGGAATAGCTTGCCGGTCGAAGCGAAAGCAAGGCCGAGCGTCGCCGTCGCGCCGCAGTAGTTCATCAGAAAGCCAATGCTCAGCACAAGCGCGATGGTGGCTATTGGAAGCGCCAGTTGCCGTGCCACCCGCAGCAGAATTTTCCCCATGCGTAATGGACTGACCCGAAGGCAAATGCTCGCGAGAAACGTGGCTGCCATACAGGCGGTTCCGGCTGCGGAAAAAAAGTTGAATGAGAAAGTGGCGGGATAGGGAGAAGGTGCGGAAGCGACAGGTGGCATGCGCAGAACCACATTGTGGAGCAGCGGCCAGGCCAGGACGATGCTTGCCTTGTTCAGTATCTTCTGAACAGATGAAAAACCCCAGAGAATGACACAGATTACCAGCAAAGCATATGGGGACCATGCATAAAGAATTTGGCCAGCGGAATGTTTTGGCGGGATCTTCGTTAGTGGACCGTTGCTTTGTTCCGCGGAGGCTTCTGAAGCAAAAGATCGGATATCAGTTCCTCGCGGAACGTAACAAGCAGCACCCTCCGGCGTCTCTGGATCGCCTGATCTCCAGGAACGAAAGCGACAAATCGCTATGAGCGCGATCATGGATGTGAGCGCCGCAAGGATCGAGGAGAGTTGCGGTCCGATGTATGTGGATACAAGAACCTGAGTCACCGCGAAGGAAATGCCTGCGGCCAGGGCGGGCAGCCAAATCCCGGTCATAGTACTGAGGCCGCAAGTGACCACGAGAAGATAGACAGGCAGGATCATGGCCGCAGGCGCGCAGAGAAAGGCCACCAGCGTACTCAACCTGTCGAGGGGCAGGCCTGTGATTCCGGCAAGCGTAATGACTGGAATTCCGATTGCGCCGAAGGCGACTGGGGCGGTATTTGCGAGCAGGCAAAGCGCAGAGGCGCTGAAGGCAGAAAAGCCCAGGCCAGTCATCATCGCCGCAGCAACCGCCACCGGGGTTCCAAAACCGGCGCCACCTTCAAGAAACGCTCCAAAGGAAAATGCAATCAGAAGTGCTTGCAGCCTTGGGTCGGGGGTGAGATGCGCAACCGAGTCGCGAATGATCTCAAACTTACCGGTGTCAACCGTAACCTGAAAGAGGGCAATCGCCCAAAAGATAATCCATGATATCGGAAAGATCCCAAAGGCCCCTCCATAAAGGGCCGCGCTGACTGCTGTTTTCGCAGGCATGCCGTACCCCGCGATCGCCAGCGCCATAGTAGCCGCAAGACCCGCTGTTCCTGCAATCCAGGCCGCTTTCCTGAGTACACCGAGGATGAATAGCAAAATGAATATCGGCAACGCCGCGAGCAGGGTTGAAATGCCCAACCCCTGTCCGAAGATAGTGTATGTCTGGTGCCAGTGCGTTAGTGCCTCATGCATCTCATATCTCTCAGAGTTGGCTTATTACCCGATCGGGCAGGCCTGTGCCAGACCCTATGCGTCGGTGCGGTCGGAACGGTGTTCCAAGTTTACCGCAACCGCGGCCGATAGGAGGCTGTTTACTGCACTTTGCTGAATAGATGCTAAGGCGCGCTCGCGTGCCTGACTGCCGCATTCTTCCGCGAGCTTCCTGGGATGACTTTCAAACTAACGTTGGAGAAGACCGCGGTTTCAATCGTTGCCGGGTTATGTGAGCATACCGCCAAACCCAGATAGATCGGGTCGCTCATCTTCAGAGCGTACGCGCCAAGCTCCTGAAGTGGCTGCCCCTCGCGGGCTGCATACATGGTGAACCAACCGGCCTTGCGCTCCAGGCGAATCCGCACCGGCGCGTCAATTGGAAAGCGGATGGCGTGGGTCAGATCTCCTGCTGCCTCGCGGAACTGCAACTCTGTAAGCCCGCTGCCATGAACCACCGCATCGGCGTAGGGTGCGTCACCAGCCAGGCTTTGTCGCGCCATCAATGCAGCCTTGCGATGACTGGGCGGTTCCTGCTTGGGGAAATGCACGGTTGCGGTAAGAGAGAAGTCCCCTGGAATACGGCGCCATACATAATGAAACTCGTCCTTACTGCCCCACATATTGGCGCCAGCGCCCGATACCAGGTATTGGTTTTGTGCTGGGTTGAAAGAAGCAGAACCCGGCAAGGCTGGATGACCGACATCGGATTGTCCGGCAAAGATCCCGATCGCGCTCGCAGCTTTCCCAAAGTCGGCGGGCGTAACAACCACGGCCGGGGCCGGGCGTGTCGGATCCGCCACCTGCATAAATTCGACCCGGGTATCGTCCGGATCAAAGAGATTGAAATTCCAGCGATTGTCGAGTCCGTATCGTGGCGCCTGAAGGTGCATCGTGGGTTCCAGCTTATGCACCTCCATCACCACGGCATTGATATCCGGGACGGTGAATGCGAGATGGGCCGCGACACCCGCGCGCCTTCTTGTTAAGGAAGTACTCTCACCGATATTTGACAACTCGATAAAATCGCCACTTGGTCCCGGCATTTGAATGTGATCAATTACTGGCCGGCTACGATCCGCAGTCAGCCGCCGCCAGATTTCGTGAAAGCCAAGCGTTTTCACGTAGAAGTCATAGGCGGTATCGAAATTAGTCGCGATAATCCCAACATGCTCCAGGTTAGCTGAGAGCCGGTGAGCACTGAGATATTGCCCCCTGGTCCGATCTGCCAGGGCCTTGGGTCCGTATTGCACAAATTCGAGAAAGTCGAGATCCTGGCCAGGCAAGTTAGTAAGTGTAAAGCCTCGGCTGCCATCGGCATCGCGTCGAATCTTGCTTGGATGCAGGCCACGGGCGATGAGCATCCTGCGCAGACCCGCAATCTGATCGGTAAGGATCGCGAATCCAACCATTGGCCGTGCCTGATTCGCGTCTAGTCCCGGAATAATTTTGAGAAACTGGCGATCGTTGATCTTGAAATAAGCGGCGGCCACGGATCCATCGCGGTTCCGGGCATCCGATGCCTCTTCGAAGCCGGCGATGCGAGAGTAAAAGGCGCGAGCCTGGCCAAGATTGGTGACACGGATGCTGACTCGCGCGATTCCGAGCAGTGGCAGTTGACCTGCCGCCGAAATCCGGAACAGGCAGCAACCGACGAGGAACAGAAAAGAGAATCGTCTCATCATTGGCCCTCTATTACACCTTCATTATCTACGGAGCTACTGCACGGGTTCCTAATTTCGGTTTGACAAGCAGGTTGCAGCTCTGCAGGGATATTTTTGCCATAAGAATACTGGCAAAATCCGGGATGCTGTATTGCGCTGGCATTACCTGCGGGCCGACGCAACCCCAACGTGAGTCGACTCGGCAATAAAGGTACAAGGGCCCATCAGGATATACCAACTCCGGTTTCGCTGTAGACAAATGCTCCCGCGGAATTCAACATACCGCCATCGTCTCTCTAATCCGCGTTCATCCCTGGGATAAACAACTCGAAACACGTTACCTAAGGAGAGCCGGAAATTTTGCGAAATACTGTACTTTTTCACTTGACAAGCGGTATAGACAACTATATGTTTAGAATCCAACTTGGAAAATACGATCGTGACACCGCGCCGGCGGTTTCGACGAGCACGGGATGGCTTTGCAGGTTGTTTCGCGAGTGAGGAAGGACGGCGCAATGGCGCCAGCGGCGCTGGCGCAGGTTCTTGTTACGGGCACGGGGTCAAGTAAGTGAAGAATCGACGAACCGGTCACGGCCACCGCTGAACGGAGGGGCAGAGCAGCGGACACACGTAAGAACCCAAAAGCGGGAGTAGTACATGACGTGTACTGGGGTCCCAGCGCATTTGAGGGAGGAGGAAGATAGATGAGGCAGCTCATTGGTAGGATCTTTCACGCCGGCAAGCGAGCGGCCGGCATGAAGCTTGAGACGCCATTCGGACGCAAGCACGGGAACGGGCTTTCATGCGCGTGCTTCATATGGTTCCTATGCGCCGCGCTGCTGACGGCAGGTCTGCTGCAGGCACAAGTGCAGAACGGGACAATTTTGGGCACGGTGACAGACCCTGCGGGAAAGGTGGTTCCGGATGCCAGTGTGACGTTGAACCAGGCGGCCACCGGACTGACACTACACGGACAGACGAACAACGCGGGGCAATACACCTTTCCTCAGTTGCTGCCGGGCCAATACACTGTGTCGGTGGAAAAGCGGGGATTCCAGAAGTCGGTGACCTCGCTCACGCTGACGGTGGGCCAGGTTGCAGAGGTAGACGTCGCCTTGTCGGTCGGGCGGGAGAGTGAAACAGTTACCGTGCAGGGGGAGGCCGCTGGAGCGCTGGATACGCAGACTTCGAATCTGGACTACACGGTTCAGTCACGGCAAGTGAGTGATCTGCCTCTGAATGGGCGCAATCCCTATGGGTTGGCGATCTTGTCGCCGGGCATTGCGGCAGGCCAGTATTTTGGTGTGGGAGTCGCTGTGGCCCGCGGAGCGGTGGTTGCGGCGGCCACGAACAACTTTCAATCAAACGGCGGAATCGGCGGATCGAATGAGGTGCTGCTCGATGGTGTTTCGATCGTGGTCTGCTGTCAAGGCCAGCCGGCCGTCACGCCCTCAGTAGAAGCAGTCAGCCAATTCAAGGTCGTCACATCCGATCCGCCGGCCCAGTATGGCATGACCAGCGGCGCGGTGCTGAACATCGTGACCAAGTCCGGGACGAATCAGTTGCACGGAAGCGTCTACGATTTTCTTCGCAACGATAAGCTCGATGCCGCCAACTTTTTCACTAAGCGCAGCGGTGTCTATCCCTATCCCGGGATTAACGATTTTCGTCCGCCCCATCGCTCGAACCAATTTGGCGCCTTTGTCGGTGGGCCGGTCTACCTGCCGCGGATGTATAACGGCAGAGACAAGACATTCTTCACCTTCGGATATGAAGGCATCAGAAATTTAGCTCCCACTGTCAGTCTGCTTACGGTTCCGACGGCACTCATGCGGCAAGGCATCTTTACGGAAGCGCCAACCGTGGTTTATGACCCCAACTCTTACAATTCCACGACCGGCCAAAGATCGCCTATTCCGGCGGCTACATGTAACGGCACCGCTTATCCTGCCGGATACTGCATTCCCGCAAGCTCCTTCAATCCGGTAGCGAAATCTCTTCTGTCGTTTTTCCCGGCGCCCAATACGCCGGGAATTGTCAATAACTACAGTAGCGTCCAGACCATTACTGACACGGACAACCAGTTCAACTTTCGCGTCGATCATAACTTTTCAGACAAGCAGCGAGCTTTCATCCGGGGTACTCGCGATACGAACGGCCACTTGAATTACTCACCCTTTTTCAACACAGTGGACGCTCCAAGCGGCTGGCAACAGCACCTTACCGCGTATCTGTTTGCCGCGGAAGATATCTGGACGCTATCGCCCTCCACCTTGGTGCAGTTCAGCTATGGCTTCGCGCGTCAGACCAATTATCAGCTGGGCAACAACTTCTACATGTACGATGCATCCAAATACGGCTTTTCCAGTCAATTTACATCGCAGCAGCAAGTCCCCGGCCTGCCGTTTATCGCCTTTAGCGGCCTGCAATCGCTCGGCTTCTCCAGCAGCTTTAACCTGTGGGCGCATTATACCCACTCGTTGAATGCCAGTGTTATGCTTCAGCGCGGCAAGCATAACATCGCTATGGGATACAATGGCCGGCTGATTCTGGAAAATCAGTTGGGTCTTGGAGGTCCGACTGGTAACTTCACTTTCAACACGCAGTACACGGGTGGCCCAACACCGAATTCTCCGTTGCCTTCGGGGCAAAGCCCCTTCGACTCGTGGGCTTCCTTCCTGCTTGGCTATCCCGGCGCCGGCAATATCGTCCGTCAGGAAACCGTGGCATTCAACCAATGGGTGAACGGGCTGTATATTCAGGACGACTGGCGCTTATTGCAGAATCTGACGTTGAATCTGGGGTTGCGGTGGGATGTTGAGACGGGCTTCGCGGAGCGCTACAATCGCTGGGCCGATTTCAGTCCGAATGTCATCAATCCGCTCTCGGCCTCGATTGGATTCAATATTCGCGGAGGAGCGCAGTTTCTGGGGGCTAACGGCAACCCCTCGCGCACTTCACCGACCTACTACCACGAAGTTGCGCCACGTCTCGGCTTCTCGTACGGGATCACACCGGACACGGTAGTCCGCGGCGGTTATGGGATCCTCTTTTTGCCCATCTCGGAACGCGGCTTTGGTGATCCGAATATCGGATTCACGCAGTCAACGAGCATCCCGACCAGCGCCAGCGGATTTACACCCGCAGTTACGATCGACAATCCATTCCCGTCTGGAGTCGCGCTGCCGGCAGGTGCGGCCGCTGGTGCGGGCGTCAGTTCTGGATCGACGATCTCAGGATTTCGCTACGACAATCCGCTCTCGTATCAACAGCAGTGGAATTTAGGTGTCCAGCGCAACCTGGGAAGAGGCATGGTCGCGCAGGTGAATTATGTCGGCGGCCACGGCGTCAAACTTCCCATGAACATTCGCCTCAATGATCTGCAGCCGGCTTATTTCGGCGCTCCAGGCAGTTCGGCGCAGGTCTCTTATCTGGAAGCGCAGGTGACCAATCCCTTTTATGGAGCCTCCGGCCTTGCTCCCGGGTCACTGCTTTCAAAGCCGACCGTGCAGCGTGTCCAGTTGCTCACCGCGTTTCCGCAGTACACTGGCGGCGCGATCAGCGGCATTCAGAATGGCTCCGTGGGTGTCGCCTACTGGGATCAGGGATCTACGACGTACAACGCGCTGCAGGCAACGTGGCTTATGAATCATTCCGGAGGGTTCAACGGCTCCGTGTCGTATATCTGGTCCAAGCTGCTGGGCAATGTCAGCGATCTCACCAATGGATTCCTGAACCCCACCGGAAACCCAGGAATCCAGGATTACTACTTCCTGCATCAGTACGAGCACTCGAATCTTGCCTCGGACATTCCGCAGCACATCATCGGAACGGCCACCTGGCCTGTCCCTGTCGGCCGTGGCAAACCGTACGGCGCCAATATGCCGGGCTGGGCCAATCAAGCCGCCGGCGGCTGGACACTGACCGCGATCATTCAGATATCCTCCGGCTTTCCGGCAGGCATGGGTGTAAGCGGCGCGCCGGCCTTTGCCGGTACGCGCCCGGTCTATGTTCCGGGACAGAATCCGCTTACC
>JAJZAL010000205.1 GCA_021799405.1 Acidobacteriota bacterium
GTGAACCCGGCGCTGGATTGGCTGGCCGGGATGGACGAGGCGGAGTTTGAACGGCAGTTCAACGGCTCGCCGGTGCGGCGAGCAGGTTTTGTGGGTATGCGGCGGAACGTGGCCGTTGCCATGGGAAACAGTGGAGAGGCGCGCTTTGCGCCCTGGCTCAGGGCGTGGGCCGAGGCTGCGGACCAGGGGCTGCGCGCGGCGACGAGGTGGGCGCTTGAGAAACTCGGAAATCCAGAGTCGGGCCGTGGAGATAACTGAGTCCTGTTTGTACGAGGGCGGGTTCGGATTTTGCTCGTGCAACAAGGGGTGGGCGCATAGGGCTATCCTGAAATAGATGCAATCGCTGAAGATACGTGGGACCGGCGGGCGCGTTTTTTGCTGTGTCCAATCGGAGCGCGCTTCGGAGTTTGCCAGCGAGGAGCAGCAAGGTGGCTGAAGGTTTCAATTCCGTCGTG
The DNA here is from genome assembly GCA_021799405.1 of Acidobacteriota bacterium. The sequence continues at coordinate 456 of JAJZAL010000205.1, forward strand.
CCCAAGGAAACGAAGATCGAGGCCGGTGGCACGGTGGAGGCGGCCGAACCGGCCTCAATTTCCAAGTGGTATCGCTGGCGTCGGGACGGCAAGGCGCTCGTCTCCTACCTGCTCGACAGCGAGGTGCACACCTTCGCTTTCAGTGTGGCGGCCAACGCGATCATCTCGTTTATTCCCTTTACCGTGCTGTTGTATACGCTGGCCCGCTCGGTCTTCCATTCTGAAGCCATGGTGGATGTGATCGACCAGATGGTCGTTTATTATTTGCCTTCGACGGCAAGCCAGGAATGGCTCACCTACAACCTGTCGGTAGTGGCTCCGCGGCACGGTGTGCAGATATTCTCGCTGGTGATGATTCTCGTCTCCTGCACGGGGATCTTTCTGCCGCTGGAAGTGGCGCTGAACCAGGCATGGGGCGTGGCCAAGAGCCGCAATTATCTGTGGAACCAGACGGTAGCCTTCGGACTGGCGTTGCTGATGGTTGTGCTGGCCATGGCAAGCATCTTTGTGAATGAGGGCGCGCAGGCGATCCTGACCTTCATCTTCTTTCACCACACCGGCAACTTTGTCTTCAAGGGGCTCAGTTACATTTGGCTGTCGGCCTCGACCGGGGTGGCCGCGATCCTGTTTTTCTTTTTTATCTACTGGCTGCTGCCGAACCGCAAGGTTCCGTGGCGGCCGGTGCTGCGCACGGCCGTTGCAACCGGGATTGTCTGGCTGGCGGCACGGCTCGTCTTTGTGGCAGTTCTGCCCCACCTGGACTTGCGCGCAATGTATGGCCCGTTCTTTGTCTCCGTCGGGCTGTTGTTCTGGGCCTATGTCTCGGGGCTGATCCTTTTCGCGGGAGCGCAGTTCAGCGTTTCGTGGCTGGGAGATCCGAAGAGCTAGGCGTTGTGCGCAACGCTGGCTGCGGAAGCGGCCATTGCGGACGCGAACCTGATGGGCCGCGAAGGTTGTCCTTCTGCGCGGCAGGCCCTGCCTCGGTTCCCCGGGATCATTGAGGGGCGTGCCGGCGGCAGTTTCGGGCGCAGATTCCTCTCTATCGTTTCCGGCCATACCGCCTCCGGGAATTGAACAAAACCCGTGTGATGAATCTCATAGGTCGGCGCAGGTCCACCCATCGCATAATAAAGAGCGCATCTTCTGCGGGAACAGGCCGGCTCCTGGCCGGGCCCAAATAAAGATGAGCCGACGGACTGTCCCGGATGGATATGCGCTTCCCGGAGGGCTCGCGAAGTGTTGGGTGTAAAAGCCTCGAGAGCGAGGAGGACACGCAAGTGAACAACACACACGTGATCGAAGAGTCTCCAAAATGTGCAAGCAGGAATCATAGAGCCGTGATTCATACCCGGCTTTCCGGTTTTCAACTGTTGCTGAACGCCCGGCTGAATAAGGGCACGGCTTTTACGGAAAAAGAGCGCGACGCCTTTGCGCTGCATGGCTTGCTGCCGCCGCACATCGGCACCCTTGAGGAGCAGCGCTGTCGCCGCATGAAGGCCTTTGAGAGCCTGACGACGGCGTTTGCCAAGTATTCCTTTATGCGCGACCTGCAGGACACCAACGAGACGCTGTTTTACTCGCTGATCGCGCACCATACAGAGGAGTTGCTGCCGATCGTCTACACGCCGGCGGTGGGCGAGGGCTGCCAGCGGTTCAGCGAGATCTGGCGTCGTTCGCGCGGGCTGTTTATCAGCTATCCAAACCGCGAGCGGATCGACCAGATCCTGGCCGATCCGCGCTATGACGACATCCGCTGCATCGTGGTGAGCGATGGCGAGCGCATCCTTGGGCTCGGCGATCAGGGGGCCGGCGGCATGGGGATTCCTATCGGCAAAATGGCCCTGTACACGGCGCTGGGCGGGATTCCGCCGGAGCACTGCCTGCCGGTGCTGCTGGATGTGGGTACCGATAATGAGGCGCTGCTCAAGGATCCGATCTACATCGGCTGGCAACACCACCGTGTGCGCGGCCAGGAGTACGACGATTTTGTGGAGGAGTTTGTCTCTGCGGTGGAGCGCCGCTGGCCCCACATCCTGTTGCAGTGGGAGGATTTTGCCGGTGTGAACGCAGCGCGGCTGCTGGAGCGCTATCGCTACCGGCTCTGCACCTTCAACGACGACATTCAGGGAACGGCGGCGGTGACGACGGCTACGCTACTGGCCGCCGTTCAGGCCACGTGCATACCGCTGACCGAGCAGACCATCGTTCTCTTCGGCGCGGGTGCCGCCGGGCTTGGCATTGCGAAGCTGCTGATCGCCGCCATGAAGGAAGAAGGGCTCAGCGAAGAGCTGGCGCGCAGACGCATCTATGCCTTCAATCGCTACGGCTTGCTGGTGGAGGGATGCCAGGGCGTGCGGCCCGGGCAGGAACTGCTGATGCGCAAGCGGGAAGAGGTGGCGGAGTGGAAACTGTCGGGCACAGACTCAATCTCGCTGCTCGACGTCGTGCGCAATACCAGGACGACGGTTCTCGTTGGCGTGTCGGCTCAGGCGGGAGCGTTTACGGAAGAGATTGTGCGCGAAATGGCAAGCCGCACCGAAAGGCCGGTCATCTTTCCGCTCTCCAATCCCACTTCGCTCACTGAGGCCAGGCCGGCTGATCTGCTGCGCTGGACCGAGGGCCGCGCGCTGGTGGGAACCGGCAGCCCCTTTGCGCCGGTTGAGGTGGACGGCCGATTGATTCCCATTGCGCAGGTGAACAACTCGTACATCTTTCCGGGGTTGGCGCTCGGGGCGCTCGTCTCGCGCGCGCAACTGGTTACCGACGGCATGATCATGGCCGCGGCCAAGGCGCTGGCCGGCCTGTCGGAGGCCGAGTGCGGCAAAGACGCGCCGCTGCTGCCGCCCATCCGCGATGCCCGCAAGATCAGCCTGGTGGTGGCGGAGGCGGTGGGAAAGCAGGCCATTGACGAGGAAGTCGCCGAGCCCATGGACGATGTGCCATTGCGGGAGCAACTGCTGGATTACGTTTGGGAGCCGGAGTATCTGCCCTACGAGTACCATGCGCTGGCATGGATCAAGTGCGAGCCGGGCGCATCGAAAGCGCATTGCTGAGAGGGCAAAGCCGCGTATTTGTGCGGCGTTTGTGGTCTGCGCCGGGACCAACCCCTGTGCCGGTATGCCGGGAGAAGCGTGGGCATGAGGATCGCCTGTAATAAAATTCAGCGAACGGACGAAGCATTTTGTCCTCTGAGTTTGGGGGGATGGAGGATCCATGCAGGTTGCTGCTCTTGCCGCCGGCGTTGTTTGCTTATGGGTCGTGCTTCTTGATGCCTTCCAGACCATCATCCTCCCACGGCGCGCGTCCGGGCGCTTCCGGCTCACGCGCATTTTTTATATCGTCACCTGGAATCCATGGGTATTCCTGGTGCGGCGCATGCGCAGTGCCCGCCGGCGCGAGACTGCCTTCAGTTACTACGGGCCGCTGTCGTTGATTCTTCTTCTGGTGGTCTGGGCGGCTGTGATGGCGCTGGGTTTTGGGCTGATCTTTTACGCGATGGGCAGTCCTTTCAAGGACCTGGTGCAGCGGTCCGGTTTCCGCTCGGATCTGTATGTCAGTGGAACCACCCTGTTCACTCTGGGCATCGGTGACGTAACGCCGCAGACTGCATGGGCGCGCGCGCTCATCATTCTGGAGTCGGGCACGGGGCTCGGGTTCCTGGCTGTGGTGATGGGCTATTTCCCCGTCCTCTACAGTGCATTCTCGCGGCGCGAAGTCAGCATCTCACTGCTGGATGCGCGGGCCGGCTCGCCGCCGACTGCGGCGGAACTGCTGCGGCGCCATTCCCATCAGGGCGCGGAGCAGGCGCTTTCAGTGTTGTTGATTGAGTGGGAGCGCTGGTCCGCGGAACTGCTGGAGAGCCATATCTCCTATCCGCTGCTCTGCTACTTTCGCTCGCAACACACGCATCAGAGCTGGCTGAGCGCTCTCACCGCCGTTCTCGACGCTTCGGCGCTGATGATCTCCGGCATCCAGGGGCAGGAGGCGCGGCAGGCTCAACTAACCTTTGCCATGGCTCGCCACGCCATGGTCGATCTGGCGCAGATTCTCTGGCTGCGGCCGCTTCATAACGCGCCCGATCGACTGCCGCCGGAACGGTTCCAGCAACTGTACGACCTGCTCTGCCAGAGCGGGTTGAGCGTTTGCCGCGACGCGCGCTCCGGCGAAAGACTGCGGGAGATGCGCGCTCTCTACGAGGGATATGCCGAAGCGCTGAGCCGGTATCTGGCCATGCCGCTGCCACCGTGGTTCGCGGATCAGCCCCACAAGGACAACTGGCTGACCGTGGCCAGGCTCCGCGCGCAGACCGAGACGGCCAACCCACCCGTCGCGGAGGAAGCCGCGCCAACGAATGACAATGTGCCGCTGCGATTCTTCCCGCCGATCGACCATCACCACGATTTCTGAAGGGCGGGTGCTCGTAGCAGGCGTCCATCTGAGCAATTGGGCGGGAGCGCCATCGCTGCACAGATGGTCAGTTGGGGTTTCCCATCCTTCAGACTCATCTTGTTTTGGAAAGCCGTGACACAGGCCAGCCGTCATCCCCACGTGCTAGAGTGAAAAACGGCAAAGCGCACGGCAGCAGCTGCAGCTGTTCTCCTCTTGCTGTACGCCGAAGCCGGGAATGAAAGCGGCGGTTCTTTCAAGTAAGTACCAACTCGAATTGAAATCGCGGGGTCTACATCTGAAGGAGAAATACCTTAAACCATACAAGCGGAGGTGCGTTCGGGATGAAGGCAGGTGGAGTGTGTTTTTGTCTGGGGGTCGCTCTTTTCGCCGCCAGTAGTGCTGTAGGTCAAGTGTCCTCGGCGGATCATACGGGAATTCATAAGATTCGGCATGTAATCATCATCATGCAGGAGAATCGCTCCTTTGACTCCTACTTCGGAACCTTTCCGGGAGCCGATGGGATTCCGAGCAAGGATGGGGCGTTCACCGTGTGCAACCCGGACCCCAGGGCCGGAACGTGTCAAAGCCCGTACCATGACAAAAACGACGTGAATGGCGGTGGTCCGCATTACGCGCGGGATAGCCGCAAGTCAATCGACAACGGCCGCATGGACGGTTTCGTCATCGGGGCGGAGGGCGCCTTCAAGGGATGTGGCGATCATAATAACCCCGCATGTTCGACCTCAGAAAATCCGGATGTGATGGGCTATCACGACCAACGGGAGATCCCCAACTATTGGGCGTATGCCCGCACGTTTGTGCTGCAGGACCACATGTTTGAGCCTGATGCGTCCTGGAGCCTTCCGGCGCATCTGTTTGAGGTGTCGGCCTGGTCGGCGTATTGCACCCGTCATGACGACCCGATGAGTTGCACGAATGCATTGAATGCCCCTGGCATCCCGCCGGATTTTCACCCGCACGAGCAGAAATATGGCGGCCCGCCCGATCCGCATGGAGATCCGATCTATGCGTGGACTGACCTGACGTATCTGCTGCATACGCATCATGTGACCTGGGGATACTACGTGATGAAGGGGACCGCGCCCGGCTGCAAGGACGATGACGAGAAGCCGTGCACGCCGGGTAAGCAGGGGCCTCGCACACCCGGGATATGGAACCCCCTGCCGTACTTCGATACGGTGAAGGACGACGGTGAGCTGTCGCGCATTCAACCACTCGAAGACTTCTATAAGCAGGCTCACGACGGCACGTTGCCCTCCGTTTCCTGGATTGCTCCCGCGGGACCGGTCAGCGAGCATCCGCCCGGCCGCGTGAGCGCAGGGCAGAGCTACGTAACGAGCCTGATCAATGCAGTCATGCAGGGGCCGAACTGGGCTGACAGCGCGATCTTCCTGGTATGGGATGACTGGGGCGGCTTCTATGATCATGTGCCCCCGCCGGTTGTCGATGGCAATGGCTATGGGTTACGCGTCCCTGGCATGGTGATTTCCCCGTATGCGCGGCAGCATTTTATCGACCACCAGATTTTAAGCTTCGACGCGTATCTGAAGTTTGTTGAAGACGATTTTCTTGGAGGGTTGCGCCTCAATCCAAAAACCGATGGCCGGCCTGATCCGCGGCCTACCGTGCGCGAGGATCTTCCCATCCTGGGGGATCTGGTGAATGACTTTGACTTCAATCAAAAGCCATTACCTCCACTGATCCTTCCCGTGCACCCGAAGACGGATCTGATCTCCAATGTGCAGGAAAAGTAGTTGCCTTTCGGCCGTTCTCTCATGCCGCCAACGTGGTGGCACTTCAGCGAGTCACTCCCAGGTCTCAGAATCGAGACCTGGGGCACCCGCCGCATGAAAATTCCCATCTTGATTCGTTCCAAGAATTCGGCAGAGAATGCTTACTCGCTCTCCGGCGGCAATTGTTCCAGCAGGCGTTTCCAGGTTTTCTGGTTGCGGCGGTAGCTGTTCTTCAAGTCGTCGAGGATGCGGTCGAAGTCGGCGTTGGTGCGGAGGTTGTTCCAGGCGGGATTTTTCTGGAACCAGGGATAGTTTTCGTTGCCGAGGTAGATGGCGCGGCGCAGCCAGTGCAGGGCTTCGCTGGAGTCGCCTTCGACAGCGAAGTAGGTGGCGAGGCGGTAGGCCATCTCGCCGTCGGCTTCGGCGCCGGCCAGGGTATCGTCGCTGAGCAATGCGGCGGCGCGGTCGCGGTCGCCGGATTGCACGTAGCAGAGGGCGAGCGTGGGTACGGCGATACGCAGCGAAGGCTCGTCGCGGATGACGCCTTCGAGGATTGCGATGGCCTCGGCGAGGTTGCCGAGGCGCATCTGCTGGTAGCCGGCGGAGGTGCGCAGCAGCGGATGGCGCGGCTCTAGGGCCAGGCCTTTCTCAAGCTCGTTGCCGGCCAGGTCGATCTGGTTGCGGTAGTGGTAGACGCGGGCGCGGTGGTTGTAGAGGATGGCGGCGTTGCCGGGGTTGAGCTTGAGGGCGCGGTCAAACTGGGCGAGTGCCTCGTCGTACATGCCGTCGCAGCGCAGGGCGATGCCCGCCACCACGCGCACGTTCCAGTCGTTGCCGGCGGTGGCGAGCAGGTCGGCGATGCCGTGGCGCGCCGACTCCTTTTCGCCGCGCGAGAGCAGCATGTAGATGCGGTAGAGGTTGGCCTCAATGGAGGCGGGGTCGAGCTTGAGCGCTTCGTCAAAGGCGCGGCGGGCGCGCATGACGTGAATCTGGCCTCCGAAGCCGTGGCGCGCGTATTGCAATTCAGCGATGCCGAGGCCGCTCCAGCCGGCGGCAAAGGCAGGATCGGCCTCGGTGACCGTGGAGAGCAGCGTGTGCGCGCGGTCGAGATCGGCGCGAGCGCCGGTGCGCACCATGAACGAGGTGAGCAGGGCGCGGGCCTGCAGATACTTTTCGCTGACCGGGCCGGGCAGCGACGGATCGCTGTGGCTGGGTCGCGGGGAGGTGCGCGATGGGGGACGCGGCGTGGTGATGAGGCGGCCGGCGGAGTGCGCGGGCTGGGCGGAATCCGCGCCGCGGCGAACTTCAGCGGGGCTGAGGCCGTGCAGAGCGGCGAAGACTTCATTGGAGATTTCGGTTTGGACGGCGATGAGGTCGAGCGATGGCACGCTGATGGCTCCGCCGGAGCGCACGCTTTGCGCGGCGACGTCGAGGAGCTGCCAGTTGAGGTCGAAGCCGCCATCGGAGCGCAGAAAGTTGCCCGCAAGCACAAACGAGACAAGCAGTTTTTGGCCGACGGCGAGCGGGTCCATCTGCGCGATGGGCAGCGGCATGAGCGCGCTGGAGGGACGGACAACCAGGCCGGGAATGCGCGCCAGGCGCGCGGCGATGGCGTCGGCCAGGGCGAAGCCGTAGAGCGGAGCCACGGCCGATGCGCCGAGATTGGTGAAGGGCAGGACGACGAGCGAGTTTTGCGGCGCGCGCTCGGCGGCCGATTCGCGAAAGCGCTCGGCGAGCATGGAGAGGAAGCCGGTGGCGCGCTTTTCGGCCTCGCGTCCGGCGGCGGCGAGACTCGGGGCCGGTGCGCCGGGAATCATTCCGATTTCGATTTGCTGGGCCTTCATGATGGTCCGCAACGCTTCGCGCACCTCCGCGGCAGAGGCGTAGCGGACGGCGGGATTCTTTTCGAGGCAGCCGGCGATGACGCTTTTCAACTCGGGCGAGATGCCGGGAACGATCGCGCCGAGGTCGGCGGCGTCGGAATACTGGATGGCGCGAATGGTCTGGAAGTCTTCGGCGTCAGGGCCGGCAAAGGGATGGCGGCCGCTGGCCAGCTCAAAGAGGATGATACCAAGTGCCCACACGTCGGACTGCACGCTCGAATGGCCGGTGACGAACTGCTCGGGGGCCATGTAGCGGATGGTGCCGCCGCGGGCGGTGAAGGCGGCAGACTGGGGGGCTTCCCGGGGCTGCGCGGGCACGGCTGGTTCGACGATGGCGTCTTCGGCTTCGAGGCGGCGGGCAAGGCCGAAGTCGAGGATTTTGACCAGGCCGCCGTCACTGAGCATGACGTTCTGCGGCTTGAGGTCGCGGTGAAAGATGCCAAGGGCGTGCGCGGCCTGCAGGCCATCGGCGATCTGAATGCCGACCGAGAGCACCAGTTGCAGGCTTGCCGGGCCGCGCGCGATCAACTGGTCGAGCGACTGGCCGGGCACGTATTGCATGGCGATGTAGGCCTCATCGCCACTCTCGCCCACTTCGTAGATGGCGCAGACATTGGGATGCTCGATGGCAGAGGCGAGGCGGGCTTCGCGCAGCATGGTGGACCGCGTCTCCTCGGCCGTGACGAGCGGGCCGGTACGCAGAATCTTGAGCACAGCCGGACGCTGCAAAAGCAGGTCGTTCGCAAGATAGACCACACCGCTGCCCCCGGCGCCGAGGCGGCGGAGGATCTCATAGTGCTCGATAATCTTGCGTTTTACGGCCATACCCCTAGTGTAGCGGTGGGGGCGTGAAGAGGACGTTATCGCAGGCGCA
>JAJZAL010000206.1 GCA_021799405.1 Acidobacteriota bacterium
GGCGCGCGAGGATAGCGGGGAGGTTCCATCCTCTCCGCCGAGCTGCCATCGCGCTCCGAAGCGCCGCGCCAGCCACGCTGCAAAGGCGGCGCACGCCCAATAGACAAAAAAAAGCCCAACCGCAGAGATGGCAAGCATCTTCGGAATGTGGTGCAACACGTAATGCCCGCTCTCGTGACCGAAGATGAAGAGAACCTCATCGTCAGGAATGCGTCCGGCGGTAGTGTCCCATACCACAATCCGCTTGGTTGAGCCGATGCCGCTGACGTAGGCGTTCAAGCCGTTGGTCTTCAGGCTGGCCTTCATCAGGAACATGCGGCTTGGCGGGATGTTGGTTCCCGTCCGCGCCACCACCTTCTCCAGTTGCTGCACCAGGGCGGGATTGGTCTTTTGGAGGGGCTCGAATTTATTGAAGATGGGTTCAAGCAGCGGCTCGACGAAGAGGGTGAGCACCAGCAATGGCAGCGTGACGAGCCATGCCCCCAGCCAGAAACGGCGCGGCCAGCGGCGCACGATCCAGTTAAAGAGCAAGAGCACGGGCGCTCCGATCAGCAGGGCCAGAGCCAGGGCTTTGCCCTGGTCGCCGATCCAGCTTCCCCAACTCTGCACGCTGATGCCGTAAGCGCGGCTCACGTGCTGGCTGAACCAGTCCAGTGGCAGTCCGGTCAGGTCAATGATCACCAGAAATGCGGCGAAGAAGATCAGCCCCTGAACCCAGCGGCGGCTCGCGAGACGTCCTGCCCATGCCTCAAGGCCGGCAGCGGCTCGTGTGGCCAGCAGCAGCCAGAGCACGGCCAGGCCCCAGAACGAGCCCACGATATTCAGAGTGTCGCGGATACGGCCGAGTGCAATCGCCTTCGCGAGTTTATCGGGTGGCAGGGTATAGGCTTGCTGCTGGTTGGCCGGCTCAGAGGCTGGGGCGGCTTGCGCCGCGCCGGTTGGGTCGGGACCGGGTTGGGCCGCGCAGAAACGCGGGGTGAATGCGACGAAAAGGATGGTCAAGCAGAGGACAGGCAGGCACCACCGTACGAATGTTTTCATCAAAGACCTCCCGGCAACGTCAAACTCTGCGACAATCGAGCATACAAATGCTTATATCCGATTTTTCTGCCTCTGGGTCGCCAATCCCCTTGGTTGACTCAAAACGGCTCGCGTTGAAACCGCGATGCGCGGCAATTGCTCTTCTTGTCCTGCTTTGGATGTTGCCGTTTGCGGCCGGCGCCCAGCAAACCTCCCCTGTGCTTCTGGACGCCATGACGGCTGAGCTGCACCGCGCCTACACCGCGCTCGGCAAGCCGGCCCCGCTTCAGCCCGCAAGCCTGGCAGCCGACGACAGGCAACCGCCGCTTTACTTCCTTAGCTACTCAGTGAGCGACACCAGCTATGTGTCCATCCGGGCGCAGTTTGGGGGACTGGTAGACATCTCGGCCAACCGCGCGCGCGTGGCCGACGTGCAGGCGCGCGTCGGCAGCCCTGCGCTCGACAATACTCACGGCGACCATCGCGGTTCGGCGGTCAACAGCATGACACTGCCGCTCGGCGACGATCGGGAGGCGCTGGAGCAGTCGCTCTGGCTAGCCACCAATCGAGGCTATGGGAATGCGCTGGACAGCTACCTCCGAGTGCGGACCGAGATTCAGGTCAGAGTCCGGGAAGAAGACACCTCGCCCGACTTCAGCCAGGAGCCGCCGCAGGCGCATGAGGAAATGCCGGCCCCGCCGGTAGCCGTTGATCAGGTGGCGTGGGGGCGGCGCGTGCAGGCGCTCTCCAAAATCTTCCGCCAATTCCCCGAGGTTTACCAGAACGAGGTAATCCTCACCGCCCAGAACGAGACCGATTATTACGTCTCGTCGGAGGGCTCACGGCTCGTGACGCCGCATCTGCGGGCCCGGCTGGTGGCGATTGCCATGACCCGCGCCGACGATGGCATGAACCTCTTTCGGACGCGGACCTTCGAAGCGGCGACAGCGGACGGGCTGCCCGCACAGGCGGAACTGGAAGCAGCGATGCGGGAACTGGGCCAAAGCCTGGAAAATCTGCGCAAAGCCCCGGTGACGCAGCCCTACGACGGCCCGGCGCTGCTTTCCGGTCGGGCAGCGGCGGTCTTCTTCCATGAAGTGCTCGGCCACCGCCTCGAAGGCCAGCGCCAGCGCGGCGGCAGGGAAGGCCAGACCTTTACCAGGGATCTCGGCAAGCCCGTGCTGCCCAGCTTTCTGTCAGTGACCGACGATCCAACGCTGACCGCCATCGACGGGACGCTGCTCAGCGGCAGCTACGAGTACGACGACGAGGGCCAGAAGGCGCAGCGTGTGGCGCTGATCGAGAATGGGGTACTCCGAAATTTCCTCATGTCGCGCATGCCGATCACCGGATTCAGCTCCTCGAACGGACACGGCCGCGCGCAAACCGGGCTTGTGCCCACCGGGCGCCAGGGCAACCTGATCGTTACCTCCGCCAAAACCGAACCGGAGAGCCAACTGCGCAGGCAGCTTATCGAAGAGGCCAGGAAGCAGGGCAAGCCTTACGGCCTTTACTTTGAAGACATCTCCTCGGGCCTGACGGCGACTCAGCGCACCTCGCCGCAGGCCTTCCAGGTGATTCCGCTGGTCGTTTGGCGTGTATACGTGGACGGCCGTCCGGACGAACTGGTACGCGGCGTGAACATCGTCGGCACGCCGCTGGCGGCGCTCAAGCGCATCGTGGCTACCGGCGACAGGAGTGAAGTTTTCAATGGCGAATGCGGCGCGGAGTCGGGCACGGTCCCGGTCAGCGCGGTGGCTCCGGCCATGCTGCTCAGTGAGATTGAAACGCAGCGCCAGCCGCAAGGCACCGCCCGCCCGCCGATATTGCCCATTCCGGGAACAGACAGCGTAGCGTCCGCGAAGGAGCATGCGCAATGAAGACGATTCGTTCCATCGTCCGGCTGGCTGCAACCGGAGTTCTTCCGGCCTTGCTGTGTGCACCGCCATTGATCGCCGCGCAGCAGACACGCGCTTCCGCGGAGAAGGATCCGGTACTCAAGGCCATGCTCACTGAGCTTGACCGCAGCATGGCCCAGCTCCAGTTGAAGGGCTTTTCCAAGCCCTTCTTTATCCAGTACCGCATTGAGGATGTGGACGACTTCTCCACCAGGGCGAAGTTTGGCGCCAGCGAGGGCTCGAAGCGCACCCGCCAGCGCGTGGCCCGCGTCAAGGTGCTGGTAGGCGATTACAAGACAGACAGCTCCGGCGAGCGAGGCGGCGGGGCGCTGGAACTGACGGCGCTGGATGACGATCCCATCGCGCTGCGCTCGGCGCTGTGGGTGGCAACCGATCAGGCGTACAAGAGCGCGCTCACCGCGTATGCGCAGAAGCAGGCCGCGCTCAAGGAAGTGCAGACGCCGCCGCAAGCCGACGACTTCAGTCGCGAAAAGCCCCTCATCTCGCTCGCCGCTGCGCCGCGACTCACGCTTGACGAAGCCGGCTGGGCAAGTCGTGTCGCGCACGACAGCGGCATCTACCGGACCAACGCCGCGGTCAAGGCCGGCCGGCGCGACGTGCAATATTCCACGGCCGAGTTTCACGCGCGCACGACGGCCACATGGCTTGTAAACAGCGAGGGCACCATCATCCGCAAAGGTACGGTCGAGTACCAGGAGTTCGTGGCGGTCGGCATGCAGGCGCCTGACGGAATGCGGCTTGACCGTTCCTACGCCACCACCGGTGCCTCGCTGGCGGACCTGGACGTGCCCGCGGTCTTCGAGCGGCATGCAGTGGAACTGATCTCTTCGCTGGCCGAGTTGCGCAAGGCGCCGCTGGTCGAAGAGGAGTATCACGGCCCGCTGTTGTTGAGCGCCGACGCTGCGGCCGGCACATTCCGCCTTTTGCTGGCGAACGCGGTGACGGCCACACGGCCCAGGCTGGGCACAGCGGCCCGCACCAACGGCCCCTTTGCTTCAAGCTACAAAACGCACGTACTCCCCGAATTTCTTGATGTCAGCGACGATCCCGGCCTGAAGAGCTATGACGGCAAGCGCCTTGTGGGGGCGTATGCCGTGGACGAAGAAGGCGTTCCAGCACAGGAGGTGCAACTGGTGACGGGAGGGCTGCTGGAGAACTACCTCATCGGCCGCCAGCCGGTGCGCGGCTTTCCCCAATCGAACGGGCACGGCCGAGCCGGGATTACGGGTCCTCCGCGGCCGGCCATCGGGGTACTGAAGGTGAGCGCCCGCAATGGAATCTCGGAAAGGGAACTGAACCGCAGGTTGCTGGCGATGGCCAAAGAGCGAAGGCTGGAGAGCGTCTTCTACGTGCAGACCCTGGGCGCTGCGCTCATGCCGCGCCTGCTCTACCGCGTCAGCGTGGACGGAAAGCCGGAGCTGGTGCGCGGCGCGGAGATCGATGACGTTGACCAGAGGGCGCTGCGCGCCAGCGTGACCGCCGCAGGCAGCGATCTGTATGTGACCAACTACTTCGGTGACATTCCCCAAACGGTGCTTGCGCCAGCGCTGCTGCTGGAAGATGCAACCATCCGCCGTGCCAACGAGAAGAACGACAAGCTTCCGTTTTATCCGCCTCCGGATTGAGTCGAATGTGGAATACCAGGGACTGCGCCAATCGGGCTGCGGGGAAGTATCCTGGATTTGGGTGCGGCTTCACTTGTACCGTAATCGCGGCAGAATCAATGCTGACATCAGGCTTGCCGGACGCGGATATCGGGCTCGTAACCTGTGCCGGAACGGGCCGAGAGGCGCAGCGCCGGCAACTGCCGGGCGGGAATCGCCTGCGAGAGCGAGGCGCGGTAGAGCGCGGCGCCCAGCGCTGCCCCGTCATCGCCGCCCGCGGGGTAGATATAAACCGCGTCAAAGAAGCGCGACCGGATCAGTTTCCGCTTGGCGGCCGTTTTCAGCGGCGTACCGCCCGCCAGCACCACCCGCCGCAACCCGGTTTCCTTCGCAAAATGCTCGCAGACATGCAGAATCACGCGCTCGAAACACTCCTGCATGGCGGCTGCCACATCTTCGTGGATGAATTCGATCGGTTCGCCCGGCGACCGGCGCCGAACCAGCTTCTGATCGAGATAGCTCCGCGCGGCCGCACAGATCTCACGCTCCTTGCGTGAGTTGTTCAGCTTCAACAGAGGAATGTGCGCGCAACCGTCATCGCGCAGCTCCACGGCATCCATGAAGAACTTCCGGAAGCGCGAGGGGTCGCCATAGCCGGCCATCTCCATCATCTTGTACTCATCAGTACTGAACTCAAAGCCCAGATGCAGCGCCACCAGCGAGTACAGCATGCCGATCGAGTCTCTGGCGTAGATGGCGCGAACCCTCTCCAATTCGCCATCATGAAAATCGAAGACGCTCAAGCCCTCAATCTCGCCCATCGCGTCGCTGACCACCACCAGGCACTCGTCCCAGCCTGACGTATAGGCGGCGCCGGCGGCGTGCGCCCGGTGGTGGCTCACCGCGAAGACTTTGTCCTCAGAAAATCCTGGCAGATTGCGGCGCACCTGTTCGAGCAGCGCAGTCCGCGAAAGAACCCTCCTGTAGAGTTCCGCCGAAGCGTCATTCTGGGCGTAAAACACGCGATAGGGCGCAAAGTCGAATCCGTGAGCGATTTCGTCGATTTCGTCAATGGCGATGCCGGCTTCAGACAGACAGAATTGAATCGCGTTGATGGGGAATTCGGCAGTGCGCATTTGCCCGCTGAAACGTGCCTGATCCGCGGCAGCTACGAGCTTGCCGTCGATGACCAGCGCGGCTGCTGAATCCATTCCCTGCGCAATGCGGTACTCGCGCTCCTCAAGGCCGGGCCAGGCAGCTTTCTTAAAACTCATGAAATTTTCGAGCCCGCTGATACCGATGACTTTCATCCATGCCTCTTCCGAGGATCGCGCCGTGCCTGATGAGCGAACCCAGTTCTCGCACAACCTCTCTCGGATGTCTCCGGGAGAGATCACACCACCTTCGGCTTCGGGGTGATAAGTTTTTGGGGTCCCCAAGTCGCGGCCGTACGCGAGCGTCGTCACGCTTTACTGTGCAGACTAGCATAGCGATTCCCCAGCAATGGCGGGCTTGCCGCGGCCTGCACCAAACTGAATAACCCCCTGCGCCAGCACCGTTGGCGGATTCAGGCCGGCCGTTGTTCGCTGCTCCCGCGCGGCAACCTGAGACACCGTCGCTGGTCCGGGAGGCGGTTTCGGTTTCTCCACCGTTGATTCCGCCGGGGGAGTATGCTTAATCTCCGAAGAGAAACCCAACCGCGCCGAGGACCGAACATGAATCGCATCTTTCAGGCAACTTTCTCTGCCCTCCTGCTCTGCCTGCCAGGACTGGCCGCGGTCGCCGCCCCCATTCCCATCATGATCCTGGACGGCGAGAGCGGCGGGCCGTACCACAACTGGAAGCTCACCACGCCCGTCCTCAAGCGCGAGCTGGAAGAGACCGGCCTCTTCAAGGTCACGGTCGTCACCGCGCCGCGCTCTGACGGCGACTTCAGCAACTTCAAGCCGGAGTTCAGCCGCTACAAGGCCATCGTCATGAACTACGACGCTCCCGACTGGCCGGCAAATTTACGCGCGCAGTTTGAAGACTACGTCCGCAAGGGCGGCGGGCTCATCATTGTGCACGCGGCTGACAACGCCTTTCCCAACTGGCCCGCCTATAACCTGATGATCGGCATCGGCGGCTGGAGGCACCGCACCGAGCAGGCCGGCCCCTACTGGTACTGGAAGGATGGCAAGCTGGTCTCCGATCCCTCGCCCGGCCCTACCGGCTCGCATGGAGCTCGGCTGCCGTTTCAGATCGTCACGCGCGATGCTGCGCACCCCATCATGAGGGGACTGCCGCCCGTCTGGGTTCACGTCAACGACGAGCTTTATGCCACTCTGCGCGGCCCCGGCAAAAACATGACCGTGCTCGCCACCGCGCATTCCGACCCGAAAAACAAGGGAACCGGCCATGACGAGCCCATCATTATGGTTCTGCGTTACGGGAAGGGAAGAATCTTTCACACCACGCTGGGCCACGATGTCTTCGCACTGAGCTGCGTGGGATTCATCACGATCTTTCAGCGCGGCACCGAGTGGGCCGCGACGGGAAAAGTTACCCAGAAGGCCCCGGCCAACTTCCCCACCGCTGACTCAGTAAGTTACCGAGTAGATATCGCGGAAATGGATCCGGCATTCCTGAAGGGAGCTTCGCCAGTGGTGGCGGCGAAGTAGCATGCTTTTGTCTTTTTCAATCCGCGTCAATCCTGACACTTGGGTTTCCCAGGTCTCGTTCGCTGCAGCGGATGAGACCTGGGATGGGTGCCGGACCCTACTTCGCCGTCCGGTAAATCTCCGAGCCGGCCAGCAGATAAGCGCCCACTCCATAGACATAGCTCGATGTCTCGGTAAAGGCTCCGGGCGCGGCGCCCACAGGCTGAATGCTGCCCAGTCGCCCATCAGCATAGACGTGCGAGAGCATCCCCTTCCACGCCTTGTGTACTGCGGGCCAGTAAGTGGCCTTGTCGAGGATGCCCTCATTCACTCCCCACGCCATCGCGTAGGTAATGAAGGCGCTGCCGGAAAGTTCAGGCAGCGGATACGAAGCGGCGTCGAGCAGGCCCGGTCGCCACAGTCCATCCGGTCCCTGGATTGAAAGCATCTCCGCCGACATCTCTTTGAACAGCTCGACATACTTTGGCCGCAGCGGAGAATCCTTCGGCATCTGCTGCAGCACGCGGACGAGGCCGCCCATCACCCAGCCGTTGCCGCGCGACCAGAAGATCTTTTCGCCGTTCTTCTCATGCTTGTCCAGGTACGTCGCGTCGCGTGAATAGAGGTGCTTGTTGTGGTCGTAGAGCAGATCCGTGGTGATGGTCCATTGCTTGTCCATGAAGTCCAGATACTTCTGGTCGCCGGTCGCCTTGTACATGTCGGCATAGACAGGCGGGGCCATAAAGAGTGCGTCGCACCACCACCAGAGCGGCTTCTTCTCGTATTGGGATTCGGGCGTAGCGATCTCTTCATCAAGCCGCGCCTTCATCTGCTCCATCATCTTCGGATCTTTATGGATGAAGTATTGCTCCATGTACATCTGGCCTACAGCCTGATCGTCGGCCATCATGATGCGCGGTCCCGGCCGCCATTCAAGTTTGTTGCCGATATCCAGCATGGCCTGCTTGTACTGGTCCCCGGCGACCGCATCCGGAACGGCCATGAATCCGTCATAGAGCGCTGCCCATGTCCAGTCGTACTGCGCCTGGTCCGGCAGAAGGTGGAGTTGCCAGTCGGCCACCAGCTTCATGGCTTTGGCAAGATCTTTCTTCGTGAATTTCGGCGACAGATTTGTAGCCAGCGGTCCCGCCGACGGCGGAGTATTCCCCGGGGGCGCCAGATGAGGGTAGTGTCCTGGCGCGCGCTGCGCGGAAGCCGGCAAAAGCGCAAGAGCGAATGCGGCAGTGGCAAGGATGGGAAGCCAGAGGGAGCGTCCCATTCGCAGAGAAAGGCCGATATTTTGCATTTGGTTCTCCAGTGGTGTAAAAGCCTGTGGTTTGGGCCCGGTGCGGGGCGCAAACCCGCGCAACGGCAACTCTTCGGAAGGATAGAGGCGCGCAGCCACTTTGGGATCGGAAATGGCAGTGTGGCTGGGCATGCACACACCATAGGCACGCTCCGTACCGCTGTCAAGCGAGAGGCGAGAATAGGCGCGATTCAGCAATATTGTCATTCAGCGCAACCCCGTCGCCGCGCGCGATTTGAACGCGGTCAGAAGCTGATTCGCGTCCCAAATTCAATCTGCCGCTCCCGGTAAAAGTTGTAGCCGTTGATGTCAAGCGGCTTGCCGAATGCCACGGTGTCGGGCTTGAGTCCAGTGAGGAAATTGAGCGATGGCAGCTCGCCCGAGCTGGTGCCCGACCGGATGTAGTAACCGGTGGTTTCAATCTCTGTAACGTTGCTGTGATTGAAGAGATTGAAGGTCTCGGCCATGAGCTCCATGTGGGCCTCTCTGCCGAGGTTGAACTGTTTGCCCAGCCGGAAGTCCGCCTTCCACGTCGAAGGATAGCGAAACGTGTTGCGGCCCACGCCATAGATGCGGTTATCTCCGCCCGATCCATTCATGCCCGGCTCAAGGCCGGCGATCGCCACGCCCCCATTCGTAAATTCCTTGGGCAACGTGCCTGAAGTGCGCATCGTGTAGGGCAGGCCGCCGCGGAACAGGCCGATCCCGGTAAGCCTCCAGTCGTTCGCGATCCGGCCTGCAAGTGCATGCAGCTGCCAGGGAGCCGCAAGAATCATGTAGGCTGCTGCCGAGTGGCGCACATCCAGGTTGCTGGTTCCGTATTCCAGCCTGAAGTTT
>JAJZAL010000207.1 GCA_021799405.1 Acidobacteriota bacterium
CCCACACTGCCGCGCAACAAGTACGTCCCGATCCGGCAGGAGAAGCCCAGCACAAAAGAAGAGGCCGTCCGACCGGAGTACAAGACATGCCAGTAAACCACCGAGGCCATCGTTACCGAGGGCAGCGAGAAGGGCGAAATACACAAAGTGTGCGCGCAGCCTGATTGCCCCATCCATCACCCAAAGAAGCAGCGCGAATCCGGCGACGAAAAGGGTAAGGCGGAGGAGCAGAAACGCCGCCATGAAGAGGCACTCGCGCAGACCACCGGCATTCGTACCCTTGCCGCTATCGTCGCAGCGGTTCTCGTGCGGCTGATGAAACGCGACCTGCTGTTTGTGGTCGAGCGGCTGGCGGCGATGTTGGACGAACGCCGTCTGGAGATCGTCGCCCGTCAGCGTGGCATCAAGCAGGCGAAGGATAACGACTCCATCCCGAAGCTGTTTGCCGCCTACCTGCGCCGCGCCGAGGAAAGCGAGCTTGGCCGCTTGCTCGTTGAACTGACGATCCTGCATTCCGCCACCCGGCAGAATGCCGCTCAAGTCCTACGCGATGCGGCTACCACCTACAAGGTGGACGTGGACGCCATCGTGCAGCAGATCAAGCAGGAGTTTGCCGCGAAAGAGAAGGCGAAGCTGGCCAAGAAGCCCGTCGCAAAGCCCGTCCCGGCCAAAGCAAAGAAGTCCGCATAACAGTCACAGAATCGCTTGGGGGTCTGCCGCAAGGCAGGCCCCGTTTTCATGATGCCCGTCTTCCTACCCTGGGCGTGGCTCCTGCCGCCTGGCAGGAGCGCTTTGTCCGCCCCCGCCCGACGGGCCTGGAAGAGCAAAGTATCCCGCCTTGTAACCCAAATAGCGGAGCATCAGGTCGAAGTTGATAAGATTAACCCGAACCGAAGCAAGACTATGGCTGATTCTGTAACTCTCACTGCATCCTCTGCCTTGGATGGCCTGGAAGCCAAGCTCTGGGCCGCTGCCGACGCTCTCCGCAACAATATGGACGCGGCGGAGTACAAGCACGTCGTCCTTGGCCTCATCTTCCTCAAGTACATCTCCGACGCCTTCGAGGCGAAGCGTGCTGAACTGGTCGCTCTCGCTGCCGAAGGCGCAGACCCGGAAGACCCGGATGAGTACCGCGCCGAGAACATCTTCTGGGTGCCCAAAGAAGGCCGCTGGTCCGTCCTCAAGGACAACGCGCCGCAGCCCACCATTGGCGAGCTGGTCGATGACGCCATGGCCGCAATCGAGCGCGATAATCCTTCGCTTCAAGGGGTACTCCCCAAGGACTACGCCCGCCCCGGCCTCGACAAGCAGCGCCTCGGCCAGCTCGTCAACCTCGTCAGCAACATCGCGCTCGGCAGCCCGGCAGACCGCGCCAAGGACATGCTCGGCCGCGTCTATGAGTACTTCCTCTCGCAGTTCGCCAGCGCCGAGGGCAAAAAGGGCGGCCAGTTCTACACTCCCGCCCACGTCGTGCGCGTGCTGGTGGAGATGCTCGCTCCGTACAAAGGCCGCGTCTACGATCCCTGCTGCGGACCGGCTGTAAATCACTCAATCCACACTCAGCAAGCAGATTTTCAAGCTAGAAGACGCAATCGGCTTCCAGCTTTTCATTCACAGCCGTCCACTGGTCGAAATCACGGATGCAGGGCGCGTATTCGTTGAAGAGGCGCGGGAGGCCGTCTTTCATGCCGAACGTGCGGTGTTGTCTGGTAAGGCGATAGCGAATGGAGCCGAGGACATTCTCAATTTTGGAAAGTCGGCGTATACCGACCCTTTTCTGGTCTCAACCCTCTTGTCCGTTCACCTTCCGCTATTCCCAGGTCTGAAGGTAAAAGTTTGGAGCAACTTCTCAAACGAGCTTGCACAACAGGTCATCGCAGGAACGCTCGATCTTGCCGTGATAACTGGTGTGCCGGACACGTCGAAACTCCACCTGGATACGATTGCGGATGATCCTTTTTATATCGCTATGGCGATGGAGGACGAACTGGCAGCACACCGAGAAATCGATTTGGAACAGATGCAGAATCGGAACTGGATACTTCTCGGTCAACATGCGAATCCCTATCTCTACGATCTGATTCAGGTGGTTGCTTCGAACAAGGGCGTTCACTTTTCCGAGATTCATCCCTTTACAAGCCCCGATGAAGCCTCAGAACTGATTCGTGAGTATCAAGGGCTGGCATTTCTGCCGCAAACCGCAGCATGGAGAATTGCACGCGATGGCATTACGATGCGGCCATTGGCAGAGGATCGGCTTCGCCTCGTCATGAAACTTGCAATCCGTAGCAATAACAAATCGCGTCTTGTAAATGAGTTTATCCATGCAGCCGGGAGAAAGCTAAAGAGTGTTGGGCAGGCTGCTCAGGGAAGATTGCCGCTAACGGGATGACTCACTTTTCTTTGCCGGTTCGGATTCCGGCATTTCGCGTATTTCTACATTCAGCGGCCCCTCATGGCCGCATTGGGGGCAGAGAAAAATCCCCGATGTGAGCGGCCTGCCTTCAAATACTTCCCGGCGAGTGGCTGCGCCACAATTTTTGCATACGTGAAAATGTAGTAGTTGTGGCAGTGATTCGTTCGGGCCGGTGGACATTGTGTTTCATTTGCTCCTTTTAGTGTCGTACTCTGCATACAAAGAGGGTGTATTAGTGTGGAGCTCATTCCAAAGTGGCTCAAATCTCCCCGTTTCATTTTGGAATCGTTGACAGCAAGGTACGGGTTTCAGCGACAACGCGGTCCTGGAATTTCGGGTCGCGCACGAGCGCGGAGCCTTGCATCGGATGGCCGCCCTCGTCGTAGTAGACGCCGGTCCGCCCCGAGGTATCCGTCAGGATTGTTGTGATCACGCGCGCGGCTCGCTTCGGGGTACTCAAAATTTTCATGAAGGGCATGAACAACGGCACGAGCAGCGGGACGATGGATTTCTGAAGGAAGCGCACGAAGGCTCCTGCGCTATCGCCCCCGAGACCGGTGGTTGGGTTTACGCCCGGTTCGACCGCGTTGAAGTGCAGCCGTGGGGTCTCGCGGGCGAACGCTAATGTCGCAGCAAGGATGGCTTGCTTGGATGTTGCGTAGGAGTCCATCCCCGGCTTCACGGAACCGCCAGGTTCCCATTCGCCGCGCGCGCTCGCCGTTGCTGAGATATAGCGACCGCCGCGGAAACCGAAAGCCACGGCAGGTTTGCGCTCAGGGTCTTCGACGGCGGAAACGATGAAGACGACGTTCGTACCATCGGGAAGATGCGGTACGAGCGCCTCCGTCAGCGCGAACGGACCGAGGTGGTTTGTTGCGAACGTCATGTCCCATCCCCGCGCATTCTTCGTAGCGACACGCATCTGCATGATGCCCGCGTTGTTGAGCAGACCGGCGATTGGAAGCCGAAGTGCGATGATCTCTGCCGCCGCACGGCGCACGCTGGCGATATCGGATAGGTCGCACACGACCGACACGGCGCGACCGCCCTTTTGTTCGAGAGCCTTTTGCAGCTTGCTGAGCTTTTCACGATCGCGCCCGACCAGGACAACCGTGCCGTGTTTCGCAATCTCAAATGCTGTGGCACGTCCAATGCCGGAAGTTGGCCCGGTAATGACGTATGCCTTGCTGCCGGTGGAATTGTTCACGTTTTTCGGCATTGCTGCTTCTCCTTTTTGTGCGTCCTCTGGTTCTCTCTATGGAGCGATTAAACGTAGCCGCCCGTTACCTCGATACGCTCCGCATTGATCCAGCGATTGTCCTCAGAGAGCAGCGACGAGATCATCCGGCCGATGTCTTCAGGAACACCCGCTCGGCCTGACGCTGTTGCTTCCGCCAGCCGCAGCCATTCGCTGCCATTCTGCTTGAACCTCCTTGTTGCAGATAGTTCAAAGGAACATGCCGCCGGAAACCTCGATTCGCTGCCCGTTGACCCAGCGATTCTCGTCCGAAAGAAGCGTGGCGATCATTGGACCGATGTCATCCGGCAGTCCGGCGCGGCCCAGTGCGGTCATACTTGCGACCACTTTATTGACCTCGGGATTGTCACGCACCATGCCACCGCTAAAGTCCGTTTGAATCGCTCCTGGAGCGACTACGTTGGCTGTGATACCCCGGGGGCCCAGCTCCTTGGCAAGATAGCGCGTGAGCACTTCGACAGCGCCCTTCGCTGCCCCGTAAGCTGAACTTCCGGGCAAGGCAAAGCGGGCCAGACCAGAAGACACGTTCACGATGCGGCCACCGTCGTTCATCAGCGGCAGCAGCTTCTGCGTGAGAAAGTAAACACCTTTCACGTGAACATCGAAGATCGAGTCAAACTGTTCTTCAGTCGTCTCAGTAAAGCCGACGTGCAAAGAATTACCAGCGTTGTTCACCAGGTAGTCAAAACGCTCACGACCCCAGCTTTGGAGGGTCCTGCGAACTTCTTCCACGAAGCCATCGAATGAGGGAATCTCACCCGTGTCCAGGCGGAATCCCGCGGCCCTTCGGCCCAACGCCTCACATTCGCGAACGAGGCTCTCAGCCTCCTGCTCATTCACGCGCCAGGTGAAGATCAGATCCACGCCGCGTTTGGCAAGGTTGATGGCGGTGTTGCGGCCCAGGCCGCGGCTTCCGCCGGTGATGATCGCGAGTTTCTCTGTCATAATCCTTTCTCCATTGTCGTTAGCAATGTATTTCTGCTTTCATTGCGGCTTCATCAGCAGGACTCACTTGGTCTCGCCGTCGTCTCCTAACGCTATCGCCTCACTAATCTGATCGAGGCGGAAAGCGTGGCCAATTCTGGTTCGGAAGAGTAGATGAGAACCGAAAACCCAAAGACCTTCGCAGTGCTCTGCCGCTTCTAGAAGTTTGGGGACGTTGGTCACCGCGAATCCCCAGCTTCGTTCCCATCGTCGATCGGCGAACAACCCATCTGATGCTAAGCCGAAATCCTCGGAAGCATACTTTGTTGGATCGCATATATGCCTGTTGGCTATACTCGACTTCATGGAGCTTCGTCATCTACGGTATTTCGTAGCAGTCGCCGAGAAGGAAAACATTAGTCAAGCTGCGAAGGCCCTGCACGTTTCGCAACCTGCCCTGAGCCGGCAAATGCGTGATTTGGAAGATGAACTTGGAAGTTCGCTGTTCAAGCGTGGTGGCAAGTTTGTCCGTCTAACGGAAGCGGGTCACGTTTTCTTGCGCGAGGCCCATGCCGCGTTAATGCGGGTAGACGATGCAGTCGCGATAACGAAGGCGGCGGCACACAGGAAGCGTAATCAGATTGGCGTCGGTTACGGGCCTGTTCCAACGGCTGAGATCCTGCCTCGGGCATTGCAGGCCTTTCAACGAAGCAATCCGCAGGTGAAGGTAATACTTCGCGCCATGACAACTGAAGAGATGGTTCGGGCATTACGGTCTGGAAATATCGATATTTCTCTGATGGCAGATGGACTGTCCGGGGACCTTGAGGGGTTGGACGTGACGGAGCTTTGTACCTACCCTCTCCGCGTTGCTGTTCCGAGAAGTCATCGCTTCGCGCGAATGCGCGCTGTCCAGATCGGCGAAGTAGCCAAGGAGCCGATAATTTCTCTCAGTCGCGAAGGCTTCAAGTGGTATCACGTCTTGGTCCAGCGGCTTCTGTCGCCATTCAACAGGGCTTTCGAAATTGCGGAGGAGCACGACAATTCACAAGGCGTAATTGCCGCAGTTGAAGCGGGCCGCGGTGTTGCTATCGCGTGGTCGGTGGTGGCGCGAACAGCAGGAGATCGCATCGTTCTTCGTCCGCTCAAGCCAGAGCCCCAGCCGCTACCCATCCTGATGGCTTTTCGGGATTCAAACACTTCTCCACTTACTGCAGCGTTCGTGGCAGCTGTCAGAGACCTCACGGTAGGTTCGCGCGCCTGAAGGGCCTGTCGTCAAGACGGCAATAAACCTTCCTCTCAGATCGGCCTTCTTGCTTGCGCTTCAATTATTCATGACAGGTGGAGCAGCTTCCACATCACCTTCGCTGCCGATGTTGCCTGCTTCGCAATCTCTCCCGGCGTCACGGTAACGAGGCCGTGTAGCGCGCTTTCGAATATCCCAGCCCGAAGCAGGGCCTCATAGACGGCGGCATCCTGCCATGCGTCTCTGGGGGACAACTCGCGCCTGACCGTGAGGGACCTCAGATAAAGTGCCAGAATCCCGGTGCGGCCTCGCGCGACGTTCTCCTGGTAATGGTGGCCGATTTCCGGAAATCGGTCGGCGTCGCGCGTGACAACGCGGTAGAGCGCAACCTGCTCTGGAAGCAGCAGATGACCAAGGTATGCGCGCCCGGCCTGCATCAGCCCCTTCCGTGTGGCTTGCCGAAACCAGGGAAACCTCTTGCAAAACTCTTGCTCATCCAGCTTTTCCGCAGACAGGAGATGATCGGTGCATGCAGCAATCATGACTCGGTGGAACAGTTTGTCCTTGTTTGCAAAGTGACTGTAGATCGTCTTCACGGAGACGCGTGCTGTTCGGGCAATAGCATCCATGGAGGCGACGGCAAAACCATCCCGCAAGAAATGGTCTCGTGCCGCGGCAACAATCAGGCGTTCTTTCTCAGTGCTCAAACTGGGGATTGAAAAAGTCTTGCCCATCGTACGGGAGCCTCCGCACTCTTCGAAAGATTAACGGAATTGTCTTGCATCTACAACGATCGTTTCCTCATCTGTTTTTCTGTCGAGGGAAACGATCGTTGTAGATGGGTTCGAGAGGACAGGACGTTCCCACGCAAAAGGAGAGAACATGAACATTGGAATCATTGGGGCAGGTAACATTGGATCGGCGCTTGCAACGCATCTTCACAGGCTCGGGCATCGGGTACGGATTGCTAACTCGCGTGGCCCGGAAACGCTCGTGGATGTTTCCAGGAAGACCGGGGCTGAACCGGTATCGCTTCATGAGGCGGCAAGTGGAGTGGATCTACTGGTCATCGCCATTCCGATGAAAAGCGTGCCCTTTCTGCCGGAGAACTTGCCCGGCTCCCTGCCGGTGAGCTCTCCCATTATCGATACCGGTAACTACTATCCACTTCGAGATGGCAGAATCGCGGCGATCGACAGCGGCATGATCGAGAGTGAGTGGACCTCGCAGGTGCTTGGCCGGCCCGTTATCAAGGCCTTCAACAACATCGTCGCGGACAGTTTGCTGCACAAGGCCGTGCCGAAGGGAACGAAGCACCGGATCGCGCTTCCCGTTTCCGGTGCGGACCCAAAGCAAAAACGGATTGTCATGCAGCTGATCGAAGCGATCGGCTTTG
This sequence comes from Acidobacteriota bacterium, assembly GCA_021799405.1. Next base: position 7,241 of record JAJZAL010000207.1, read on the forward strand.
ACGCGATGGACACCGGGCTCTTGGCGGCCTCATGGCGTTATCAGCCGGAAACGCCGGCGTACTGTCCCGACGCGACGATCGACGAGTTGCCAAAGCTTCTCGACAGAGCCAAGCGAGATAAAGCACCGCAGAACCGCGACCAGGCAGCGAGGATAATGGCAAAGCTCCCAGCCGACTTTCCGCCACGTGAACTGGTGCAAGTCGCACGTCTGTCAGCCGGTCTTGACAGAATGCGATTACGAAGCTGGTTCGCTCTGCTGCATTTTCTCGTTGCCGCGTTTGTGCCGCTCTGAGGGGACTCGATCAGGAACGCATATCCGTTCATTGCGGCATCCATGGGCGCCTCGGGGAGCACTTTGACATATAACGGCCTATCGTTCATTGTCCCCGCGAGCGGCGATTCAGACCCCGCACATCTGCATATCAGCAATCCCTCAAACTGACCATTGGCGAGGCTGAAGCCATCGACGCTGGCCAGGGCATGCTGATGCGTCCGCCGCCACGCGGCTTAGTTCAAACGGGCTTGGCAAAAGCAATCTCAATCAGGTCCGAGCGGAGCAGGGAATTGGCTTTTGGGCCAGGGAGTCCTGTTTTCAACCTGGTGCCATTTGAATTAGTTCTCAGTGGAACGTAAGGCGCACAAGCATTCCTTTTACCTCGGACCAAGGTGGTCCTCAGCGGTGCGATTTGGGACGCGGATATCCACAAGACTCGTGGGGTATCGCTGTGGGTACCGATTCAAGAAGTGATGTTAAGTCACTTAATAATAAGCTGCTATGGCTGCCGGGGGGGCACTAAATAAAGCATTTATAATCATCATCTTAATGGAAATCATTAGACTTGCGTCTCCCGTAAGTCCTTTATTTTGGGATTGAGTTCGAATCCCTGTTTGCAGTCGTTGTTCAGCCGTGGCTAGAGCCTTATCCCTTCTTTTCCGACCGATCCTCGCTCACCCATACCCTTTCGCGGACTCCCACCCCAGCTGCCTTCAGCGGGTTGCACGGTCGGTCGCCGCATAGCGGATTGCCTCCTTCTCCCTCGCCGTTCCAAGCGGCTCGTATTTCTTCCAAAAACTTTCGACCACCTCGGTTGGCGCGCTCTCGGGAGTTCCGCTGTTGAAGATGGGGTTTGGTGCATACTCCATGGCAAGCTGAATTTCCTGAGCAACTGCATCTCCTCGAAGGAGTGAGACGAGCACTAGGGAGGCATCGAGCCCCGCCGTCACACCGGCGGCGCTGATCAGGTTGCCATCGACCACGACCCTTGCATCGGCAACAACGGCTCCGTAGTGCTGCATCAAGTGGCGCGCACTCCAATGCGTGGTCACCTGTCTTCCCGCGAGTACACGCGCAGCGCCACACAAAAGGGCTCCAGTGCAGACTGAAAGCAGGAGCTTTCCCCCCTCTACGTGTCTGCGGATGAGGTCCAGCACTTCCTCATCGTGCATCAGCGCCTGTTGGCCATAACCGCCTGGCACCACCAGAACCTCAAAGAGTCCTGCCTTCGCTATGCTTATATCCGGGGAAAGCTGAAGACCATGCACGTCGCGAATGGGCGCAACTTCTTTCCCGATGGTCTGAATGGTTGAGTCTGGCATGCGGGAAAGAACTTCAAATGGTCCCGTGAAGTCGATCTGATCGATCTGCTCGAAGATCAAGAAGCCAACGGAAATCGACCGCGTCGTCACCTCCGGCTTCGATCTCTCACTCACAAACAAAGGTGCGCTCATATTGCGGATCTCCGTTCAGCATTGCCTGGAAACATGCACTCAACTCCAGTTTTTGGCCTGTGACGCATTGTGGCGTGTCGAAAGTAGGGATTAAAACAACCTGACCCGGTATACATCCATCGGATCGTCGAGGCGATTTCTGAAGGCTCCTTCTTCTTTGGTATAGCCCGATCAGGAACGTCTAGCTGCCACGCCGATGATTGCCATAGCCGTCCCTAACCAGTGGTTCTGTGCGGAACTTACAGAGCCAAGCAAATGTGGATGAGGCAAAAGAGGACAACGATAGACGGTGATCGGCCCCGTTATTCCTGAACCAGTAGCAA
>JAJZAL010000208.1 GCA_021799405.1 Acidobacteriota bacterium
GGGTTGGTGACCGGGGTGAGGACCTGTGGCTTGGATGGCTCAGCCGGCTTTGTCAAGGCTGATTACATCGTCTCCAACATGGAAGTGATTCCGGCGATGCAGAAGTTGCTCAATGCGCCCCCGGCCAGGATGAAGAGCTTGGAGCGCTTCAGGCCATCCTGCTCGGGCATAGTCCTTCACCTGGGACTCGATCGCGTCTACCCGCAGCTTGCGCACCATAACTTTTTATACTCAAAGGATCTGCACGCGCACTTCCGCCGCGTCTTTCGTGACGGCAAGCTTCCCGACGATCCCACTCTCTACGTGGTGGCGCCAACCCGCACTGACCCATCGCAGGCGCCGCCCGGCTGCGACAACATCAAAATTCTTCCCCACATCCCGCCGCTCGATGACCGCCGGCCCACCACCCGCGAGGACTATGTGGCACTGAAGGAGGTTTGCCTGGATAAGTTGGAGCGCATGGGGCTGAAAGATTTGCGCCGCCACATCGTGGTCGAGGATTTCTGGACGCCGTTTGACATCGAGGCGCGCTATTGCTCGAATCAAGGCTCCATTTATGGCGTGGTTTGCGATCGCCGGAGCAACTTCGCTTTCAAGGCTCCCAAACGCAGTTCCCAATTCCGTAACCTCTTTTTCGTGGGCGGCAGCATCAACCCAGGAGCGGGCATGCCCATGGTCACGCTCGGTGGCCAGCATGTCGCCCGGCTCATTGCAGAACAGAATGCGAACACATAATCATGATGCTGACTGCCTTAATGTGCGCGCTCGGCCTGCCAGCCGGCTTCCTTCTCATCCGGCGCATTCCCACCTGTCTTCCGGCTGAGCCGCGCATCGACGAGAGCATTTCCATCGTTATCCCTGCGCGCAACGAAGAACTGAATCTGCCACGCCTGATCCAGTCGATTCGCCAATCGGCATTCCGGCCTGCGGAAATTCTGGTGGTTGACGACGGTTCCACTGACAACACGGCCGCAGTCGCGGAGAACTTCGGCGCTCGCGTGATCACGCCGGGAGACATGCCCGCTGGATGGACAGGAAAGTCCTGGGCATGCCACAAGGGCGCGCACAACGCCAACGGCAATGCACTTCTGTTCCTCGACGCGGACACCTACTTCCTGCCCGGCGGCTTTGATCAACTTGTTTCGTGTTGGTCACGCGAGCGGGACAGCCGACTCGTCCTCTCGGTGTTGCCCTACCATGCGATGAGCGCCGCCTATGAGCAGCTCTCGCTCTTCTTCAATGTGCTGATGGCTGCGGGCGCCGGCGGATTCAGCCCGGTTTCTGAGGCGCGTCTCTTTGGGCAATCACTGCTGATTGCCAGAAGCACCTACTTTGCCGCCGGAGGACACGCGGCGGTTCGTGGCGTCGTTCTCGAAAACCTCCGATGGGCTGGCGCGCTCCGCGACTATGGCGCGCGGATTGCCTGCCTCGGTGGAAAGGGCACGCTGCACATGCGCATGTTCCCCGAGGGGTACCACCAGATGTCTGAGAGCTGGGCAAAGGCCCTTCTTCAGGGAGCCACAGATTCCGGAGTTACGGTACTTGCTTTGGCTATAGTGTGGATCTCCGCCCTTTGGTCCACTGCTCTGCTGCTCATCATGCCCTGCGATTACGGCCGTCTAAGCCTGGCAGTTGTTTACGCACTCTACAGCGTGCAACTTGCCTGGATGACTCACCGGCTGGGCAGCTACCGGCTGATCAGCTGCGTGCTCTATCCATTTCCGCTGGCTTATTACTGCATGATCTTTGGGCGCGCTGTTGCGCGACGGGCCTTGGGACGTAAAGCCGTTTGGAGGGGCCGCCAGGTATGACTGTGCTGGTCTGGGCGGCGAACCTGCTGGGCTGGCCACTCATTCATCTTTCTGTCTCGTCTGTGGCGCTGCGTCTTCCGGCGCGCTATTTTGCGCAGGATGGCTGGATTACTGCTCCGCGGCGATGGGAGCGCGAGGGTCGCTTCTACCGTGACTGGCTGGGGATTCGAGGTTGGAAGTCCTGGCTGCCAGACGGAGCGCCATGGATTGGCGGCTTCGCAAAAAAGACAATCCGTTCGCGCGATACGTCCCACCTGAATCAGTTCCTTCTTGAGACGCGCCGTGCGGAACTGGCGCACTGGTGCATGTTGCTGTGCACGCCGCTTTTCTTTTTGTGGAATCCACCCTGGGCGCGCGTAGTGATGCTTGCATATGCCTTGACCGCAAATCTTCCCTGTATCCTGGCCCAGCGCTACAACCGCATTGCTCTTTACCGCGTGGTCCGCACTAGACGTCGTCCCTTGGATTGCCTATGAGTCATGCCAGGCAGAAGCGAACTTCCGCCCCTTCGGGACGTCGATACCTCGTGCATGTTTTAGGCAGGCGCAATCAACAAAGTGAAATCTGTCGCTACATTACGCGTATCTGCCCCTGGACGGCCCGGGGCAGTTCCCGAAGCTACGCTCAGGAGCGTGTGTTTGCCGATGAATGCGAACTGATTGCAGTCATCAACCCGCTTCTCCCAAATGGCTCCGACGTCCGCGATGTCTTTGAGCACATAGAAACTCCCAACGGATTCTTCTATCTTTTGCGCCTGAGCGACGAGGAAGCTGCACAACTGGGCTGGCGTGATGAATTGACTGCGGGGGGTGCGGGGTGAGCTTCTATTCATGAGAATCCTGCCCCTCTGCGCCCACGGCAATACAGGCGGGCAACTCACTTCAGTTCCGTTTGAACAAGTACAGGGTTTCTAAGATGAAGATCCTAGATTTCAAAAGCAGAATCTGGCTGCCCTTGCCGCCCGAGCATCTGTTTTCATTCTTCGCCGATGCGGCCAATCTTGAGAGCATCACGCCGCCCTGGCTGCATTTCAAAATCCTGACACCCGTACCTATTGAAATGCGGGAAGGAACGTTGATCGATTACAAGCTACGGATTCACGGCCTGCCGATCTACTGGCGCACGCGGATCAGCAGGTGGCAGCCGCCATATTGTTTTGTGGATGAACAACTGCGCGGTCCGTATCGCAGGTGGATTCATCGACACACCTTCGATGCCTCAGACGGCGGAACGCTGATGCAGGACTATGTGGAATATGCCGTTCCTTTTGATTTTGTCATCTGTAAATGGTTCGTACGACCGGACATTGAAAGGATATTTCGATATCGCTCCGGGCAGTTGCGAAAACGCTTTTGCACTCAGAACCTCCACGAGCAGAACCGGCAATAGTTCGACTATTCCTTCATCGGGAATCATTGGAGCTAAGAAATGTGGACACGCTGGATCGGCCTGATGTTTTGGCTTCTTGTTTGTTTTTGCGGTTGCAGGAACGAGTGCATCGTGGACCAGTAGCGAAGTTCGTCGTTGGTATAGCACGCTGGCCCGCCCGTCGATCTCTCCGCCAAACTGGGTCTTCGGCCCGGTTTGGACTCTACTTTACGCGCTCATGGCAATAGCAGCCTGGAAGGCAGCTGGGAGGGGCCTTCGCCTTGGAAATCCGCTGCGATCACTCTCTTCGTGATTCAGCTAGCCCTTAATTTCGCCTGGTCGTGGATTTTCTTCCGCTCGCATCAGATCGGTTGGGCTTTAGTGGAGGTCATCGTACTTTGGACCGCAATTCTACTTACGACACTGGCAATGACTCGCGTTTCAATGACCGCAACGTGGTTAATGACACCTTATCTGGTCTGGGTCACCTTTGCCGGCGTCCTCAACGAAGAGTTTTGGCGACTGAACCGTTGATCATGCGGTTGAAACTGTTTCGATGAGCGATCGAGCGATCGCTTCACCTCGGGCAATGGGCTGGAAGCGGTACTCGGGCACCAATCAGATAGCCACCCTGACGCAGAGTCGCTTATGGTGATTTGTACTTACCCCGGTCGGGAACCATCGCATATTTTGACGAGCGGTAAATCGCCTTGTCACTCCCTGAAGTCGATCCAAGGCGTAATCATGCGCCACCGGAAAGTAGGTTCAAGATAGACCCGAAAATGTCCTCATCCAGTCAGCGGAATGCCGTTCACGCTGAGATCACAATGACCAATGGCACGACCGAGACAATACCCTCAAGTTTTGCGGCATGGCGCTAACGGCGAGTGGGCGAAGCTAGGCCGGTCAATAGGGGCTCTGGTGATGAGGAAGGCCCTATGTCCAGCAAGAGCTTGCCGGTGGTCTTGTGGAGGAAGACCTGACACCCAAAGATCTTCATGCTGGTCGCGATCAATATCTCTTCGGGGGGGGAAGCGACTTCCCCAAGCGGCCCTTGGTTGAGGGCACGAAGCGTGGTGGGACATAGACCGGTTTAACAGGTGTGGCCGGTGATGTCTCAGCAGGGGAAGGCTGGACCGGCTTCGCAACCCTGCGCTTAGCAAGATAGTCTTCGATCTCGTCCTCGAACCAACCGGCAGTTCTGCTTCCATCCAGGAGTTTCGCTTGGGCTGGGAATTCACCCTTTTTGATGCGGTCGTAAATCGTCGTTTTGCTCAGTCCGACTCGCTTCATCACTTCCGGGAGCACCTCGCCCTACAGGAGAAGAAAGCCATGAACGAAAAATTGATTTTGCGTCTCGACAATCCTCTCATGATGTTTTTCTGGAGCGCTGCCATGCTCCTGGCCGGAATCGTCGTCGGCGAGCACTGGCATCCCAAGCACGCGCTCACTGCCGCGATTGCGCTCGCTGCCGGCGCCTTCACCTGGCTGCACGAGCTCGTTTGCTGTTTCGTGTGGTGCTCATTGTCTTCGTGGTGGATCGGCCGGCGCATGAACGAGGTCAAGGGCAGGCGGTGACGAAGAGGCCCGCTATCGGGGCAGCAATGGCACGGCAGCTCCGCTGCTGCCCCGGCTGTCCCGAAGCAGGACAACTTAAGCAATGAGAACGGACATTAGCGTGGCCTAAACAAGCAGATTCAGGGAAATGTGATCTGGATCATGACTCCAGACGCCTAAAGGAACAAGCCAAAGGCACTTGTCCGGCTAGGCGACTATGCGGCAGAGTGGATCGCGGAATCCTGTTCCGTTACAGCTAAGTCGCTGTGCGGCGGCCGCTGCAGCGTATACCTCATCCCGGCGAGTTGGGTGTGAATTCCCAAACGCGGGGTTCGGAGGCATACGCAGCTTCAGGCGATCTCTTTCTAATTCTGCTATTCGGCGCTGGGTATCGCCCCCGTCACATTGGTCTGAACAGAGGCGGAAATCACGGTGGAGTAGCTCGATTGCCCCGCCACCGTCGCAACCGACACTGGATTGGAGCCCGAGGCAATGAAAGGTCCCAAAGCGGCAGCGGCTGTGGTGCTGGTGCTGCCATTCACGCTCGTCATCAAGCCGGTCAGACCCGCATCGCTCTCGTAATTGAGGTTATTTGCGGGTACGAGGTTGATGCCGGCAAAATTGGGCGAGTCCAATGTTACCGCGGGAATGGCTCGCACCAGCGCACGGTGCTCTGACTCCACCCCAAGTATGGACGCTGCCACTTTCGCATACAGAATGAGATCGGCCTGGGTAAGATTGGCTCCGCTGGATGAAGGGTCTGACTGAGTGGCGCTGAATCCGTTGTAGCCGGCTGCCATGGATGCGAACTCTTCAACAGCTGTCATGTAAGCGCCGATGAAAGCGGTTTCCAGCGCCAGCAAAACGGGGAGAAAACCGGAAAGCGAGGAGAACGTTCCGTTGGGGAAATAGAACTTTTGCGGCACGCCTGCCATGGCGTCTCCGCTCCCATTGGTTGCCAGGCCCAGCAGTTTCCGCAGCAACTGCGCGTGCGCCACTTCTTCCAGCAGCGCGCCCTGCAGATAAGCTACATTCACCTGATTTCCGTTGGCGCTTACGTTGATGGCGGTGCCGCCCGAGCCGGCAAGATTGGGATCAGTAATAACGCCAGGGCTGGAAAGCGCGGTGTAGTAGGTGGTGATGGCCAGGCTTTCGGCAATCAGTGCCGCGGTCAAAATATCGCCCGCCTTATCAGTGGCGGCGGCTGCTGAGACTGTGCTCTTACTCATCGATCCGCCGCATGCGGTCAGTACCGATGACGTCGCTGCGCCCAGGCCGAACATCGTTGCGCCCGTCAGGAAAAAGCGGCGGTTGACGCCACTGCCCTCGATGACTCGATCAAAAAGCTTCGCTGCCATGAGCATTCTCCTCTTCTCATTACGCACGGTGATTGTTAGCAAGGCCGCCGCGCATACCTCGCGGCGTCCTCATTTTGCAGAGTGATGCGCCGCAAGTTACTTCGGTATGAGGACGGCATTGATAACGTGAATGACTCCGTTGGATTGAAAGACATCTGGAATCGTGATGGTTGCGGTACCGCCTTTCTCGTCCGTCAGCACAATGTTGCTGCCCGACATCGACGCCGTCAGCATTCCGCCCTCTGCCGTCCTCAACTCGTATTTGCCGTTGCCCTTTTTGATCCAGGTTTTCAGATCGCTTGAGGAGATGCGTCCCGGCACAACGTGATAGGTCAGGATTTTTGTCAGCGTGGATTTGTTCTCCGGCTGCATCAGGTTGTCCACCGTACGTTGAGGGAGCCTGGCAAATGCGTCATCGGTGGGAGCAAAAACGGTAAACGGTCCCGGGCCGTTGAGCGTGTCCGCCAATCCTGCATCCTTCACTGCGCTTACCAGAGTCTTGTGAATCGGCGACTTCACCGCGTTTTCAAAAATGGTTTTGGTTGGATACATTGCTGCGCCGCCAACCAGGGGGTTCTTTGTTTGTGCGCTCGCTGCAAGCGAGCAGGTAACAAGCGCCAATCCCAAAAAGGCTTTCGTCAGGGCCTTCATCGCTTTCCTTTCTCTCACGGTTGGCCGTACATTTCCTGAACGCCTCAGTCCGGCGACTGGATTGGATCAGAGAGAAGAATTGCGGGGGTTCTACTGGGATAGGGCGCTAAAGGAAAGAAGAAGGAGTTACCGCTCTTAAAAATATGAAGGGCAGCCAATCCAAAGCGCCCTGTCGCGCGTTCTGTATAGTAGGGATTGCGAGGGACTGTCTTCAGAGTACAGAGGGCCGGCGTTTTCCTCATCCGCGCTCAGGACGAATGAGGAGCCCACGCATCCAAGCAGCATGACTCTCGCGGGCGGCTGCAGCGCGCAGCCTCCGGCTCGGCAAGAAGCATGGATGAATCTTCCTCCAATCGTGCAGCATCGATCAAGCGTTCTATGGACAGGAATCTCTACATACACGGGCGAGACGGTTCCGGTTCGATGACCGATGATGCCCTTCTCGATCGGGTGCGATTAAGGGATCGGGACGCGATGACCGAGATCTTTGACCGGTACGGAAGCCTGGTGTATTCCATCGCGCTTCGCGTTCTCAAGGACGCCGAATTAGCGGAAGACGTGATGCAGGAGACTTTTCTCAGGCTGTGGGAAAATCCTGGCATGTTTTTGTCAGGGCGCGGCTCGCTGCCCGCGTGGCTCGCGGTTGTCGGACGCAATCGCGCTGTGGATACGTTGCGGCGGAGGAAGCCCTCCGAACCGGTGGACGAAGTCACGTTGGCAATGCCGACTGACTTTGCCCTGGAGACAGAACGTCATATCGTCATGCAGAGAGTTCGCGCGCATCTCGACACCATGCCTGGCGACCAGAGGCATCCTCTCGAGCTGGCCTTCTTTGAGGGCCTCAGCCACTCCGAGATCGCCGCGCAAACCGGCGTTCCTCTAGGCACTATCAAGACACGCATTCGGTCGGCAATTACCTCATTGCGGGAGGCGTTGCAGGCATGACAGGTCATAGGCACATCCCGCAGGAAGACCTCACGCTCTACGCGATGCATGCGCTTGGCTCCGAGGAGCAAGCCCAGATCGCGGCCCATCTGGAGGGCTGCGAGGAGTGTCGCGCAAACCTTGCGAAGGAATCGGCGACCCTGGCGCTGCTCGCCATGAGCGTGGAGCATCGCCGGTTGCCGGAAGGCGCACGCAACAGATTCCTTGAGAGGATCAAGGCCGCTCCGCTACCAGCCTCGCGCGTAGTCGGAATCACCGATCGTGTTCCCAGTCCGCAGCGCCCCGCAAAAGCGCGCACCGCGTCCCGGTGGATACCCTGGGCTGCAACTGCCGCACTCCTTCTGATCTCACTGGTCCTGGGTGTAAAACTCCGCCAGGCAAATGATGAGCTCAGGAGTAAATCCGCGCTTGTAGAGGCGCAAGCCGATGCATCACAGCGCGCACAGCGAGTCCTTGAACTTCTCACCGCTCCGGCTGCGCGCCATGTTCTGCTCACCGCCGGCACGCCGCATCCTGCCCCATCGGCGCGCGCGGCATATCTGGCATCCCGGGGTGCGTTGATCCTTGAAGCCTCCAACCTGGCCCCTATTGCTCCCAACAAAACCTACGAGCTTTGGATTATTCCCGCCAATGGACACCCGCCAGTTCCGGCAGGTCTTTTCCGTCCTGACGCTGCCGGCAATGCTCATCTTGTACTGCCCGACATTCCTTCAGGGATCAAGGCCAAAGCCCTGGGGGTTACGGTCGAAAGCGCATCCGGCTCCACAAGCCCAACGCTGCCGATCGTTCTAGCAGGCGCCTTGCCAGCCGACACCGAGTGAATCCCCTAAGAGTGGCTGCCTGACTGCCAGCCGGCCGGGACGGAAATAGCCCCGGGATGACGCCAAGCTCAACCCTCGGGAATAGCCAAAAGGAATCAGGCGAAAGAAATGCGTCCGCCGCATCGCGCCAAGCGGCTGCCTTGCTCTAACCTGCTGGGACCACCGGCGACATGCCAGAAATAAGCACTTCTTGCGATAAGTCGCTCAGCTCCCGAAACGCCACTCGGACGTAAAACGGCCTTCTCGGACAGTGGACAAGTTGCTGCAAAACGGGCCTCGCAAGGACGTGATATTCCGTCTTAGGCGCTATCTACTTGCTCTGCCCACTTTCAGCACCCCTACCCAACTCAAGCCAGCGAAATCGGCGGGTATGTAGCCCGAGTTTGCTGATGCCGGATCAGCATATCGGGCTTCGAATCCCTGGGGCCGCCAATTCAGAATCAAGCACTTACCTCTAAAATAAGCCCGCACGGAAGCACTCTTGTCTGGTCGCATAAGCTATTGATTTTACGCATTTGGGCACGCACGGCATGGCACAGCCTACGGCACAGGTAACCTCAATGCCTCAGAACGACTGTCGCACTCTCGTGACTTCCACCAATGCTGTTCAGGCGGCTGGACCTGCTCGAAATCCTGCCCGACGAACGTGTTCTCGCGTCGGCTACGATCATCTGCTGCTGCCTTCGCCGAGGATCTGCTCTTCGCGGGAGTGTCGCTGGCCTCATGCAGGCCATTCAGAATGCCGGGACACCAGCAGCCTTATGGGG
>JAJZAL010000021.1 GCA_021799405.1 Acidobacteriota bacterium
CCAGTATTCTGGTTATCGACGACGAAGCCGCCATCCGCGAATCCCTGGAGGTACTGCTTACCCTGGAAGGCTATGCCGTCAAGATGGCCCCTGACGGAGAAGAAGGCCTGCGCCTTCTCGGAAGCGATACCTTCGACCTGCTGCTTCTGGATCTGGCGCTGCCGGGCCGCACCGGTCTGGAGTTGCTGCCTATCATCAAGGAACGGCAGCCCAACCTGCCGGTCATCATGATCACCGCCTACGGCACCGTGGACAATGTCATCGAGTCCATTCGCACCGGCGCGGAAAACTTCATCCAGAAGCCGTGGGACAACGAGAAACTCCTCGCGGACATTCGCACAGCCATCGCCCGCCACAAGGCGGAAGAAGAAAATCTCCAGCTCAAGCGCACTCTCAAGCAGCGCTATAACTTCTCCAATATCGTGGGCAAAAGCGAGATTATGCTGAGGGTCTTTGACCTGGTGGCGCAGGTGGCGCCGAGCCGCTCCACGGTTTTGATTCAGGGCGAAAGCGGCACCGGCAAAGAGCTCATCGCCAAGGCCATCCACGCCAATTCTCCGCGCCGCGATAAGCCATTCGTGCCCATCAACACGGGCGCCATGCCACCGGAATTGCTTGAGTCCACGCTCTTCGGCCATGTCAAGGGCGCATTCACGTCAGCGATTGCCTCCAAGAAGGGCCTTTTTGAAGTCGCGAACGGCGGCACACTCTTCCTCGACGAAATCGCCACTATGGGCATGGACATCCAGGCCAAGATCCTGCGCGTCCTCCAGGACCGCCGCTTCATGCACCTCGGCGGCGTGCAGGAGGTTCAGGTGGACGTGCGCATTCTGGCCGCCACCAACGTCGATCTGCGCAAGGAGGTCCGCGAGGGCCGTTTCCGCGAAGACCTCTTTTACCGGCTCAACGTCATCACCGTGGATCTGCCGCCGCTGCGCGCCCGCCGCGACGATATTCCGCTGCTTGCCAACCACTTCCTCGACTTCTACGCTAACGAGAACGGCCTGCCACCGCGCAAGCTCTCCGCCGACGCCATGCGCGCCCTGTTCGACTATGACTGGCCGGGCAACGTGCGCGAACTGGAGAACGCCATCGAGCGCGGAGTGGTGCTTTCGTCGGGGCCGGTCATTGGCTCTGACCTGCTGCCCGGCCACATCACCGGCCGCAGCTTCCAGGACGCCCTGCTCGAACACAATCCCAATGCCTCGCTCTTCGACATCCTCGAAGATATTGAGCGCCGCATCATCATTGAAAAGCTGGAACGCTGCAACTGGAACCAGACGGACGCCGCCGAGCAGTTCCGGGTTCCACTCTCCACGCTCAACCAGAAGATCAAGCGCCTCAATATCGAGATTCGCAAGAAGGGCAAAGAGTAGCGTAAAGGCGTATTAATCCTGGGTGCCCCCTGTCTCGTCCGCCGCGCCTGCCCGCCGTGGTGGCAAGGCGGATGAGACATGGGAAACCGCCGCCTCAAGATACAAGGTCATGCGGTCAGAGACTCAACTGGCGGTGAACACCAGCCGCGCATCCTTCATAAACGCCGCATGCTGGATGAAGTTGCCGTCGTGCGCAGCGCCGTTCAGCGTCACCTGATTGTAGAAGGCTCCGGGCGTCCGGCTTTGCGCGTCAATGTGAATCACGCGGCCGTCAGGATAGTTGATCTGTGCCTGCTCAAACAACGGCGCGCCCAACGCCCACTCGGGCTTGCCGGGACACAACGAGAAGATTCCCATTGAGCTCAGCACATACCACGCCGCCATCGATCCCGTGTCTTCATCGCCGCAGAAGTTATCAACACTGTAGAGATCATTCAGAACGCGGTGCACCCAATACTGCGTGCGATCGCGGCGCCCGGCAGCCGTAAACATGTAGAGGACATGATGGACGGGCTGGTTGGAATGCGCGTACTGGCCAAAATCCACGGCTGCCATCTCCGACATCTCGTGAATCTCGCGCCCATAGGTACCCGCATGAAACACCGGTGGCTGGCTCAGCATATCCTCCAAAGCGGCGACGAAGGCCGTCTTGCCACCCATGGCCTGCATCAATCCCTGCGGATCGTAGGGCACCGAGAAGCGGTACTGCCACGCCGCGCCTTCCACGTAAGCGCCGCCCCATGTGTGCGGATCGAAAGGCGTCTGCCACGATCCATCCGTCCTTTTGCCGCGCAGGAATCCCGTTTCGGAATCGAAGACGCGCCGCCAGTCCCGCGAGCGCTTCTCGAACATCGCTGCGTCGTCATTGTGGCCGGCCGCGCGCGCCACCTGCGCGATGCAATAGTCACCGTAAACACAGTCCAACGTCTCGGCCAACGAACCCACAACCGCTTCGTACGGAATATAGCCAAGTTTCTCGTACTCGGCCACTGCGGGACGGCCATACCCGGTTCCCGGAGGAACAGGCTGTGTCGCATGCTTCTTCAAGCCGGCATAGGCAGCCTGCAGATCAAAGCCCGTGATCCCCTTGGCCACCGCATCGCCAAAGACAAAATCGATCGGGCTTCCCGTCATGCAGTTGCGATAACCGGGACACGGAAATTGCGGAAACCAGCCGCCCTCTTTGTAGGCATTCACCCATGCGTCCAGAATCTGGCTCAGCCGCTCCGGATAGAGAAGCGCCATCATCGGATACCAGGCGCGGTAATCGTCCCAATATCCGTGATCCGCGTACATCACGCCCGGCTCAACCTTGCCGTTGTAGGGACTCATGTGGACGAGGTTGCCCTGTGGGTCCAGTTCATGCCAGATGCGCGGAAAGAGCAGGCAACGGTAGAGACAGGAGTAAAAGATCCTGCGCTGGGTTTCACTTGCGCCGCCAATCTGGACCCGGCTCAGCTCTGCTTCCCATACGCCGCCGGCTTCGCTTCTCACCTGCTCCAGCGGCTTGCCACCCACTTCGCGCTTCAGATTGTGCACTGCCTGATCGAAGGAGATAAACGACGTGCCGACGCGCGCGGTCACCGGCTTTCCTGGCTGCGCGTTAAAGCGCAGAATCGCGACCCGCCTGTCACGCAGTTCCTTCACTTCGAAGCTGCTGATCGGCGCATCGCACTGCACGGCGTAATAACACGCAAAGCCGGGCGGAACGCCGCCGCGATTTTTGCGCGTCAGCGCAGTAACGGTTGCTGTGCCTGCATCGAAATGCGCCTCGGACTCCAGGCCCGCAAGGTCGATGAATAAACCCGCCGCGCCAGCGTCCTCAAAGGTGAAGCGCATGATCGAGCTATGTTCAGTGGGGGCCAGCTCAAACCGGCAGCGGTAGCGCATCAGCCGCACATCAAGCGAATGTGGCGCGATCCGCAGCTCCTGCGGGCGGTAGGACGAGGCTCGCGCCGACGGATCCGGTGAGGCTTCTCCGTTAAACGGCAAAAACGTCGCCTGTCCGTAGTCGCCCAGCCACCGGCTCAACTGATGCGTGCTCCGGACGCCCTGCAGACGCTGGTCGTGCGGCAGAAAGAAGTTGGTATCCGCGTCGGTCGACTCCATCGCCCAGTGAGCCATTGCAAATGGAACGGCGACGATGGGCAATGTGTTGCCACGCGAAAACAGCCCCGTGGAATCGGTCCCCTGCAGTGGATTCACCAGACTCACAAGCGAACCGCCGCCAGTTGCCGGCTGCGCGCCGGAGCCAGTCTGTGCTGCTTTCCCTGCTGCTGCCTCCGCGCCTTCCGCGCTGCGATCAAGGGACGAGAGCAGCGCCGCCGCTCCTCCCATCTTCAAGAAAGTCCGTCTGCTCGCGCCATTGCCGTCGCGCATTTTCATCCCTCCGGAAAGTTCATCCTCTGCTCGCCCCGCGAACACAACTCGATGCCTGCGTTCCGGCGGGCTGCCGATGAGCACGTTACCGGCTCACCATTGCACTCAGCAAAGTTTTTATTATCACAGGTCAGGCGCGATCCCCGCCCATTCAGGAGCTGCTGAGACGGCCCTGCCCTTGCATGCGGCAGGCTTCCAGCCACTGCGTCAGGAATTTCTTCAGCTCCGCCGGAGGTCGCAGCCAAACATCGGCCGCCGTCTCGCGCCACTCACGCCGCACCAGCACGCTCAGCCCGCGCCCCTGGAGCGCCTCGAAGGCTGCCTCATCGGTGAAATCGTCGCCGAGATAGGCGGCTGGGCCAATGGCGCCCTTTTCCTTCAGAATTGCCTCGACCGCTCCGCCCTTATCGCGACCCGCGCGCAACTCCAACCCTGCTGAAAATTCCAGCAGGACCAGCCCATCCAGCCGCGCCAGCGGCTCGAAAAGCTTCCGCGTCCGCTGCTCGATCTGCTTCGCTCGCGCAGCTGAAACACCTCGCCAGTGCATCACCGCGGCGTTGTCCTTATCCTCGAAAAGCCCGCCAAAGCTATCGCGATTGAGTTGTTCGCGCAAATCATCGAGGACTTTCCGCACCGCGGCCGGCACGGGCTCCAGCTCACGGCTACCGTCCGGATACAGTCGTTCCGTTCCGTGCAGTCCCCACACTTCAACCGGCGCGTCCAGGCCGAGCAGAGGCAGGATCTCCGCAGCCGGCCGCCCGGTAATGAATACCATCTGCGTTTTTGTCTGGCCCTGAATGCGATTGAGCAGTTCGCTGACTCCAGCCCACGGTTTTGCCTTGAACCGGTCCACACGGAATGGCGCCAGAGTTCCGTCATAATCAAGCAGCAACAGAGGCGCCGTACTGCCCGCAAACCCGCGAAAAAATGCTTCCAGCCTCTCTGCCGCTTCGTGCGCCAACCCCAACCCGCCTTCTATGCCAGTTTCTCGTCGGAGATTTCCTGCTCTTGTTCAGGCTCGGGCTCGATGTGCCGCAATTGAGCCACCCCCGCACCCTCCAGGC
Source organism: Acidobacteriota bacterium (assembly GCA_021799405.1). The sequence continues at coordinate 4,820 of JAJZAL010000021.1, forward strand.
GCAGTTCGCGCAAATCACCCAGAATTTTCGCCGCCCATCGGTAGATGTTATGCTCCATCACCTGCCGCCGCATCCGGCGCATGCGCTGGCGGCGTTCCGCGCGCTTCATTTCAAGCCCGATATGAATTGCCTCGGCCACACCGCCGATGTCATACGGATTCACGATCAGAGCATCACGCAACTCCACCGCCGCGCCGGTGAATTTGCTGAGCACCAGCACCCCATCCTCATCGTCGCGCGCGGCCACATACTCCTTGGCCACCAGATTCATGCCGTCGTGCAGAGAGGTCACCAGGCACACATCCGCAACCCGGTACCAGCGGCCCACTTCTTCATGGCTGCATTGGCGCTCGATCAGGATGATGGGCCTCCAATGCGCCGTTTGATAGCGCCTGTTGATGCGTTCCGCCTCTTCTTCGACCCGGCGGCGCAGATCCATGTAGCTGGGGATGCGGGTGCGGCTGGGAGCGGCAATCTCCACCATCGTCATCCGCTCCCGGTGCCACGGATGATTTTCGAGCAGTTGCTCGATCGCCAGAAGGCGCTCGATGATGCCCTTGGTGTAGTCCATGCGGTCGACGCCCAGCACCAGGGTTTCCGCGCGCACGCCGAATTCATTCAGCAGTTGCCCACGCTTCAATGCGCGTTCTTCTTTCTCTGTTTCCGTCTCTACATCCTCTTCCACGTCAAGAAGTGGCGACAGCGGCCCCTCAAAGGCAACGCTCACCGGATAGGGGCGGACCGCGCTCAGATGGCCACGCCGGCGCACCGTCATGTGCTCGCGGTCGGTGCGCGCCTCAAAGGTGCGATCGACCGTGGCAAGAAAATTATTGCAGTGCAGCGGAATATGGAAGCCGATCAGATCCGCTCCCAGCAATCCATCCAGCAGATCGGCCTGCCACGGACAGATGCCAAAGGCTTCCGGATTGGGCCAGGGAATATGCCAGAAGATGGCCACGCGCGCATCCGGCCGCGCTTCCTTGATCAAGCGGGGCAGCAGCGCGAAGTGGTAGTCCTGCACAAAGACCAGCGGCTCCTCGCTGCCTTCCATCTCTTCTTCGAGAGCTTTGGCAAAGCGCTCATTCACCCTCTGGTAGCACTCCCAATCGGTGGCGCGGAAGATGGGCCGCGTGTGCGCGATGTGGCAGAGCGGCCACAGACCTTCATTGGCAAAGCCGTCATAGTATTGCGATTCCTCTTCTTCCGAGAGCCAGACCCTGCGCAAGGTGTAACGGGGATCGTCGGGAGGCACGCGCAGGCGGTCGAATTCATCGACCGTGGCCGCATCAGCATTGCCGCTTCCGCTGGCCACCCAAACTCCGTCGCAAGCGCGCAGCACCGGCTCGATCGCCGTCACCAGGCCGCTTGGCGGCACGATGCAAACAACGTCCCGCCCCTGGCGGATATGCATATACGGCTCGCGGTTCGAAACGACGAAGATGCGGCTCGATCCGGAACGGTCACGGATATGCACCGCAAGCCGTTCAGCGGTCCAGAGATGCTCTCCGGCATCGCGTAACCTTGCCTCCGCCGCTGCCGCAGCCCGCGCCGCGATCAGGCTCTCCGCCATCGTCTCAACTTCACGCGCCAGAGGACTGAAAAAGCCCATCTCCGGTACCGCCAAACCTGGCGGACCCGTTTGCGGCGACTCTTCCATGCGGCCCGTCCTTAAGCGCAGGCGCCGTATCTGGTCCACAACCTGCGCCATGGGCTGCTGGAGAAACCACCGGATCATCACCAGCGTCACCACCACGATCAAAACGACAATGGCCACGACCCGCCAGAAGCTCTGCTGCCATATCTCGATTCCTTGCGACCGGATATAGCGGGCATCGGCGAGGATCACCATTGCGCCTTGCATCTGGCTGCCGTTTTGGACCGGCAGCGCCTCCTCAAGCCATTCCCAGTCTCCGGCGTGCCCAAAGGCCCTCTCCTCAGCGCCTTTCCGCAGCACTTCCTCAATGACCCTGTACGGGAGCGCTGCCAGAACCTCCGGCGGCCCCACACTGGCCACAAGCGTCCCGTGCGCGTCGTACATCAAGATCCCAAGCGCGCCGGTAGCCGCTTTCGAGCGACTCATCACCGCGTCAAGGTTTGACAGATCGCTGGAGGCGAGCGCCTGCGCCAGGCCGGGCCGCACACTCACCCCCATCCATTTCGTCCGCCGCTCCAGCTCCTGCCGCAGCACATGCTTGTGAGCCAGAACCTCAAAATATGTGGAGGCCAGCGAAACCAGCGTCACACTCAGAATCAGCGCAAGGATCAATCGGATGCGGAATGAATGCATGATTTCCCCTCCCTGTAAAATAATTCGCTGACCATCCGCGCAGGAGTACGGACTCAGAGCAACTACATAAAAGTGACCCTTCTATTTTACCATTGAGTCATTTACCTTAATAATCAATGAGATACAGAAATTCGAGTATTTTGAGCGAAAGCTGCCCGCCGGCGGGTTACTTCAAGGCCTGCTCTCTTGTTCGTGCATCTTGTCGCCGAGATTCCCCGCGTTCATGCGCTATCCTGTCGTGGAGAGCGGCGCATCCTCCCGTATCTGCTAACCGGAAGATCTCATGGCGCTAAAGACGATCGACCATACAGCCAAACAAGTCGTGCTCACCGTGCAGGAGTACTCCCTGTTTGCCTGGCGCGCATTTCTCAATCTCTTTCGTCCCCCCATCTACTGGCCGGAGTTTCTCATTCAGTCCGACGTGATCGGCGTCGGTTCCACGCTGATCGTCTGCCTGGCCGGCTTCTTTACCGGTTGTGTGCTGGCTCTGCAATCAGGGGCTACGCTGGCTCAGTTCGGCGCCACCGCGGTTACCGGCCGCTTCGTGAGCATGTCCATGATCCGGGAGCTCGGCCCTGTGCTCACCGGGATCATGGTCTCGGGCCGCAACGCCTCCTCCATGGCTAGCGAACTCGGCTCCATGGTGGTCACCGAACAAATTGATGCGATGCGCGCCCTCGGGGTTGATCCGCTGCGCAAGCTGGTCACGCCGCGCATCTTTGCCTGCATTTCCATGCTTTTTTTCCTCACCATCGTGGCAGATGCCCTCGGCATCGTCGGCGGCGCCGCAGTCACGGTCTTCATGAGCCATCTGAACGGCACACAATACTTTTCCATGGCCTGGGAATATCTGCGCTACCCCGATATCATCCAGGGCCTTGTCAAGCCGCTCTTCTTCGGTTACATCATCGCCTCGGTTGGTTGCTTTTATGGTATGAAGACCACCGGAGGCACTGAGGGCGTGGGCCGCTCAACCATCTCGGCCGTCGTCAATTCTTCCGTGCTGATCATCTTTGTTGATTTCCTGATCAGCCAGGTGATGATCGAGATCTTCGCGCGATGAGCCTGATCTCCATTTCCAAGCCGCTCGATCCAGCGCCGTCCCCGGAAGCGGGCCCGGTCACGGTGATGCGCAATGTTACCATCGCCTTCGGTGGCCCACCCGTGCTGGAAGATATCAGCTTCTCCGTGGCTCCGGGCGAGACACGCGTCCTGCTGGGCCCCGCGGGCGTGGGCAAAAGCGTCCTTCTCAAACTCGTCAATGGCTTGCTGCGTCCCGATAGGGGCAGCGTGCTGCTCTTTGGCGAAGAGATCACGCGCATGCCCGAAGAGCAACTCTTCCCGATCCGGGCCCGCACCGGCATGGTCTTTCAGGAAGGCGCGCTCTTCGATTCCCTCACCGTTCGCGATAATGTCGCCTACCAACTCATACAGGAGCGCGTCCCGGACGAAGAGATCGACAGCCGCGTACGCGAGGCTCTCAGCTTTGTGGGCCTGGAAGAGACGTTCAGCCTCTTCCCGGCCAGCCTCTCCGGCGGCATGAAGCGCCGCGTAGCGATCGCCCGCGCGCTGATTCACCACCCTGAGCTGCTGCTTTACGACTCGCCTACCGCCGGCCTCGACCCGGTCACCTCCACGACCATCATCGAGTTAATCGTCAAGCAGCGTGACTTCTACAACACCCCCGCGCTGTTGGTCACGCACCGGCTCCAGGATGCCTTTACCATGTGCACGAACCGCTTTGATCCGCAACTCGGCAAGATGGTTCCGCTTCCCAAAGGACAGACCCATTCCAACACGACGTTCCTGATGCTGGCGGAAGGACGCCTGATCTTCGACGGATCTCTCCACAAACTTCTTCGCAGCGAAGACAGCTTTGTGCGTGAATTTCTCGAGTAAGCACTCCTTGCGCGATGGTCTGCGCCGTTATGCGCGCCGCAAGGCGCGGACGAGCCGCCAGCCATACACACCAAGGTTCGCGGCGCAGACTGCTACGCCCGCGCTCGCCACCACCCATCCCGGAAAATTGGGGTACAGGATCGCATCCAGGTAGTGAAGCAGGAAGCTGCCCTGATACGCCGCTACACCCGCTCTGGTTTCAAAGTAGACCTCCGCCATAGTCAGCGGGCATGGCCACGGGCCCACCTCCGCCATGATTCCCCAGAGCAGCGCAACAACGTGCAGCACGCTCCAAACCGGCCGCCCGCGCGTCCACACAGCACCGACGATCACCAGCCCCAGCCAGGCCAGGTGAATCGTCACGATAACGGCCGCAATCAGAATCATGCGTCAGGCGCCTTGCCTCATCCTACCGTGTTGCATCTCTGCCCCGGCGTGAGAACACGGCAAGACCGGCTGCAACCTATACTCGGCCGCTCCCTGATGCGGCAGGCGGGCGCTCGCTCGCGCGGCTTTCGGTAGCGAGCCGGGCTCACCAAAAAACACTGTTCCGCAAATGAGTCCAGCCGTGCTAGACTTCGCCTGCCGAATTTCGCTGTATTCCGGAGGCATTATGACGAGCCAGCCTTCCGCCGCCGCTCCGCTCACTCCCTTCACGCGGCGAAGCTTTCTGAAAGCGGCGGGAGCCGCGGCTATCCTGCCTGCCCGAGCCTGGGCGCGATCAGGCCGTCCTCCCGCCTCTGACCGCATTACGCTGGGCGTCATCGGCTGGGGCATGATGGGGCCGAGCAACACCAAGGTCTTTCTCGCGCAAAATGATTGCCAGGTGGTCGCCGCCTGCGACCTCGACAAGAACCACCTTCAGGCCGCCGTGGACACGGTCAATACTCACTACGGCAACACGGATTGCAAGGCTTACCATGACTATCGCGAACTTCTGGCCCGCGACGACATCGACGCGGTGATGATTGCCGTACCGGACCATTGGCACGCGCTGGTCGCGATTGAAGCAGCGAACCGCAAGAAAGATATCTACAGCGAGAAGCCGCTGGCTCACACGATTGCCGAGCAGCAGGCCATCGTCAAAGCCGTGGAGCGCAATGGCAACATCTGGCAGACTGGATCCTGGCAGCGCTCAGTCCCAAATTTTCACAAAGCGGCGGAGATCGTCCGCAACGGCCTTATCGGAAACGTCTACCGCGTCGAGGTCGGCCTGCCGGCTGGCCATCACGACTTTGCCGGCACCGAACCCGAGTTGGTGGCCAGGCTGGCCCAGTTGCCCGGCAAGATCACCGACCCAAGCCTCATCGTTCCTGGAACACCCGCCTGGAACCTTGCCGTCTCTGATCCGCCGCCCGAACTCGACTACAACATGTGGATCGGCCCCTCGAAGATGGAGCCGTACATCAGGGCGCGCGTCCATCGCAACTGGCGCTGGAACTACAACACCGGCGGCGGCCAGTTGATGGACTGGATCGGCCACCACGGCGACATCGCCCACTGGGGCCTCGGCTTCGACCGTACCGGCCCGTCCGAGGTTGAAGGGCGCGGCGAACTGCCGCCCGCCGATGCTCTCTGGAATACAGCGTCGATCTACCACATCGAATGCGCGTACCGTAAGGAGGTCACTGGCTATCCGTGCGACGTTCGCATGACCATTGCCGGCGGCTCGCGCGCCATCACCTCGGGCACAAAGTGGATCGGCTCCGACGGCTGGGTGTGGGTTGACCGCGGCGGCTTCGACGCCTCGAACCAGGACTGGGTCAAGATGGATCAACTGCCCGAAGAACTCCGCAAGATCAAACTCTATGAATCTTCAGAGCATCGGCGCAACTTCCTCGACTCCGTCAAATCGCGCAAACCCACCATCACTCCCGTCGAAACCGCGCACCACTCGACGATTCCCGGCCATCTCGGGCTGATCTCCATGCTTGTCGGCCACAAAATCCAATGGAATGTGGCGGAAGAAACGATTGCGAATGACAGCGAGGCCAGCCAGTTGCTCACGCGCCCCTATCGTCCGCCCTGGCATCTGGCCTGAATAGCAACCGCACTCCACGGCCGCTCCTCGCGGTGGACACGTTCAAGGCTGAACTGGTATCCACAAGATATGAGCCTGCGGCAATTGCGAACGTTGGTCATGCTTGCGCTGGCGCTGCTGATGCCGTGGGAACGCCGCGCGTCCGCGTATACACTGATGACCCACGAGCAGCTCATTGATCTTACCTGGCAGGATTCTTTTGTTCCTCTACTACTTAGCCGCTACCCGGGGCTGACCCCTGCGGAGTTGGAAGAAGCCCGCGCCTACGCATACGGCGGCTGCGTCATCCAGGACATCGGCTATTATCCCTTCGGCGACCGTTCGTTCTCTAACCTCACCCATTATGTGCGTTCAGGGGATTTTGTCGTCAACCTCTTCCGCAACGCCACCAATGCCGATGAGTTAGCCTTTGCCGCGGGCGCGCTCTCCCACTACATAGGCGACTCGATCGGACATCCACTGGCAACAAATCTTGCGGTCCCCGTCGAATTCCCGGGCTTGCGCCGCAAATACGGCCGCGTGGTCAATTATGCCGAGGGGGAAGATCAGCATGTACAGGTCGAGTTCGCCTTTGACATCGACGAAATCAGCCAGCATCACATCGCGCCGCTTCTCTACCTTCACCACGTCGGGCTGAAGGTTCCGGTGAAGCAACTCGCGCTGGCCTACTATCAAACCTACGGATTAAGCGGTGAATTTGCTCCGCAGCGCCGCCGCTTCAGTGTTCGCGAATACCGCTTCGTTGTGCACAGATTCATACCGCGTATCGCATATGCAACCACCCTGCTCCATCGCCACCATGAGCCGCCTGAGCCCGTCACGCCCGAGGCCGCGGAAATCGAAAGCGAAATTGCGGCGGCGGCCGCTCGGGACAACTGGCAATACTACCGCCGCGAACCCGGCATCGGAACCTATGCTCTGGCCGGTCTGCTCTTTATCCTGCCCAAGATCGGCCCGCTGAGGATGGTTGATGTCAAAGGCCCGACGGCGGATACGGACGCATTCTATATGCATAGCCTGGCGATGTCAGTTGCGGCACTGCGCCGGAGACTCGCCGGTTTTACCCCACCGCCCGGATCGGCGGCAACAGCGGCAAATGCCTCCACGGCTGGTGAACAATCGGAGTCTGCGGCTTCCATGGCCGCACTTCTCCCTGCGAGCTATCCATCTGACCCGGCCGGATCGCGCCACCTGCTCCGGCTACTTCACCCGCTGCCCAATCGCGACCTCGACACCGGTTATGTCGTCAAGCCGGGTGGATATCCGCTCACTGACAAGACATACGCCCGGCTCTTGCATCGCCTCACGCGCCGCCCCAACCGTCCCATTCCGCCGGGAATCAAACGCGACATTCAGGCATACTACGCGAATCCCAATGCGCCGATTACAACAAAAAAGAATCCCAAGAGATGGGCGCAAGTACAGGCCGATCTGACGACACTCGCCAAAATGCGCACCAGCACCGAGCCTGAGCCATATCCCACCTACGGCGACTATACAGAAGGAAGCACGCAATAAGAGCGGCTTATTCTCGTCCATTACGCCGTGATGATAGACCGTCACTGAGTGGATGCCCACCCCCTGAGTCTGCTAGCCTTGCTGTTTCGGGTCAATACAGAAACGGCAGGTGTTCTTATGGCCTTCAAATTCCAGGGCTTCGATTTTCTTCATCTTGATTCCAGCTTTTCTGAAGATGAACTGCTGGTCCGCCGCACCGCCCGCGACTTTGTCGAAGACAACCTGATTCCCATCATCGAAGACTGCTTCCGCGAGGGCCGTTTTCCTCGCGAGTTGGTGCCCATAATGGGCGAACTGGGTTTTTACGGCGCCAATCTCCAGGGCTACGGCTGTGCCGGCATGTCCAATGTGGAGTACGGGCTGGTGATGCAGGAACTGGAGCGCGGCGACTCCGGCCTGCGCAGCTTTGTCAGCGTGCAATCGGCGCTGGTCATGTATCCCATCTACACCTTCGGCTCTGACGAGCAAAAGAATCGCTGGCTCCCTGCTCTTGCGACGGGCGAAAAACTCGGCTGCTTTGGCCTGACCGAACCCGGATTCGGATCCAATCCGGGCGGCATGACCACGCGCGCCAGCCGCTCGGGGGATGAGTACATACTTAACGGCGAAAAGATGTGGATCACCTCCGGCGAAATCGCCGATGTCGCCGTGATCTGGGCCAAGCTCGACGGCGAAGGCGAAGGAAGCGACGCGGTCCGCGGGTTCCTCGTCGAAACCGGCCGCCCGGGCTTTTCCGCGCATGGCGTCCACGGCAAGTGGAGCCTGCGCGCCTCCGTCACCAGCGGCCTCACGCTCCAGGATGTGCGCGTCCCCGCCGCCAACCTGCTGCCCGGCGCCACCAGCCTGAAGGCCGCGCTGATGTGCCTCAACCAGGCTCGCTATGGCATTAGCTGGGGCGCCATCGGCGCAGCCATGTCGTGCTACGACACGGCGCTCCAATACGCCAAAGCCAGAAAACAATTTCACAATCTGCCCATCGCCGGTCACCAGATCGTACAGGAAAAGCTTGTCTGGATGGCCAGCGAAATCTCCAAAGCGCAGTTGCTCTCGCTTCATGTCGGCCGCCTCAAGGACGCGGATGCGGCAGGCCACCAGCACATTTCGATGGCCAAGCGCAACAACGTGTGGATGGCCCTGGAATGCGCGCGGCTGGCCCGCGACATCCTCGGCGCCAACGGCATCACGGAAGACTACCCCATCATGCGCCACATGATGAACCTGGAATCGGTGAAGACCTACGAGGGCACGCACGACATCCACACCCTCATCCTCGGACAGCATCTCACGGGGATTGCGGCGTATTGAGAGGTCACATCCCAGGCAAAGCTACATGAAGCGCATCTTCTGCGATTTCTTCTCAATGAAAGAGCACACGGCGGCGTGGTCAGGGTCCTGCAAGAGTCATCTCTTACGCGCCGAGCTTCCGTGGGAGCGGCCGCGAACGCAGATTCACCAGAATTCGGGGAGAAGCCTCATCAGGAGACTTGAAGACGATTGCGCTGCTGCGCGAACCGTCATCCTGTACCCATGCCAGGCTTCCGTTGTGGGCAGCAGACAGTCCTCGCCGGGTTGCGACCGTCTTGCCGGTGATGCTCGTGACAGGCCTGCCGGAGATAGGGACGCAGAAAATCGGCCTGTTCGCCGCATCTCTGGCGAGCAACACCAGAGACCAGCTATCCGGCAGCCAGGCAAACTCTGTGATGGAACCGCCAATCTGAGGTGTAACGGAAACCGCTACTCCCCCGTTCGCAGGAACGACAAACACCGTTTGCGCCTTCGAATCGTCTCCACTCAGGAACGCAATCCAATTTCCGTCCGGCGACCAGAGCGGCAGCCGTTTGTCGCTGCTATCGCTTGTCAGCGCGGTCTTGCTGCCCGTTGCCAGATCAATTAGATTCAGGTTGCTTGAGCTGATCCGTGGACCTGTGGCCTTGGTGGACGCGCAAACAATCCTATGCCCATCCGGCGACCAGGCAGGATTGAAGTAAACTGCGCCATCGTGAGTGAGCCGCCGGAGAGCCCTGGTTGCAACATTCACAATGAACAGTTGGTTGACCATCGCTTGAGGCGGCGCATGGGCGCTGGCGGCTGAGCGGACCGCGGCCTTTGCCTGGGAAGTGAATACGATCTTCTCTCCGTCAGGGGACCAACTGAAGCGCAGCGGATCGGCAATCCAATGCGTCATGCGTACCACCGGAGCAGGACGGATGCCTCCGGTAAGGTTTGTGATCTGCTTCGCGCGCAGCGTCGCAAGATCCATAACCCACAGCTGACGGCTGCCGGAATTCTGCGCATAGTATGCCAGACGCTTCCCGTGGGGCGACCATACAGGCATACTCCCTCTTGCCAGCGGCTCGGATCTGCCTGAAACGCCGGTGGAAACCAGCCAAAGCTGACCGGCCGAACAGTAGACAAGCTCATCCCCGGCTGGGGAAATTTGCACGTACTCCAGCCCCCTCAGGCTGCGAAGATCATCCTGAGATCTCGCGCACCGGGGCAGCGCGAGGAGGAACGCGCAAATTAACAGACAGACGACCACGCATGAACGCGCACTGATTGAGATATCCTTACTCCCTGCGGACTCGATCGCACGCATCGCAACTCAAGCTCCTAGACCGTCACCACAAAGCTATTTTCAGTTCGCGTCACCGCATGATACAAAGTGTCCCTTTCGACGGGAACTCGCCCCGCCTCTGCAATCAGACGGCACAACTCCTTGCGTGTCATCCCCTGCGGCGTCGTCGCTCCAGCGTCATGGTAGATCTTTTCCTCGATCACTGTTCCGTCCAGGTCATCCGCTCCGAACCGCAGCGCAATTTGCGCGATCTTCGGCGTCAGCATCTGCCAATATGCTTTGATGTGCGCAAAGTTGTCCAGGAGCAGCCGGCTCACGGCAATCTGCCGGATATCGGTCAGCCCGGTCGTCACCGGCAGGTGGTCGAGCGGCGTGTTCTCCGGGTGAAAGGCCAGCGGGATAAAAGTCTGGAACCCGCCTGTTTCGTCCTGCAGGGCGCGCAGCCGGAGCAGGTGGTCCACGCGGTCCGCATCGTTTTCGATATGGCCATAGAGCATCGTCGCATTGGTCTTGAAGCCCAGCTTGTGGGCCAGCCGCGCCGTCTCCAGCCACTCCTCGCCGTCGATCTTGTGGTCGCAGATGATCGACCGCACCCGCGCCGAGAAAATCTCCGCGCCGCCGCCCGGCATCGAATCCACACCCGCCTCGCGCAGCTTCATCAGCGTCTGCTCAATGGTGAGCTTGGCCCGTCGTGCCAGATAGGCCACCTCGACCATGGTGAAGGCTTTGATGTGCACCTTGGGAAAGCGCTGCTTAAGGCCACGCACCAGATCGAGAAAATACTCCAGCGGCAAATCCGGATGCAGACCGCCTACGATGTGGAACTCGGTCACCGCTTCCGAATAGCCTGAGGCCGCCGTCGCCCACGCCTCTTCAAGCGCCATCGTGTAGCCGTGCGGGTCGCCCTTCTTGCGTCCGAAAGCGCATAGCTTGCAGGCAGCTACGCACACATTGGTGGGATTGATATGGCGATTGACGTTGAAATAAGTCAAGTCGCCGTGGAGGCGCTCGCGGACATGGTTGGCAAGCCAGCCGACAGCCAACACATCCTGTGAGCCGTAAAGCGCCAGCCCGTCGTTGAAGTCGAGCCGTTCGCCCGCCAGAACCTTGGCCGCTATCGGCTCCAGGCGCGGGTCGTAACTCCGGAAAGAGGACTGAAGGTGGGATTCCCGAATCTCAGCGCTCATAGTCTGATGATACCGAATTTCGGTGATCTGGCTCACCAGCAGCCGTCTCCATACCAGCTGCCCACGGCTGCTCCACCACTCCATCGTCCAGCGAAGCCGCCAGCAGACGGTTACCCGCTCCGCGGATCAGAGCAATCCGGTAGCCGGTCTGCCACCATTGCCATTTAAGCGTCTTCGGGTCGATTCCATAAACCTGATCGCTTGCCTGCGAACTCACCAGAACCTTGCGCAGCGTGGAGTCGTAGTAGAGATCGTCCACGTCGCGAAAAGGCAGGCGCTCGATCCACATCCAGTTCTTGCCCTTATTGCGCGAAAAATAGACGCCCTCGCGCGATCCCAGCCAAAGCGTTCCATCCGGTGAAAATGCGATACGGTGGATTCGCGTGAGCATTTGTGGAGTGAGCAACGGCATCCAAGTCACGCCCCCGTCCGTGGACTCGGCCACGCCGCTGGGCCGGGCCGCCACAATCCAGCCATTATGCACGGCGATCGACTGGTAGTCGACGGCGCCCAGCACGGGACCGCCCTGCCATGTTGCGCCTTGATCGCGGCTTGTCAGCACGCCCACATCCGTGGCTGCGAGCCAGACCTTACTCGACAGATCCAGCGCGTAGACGCGGCTATTCAGCTCAACAACAGGCGCCTTCACCTGCGTCTCAGTGTTGACGCGCGTCCCGTAAAGCTTCCGGGTAACCGTCTTCATCTCCATGTTGGCGATGGTATTCATCGGTTTCCAGGCGCTTGCATCCGCAGGCCCCGCCGATGGTGAACCTATGGATTTGCCGGAATTCGAATCTCGCGAGCTGGAATCCAGAGCAAAGATTCCGTGGTTGGTGCCCGCAAGGACCGTGCCATCGCTGGCCTGCGCCAAGGCAAATACGTCCCGGCCATCCAGCCCCTCGCCCGTTTGGCTCCAGCTTGCGCCGCCGTCAGTCGAGACAAACACGCCGCCAAACGTCTTGTCGTTCACAACACCTGCAAACAGCCGATTGGGGCTGCGTTTGTCTACCAGGAGCGCTACAACCTTGCGCTGCGAAAAGCCCGTATTCGAAGCTTTGAACTGGAGCCCGCCATCGTTACTTGCCAGCACTCCGCCGCGATCGGTCGCCAGCAAAACGTGCTCGGGGTTCAGTGGATCGATATACACATCGTTCACAATCACGTCCGGCGCCGTCATCCGCTTGAAGGTTTTTCCGCCGTTTTCGGTCTTGAACAACCCCTCCGTAGTTCCGGCGTACACAATCTCGCGATTGGATGGATCCTGCTTGAGAACCCGCGTTCTCCGCGCGGACGAAGGAATTCCCTGAATCTTGCGGAAGAGCATACCGGCACTGTCACTTTTGTAAATTCCACTGCACGCGCTCAGATAGATGACGCGCGGCATTTCTGGATCGACGACGATCGAAAATACATCGGAGTCGACAATCAACCCTTTCTTGATGCTGCGCCAGCTCTTGCCTGCGTTAGACGTTTTCCACGGCAGATGCCATGTGCCCGCATACACAACATCCGGGTCGGCCGGATCTACTGCAAGTGACTCTATTTCATGTATTTCGTGGCTATCTCGCGGACTGATCAGCGTCCAGGTTTTCCCCGCGTCGCCGCTGCGGAATACCCCTTCCAGCGTTCCTGCATACAGTACGCGGTGATCCGACGGCGCCTGTGTGAAGGCGCGAATCGACTGCCCGCGCAACCCCGGCGCTTCGCTCCAGCTCCGGCCCAGGTCATGGCTTATCCACAACCCTCCGTCGGCGCTGTCTGCCCTCCAGGCAGCCGCGAACATCGTGGAAGGGCTTCCGGCTTCCACCAGAATGTGGTCGACAATGAGGCCGTCTGAAGGGCCCAGTTTGGCAAGGCGGTGCCAGGATGCTCCGCCGTCCATTGATTCGTAAATCCAGCTATTCGTCGTGCCTAGGAATAGATGGCTGGGTTGGCCAGGAACCGCCGCGAATGCCCGTGCATCCCCGCCTGCCGGACCCACCACGCTCCATGACGCCTGCGACCACGCCGGCACCCCCTGCACAAGAATCGAGACAAAAAGGGCGCATATCGCCAGCATTGTGAACACTGGCCGCCGCTTCAAAGCAGAACCGCTGCAAAAACCGCTCATTCAGTTAGAAGACTCCCAGATCACCCAGATTCCAATTGAAAGAATAACCAAAAATCGCAGAAAAATCGAAGAGGCTGACCAGCTTTCCGGTCAGCCTCAAAGAACAGCGAGAGGAATCTAAGCTCGTGATGATCCTCCACCCCGCCGTCGTCCGGCTATGGGTGAACCGGTAACTCTGTTTGCCGCCGGGACGGCCGCATTTGACCGTCCCGGCACTCCTTTGCAGTGGGCTTTGAGCCCACCACCCTACTGCTGGCTCGACCGGCGCGAGTGATGACGCATCGGAAGAGGCTTCCGCACTTCCGGCTTGATCGCCGACTCATCCACAGGCGTCGTCCCCGTCACATCCGAAGCAAAGTTCGCCCCGGCTGGCACCAGGTAATTCTCCACCGTCTGGCTGTCCGACGTTCCCGTCGCCGTGCTAACCCGCGACGCGTCGATCCCCTTCTCCGTCACCAGGTAGTCCTTCGCATTCACAGCGCGCTGCGCCGCATAGTGCTCCACCTTGATGTGACGCCGCGGGTACTTCTGCGCACGCGCCTCGGCCTTCGTCGTCAGATCGTTCTCCTGCGACGTCTGCTCGCCCACCAGCACCGCCTTCCCATTCGGTTGGTTCTGCAGCGCCAGCGCTACCTGATCCAGGCACGCCTTCGCTTCGTTGTCCACGCGCGTCGGACGGCGCTTGTCGGTCGAGAAGCTGATCGAGCAGAGCGCCTGCGTGTGCGGCGGCGGCGGCACATACGGAGCCGTGATCGTCACCGTCGTGTTCGCTGTAGCCGTCTGACCCTTATCATCCGTCACCTTGCAGGTGATTTCCGTCGGGCCCGTCGGCGCGCCCGTCGAAGAGAATGTCGCCGTCGATCCGCTGCCGCTCACCGTTCCCGCCGATGCCGAGTAGCTGTACGTCAAAGGACGATTCTGCGGACTCACACCGGTCGACGTGATCGTCGCCGTCTCGCCCGGCTTGATGGTGCTCGGGCTCGACGAACAGCTGATCGTCGGCGGCTCAAACTGCTTCACCGTGAACGTCGTCGTCGCTTCGGCCACCTGCCACGGCTTCACCCCTTCCTTGCCAGGCTTGCCCTGCTTCACCGTGCCGCTCACCGTGTACGTCCCAGGCGCCAGGTTGTTCGTATCCACCGTCGCCGTCGTGTCCTTGCCCGTCACGCCGTTGCCAGAATACGAATAAATCGTGTGCTGCTTCGGATTCAGGTTGCCCGCCGTTGCCGTCACTGTCACCGGCTGGCCAGGATACACCGTCGTCGGATTCGCCGCGAGCGACAGCGTCACTGAAGGCGGCGGAGCGATCGAGCCGACGTGGAACACCACGCCCGCACTCAAGCGCGCAGCGTTGATGTTGGCGCGGCCTCCGTAGGTACCAAGGCCGAAGTTGGCATGCATATATTCGTAATCCGCCTGGAACACCCGAATGGCCAGATGATGATTGAGCAGCGGCGTCTCATAATCCATTCCTCCACCTGTGGTAATGTCAGGTCCCCAGGTATAGGGGTTGAAGTCCGGACCGCCGACTCTAGCTCCGCCAGCCAGCGCATGAATGAAAGGCGTAATATTGCCGGTGGGGAAACGGAAAATCACACCGCCGGCGATGGTATTGAAACCGTCGTTATTTCCACGCGTGCCGATGTTACTTCCGTTCGGATTCTGTGTGCCCCAGTGGTGCTCGGCAAACTCCGCCTGCAGGCCCAAATAGCGATTAAAGTAATATGCGCCGCTGAAAAGCCCGCCCACATTCACGGCGTCATATGAAAAGGGCTCTACGGTTCCGTTGGGCTGTGGAACCTGCACCGTTCCTTTTGGAGCCAGATAGCTATAGCCTGCAAAGATATCCCAGCGCGACGGGGAATCGCTTGCGACGGATTTGCCTGTTGGGGTGGAATTCACTTGCGCGGGCAATACGGCAGGCATAGACGCCGCCATTGCTAAGGCAAGTATCCCGCCCACAGACTTCAAAACACGAGCATACATGCTGTTTCCTCCCTGATTGAAGAAGCTTAAAATCCCAGATGAACGGACCTGCTGAACGCATCGGTGCTTACGTTCACCAATAACCACTCCGCACAGAACACGAAGCTTTAATGACTCTTACAGCACTATTAAACGTACCATAGGACAATTTCGCATGAGCACATTTCTTCAAGGGGTTGTCTTCTTTGTAACTGTTTACCAAGTACTGATCGAGCTATTACTTAGGTAACTAATTTTGTTACCTGTTGAAGTCGTATATTTACAATTCAGATTTTGTGGCGGCTGGACCGCGCTATCTGACTCCCCCCCTAAAAGTTATGACTCCTTAAGACTAACTGATCCTGATAAAGAGCAAAGAGTTGCTTGCACTCGACTGAATTACCCTTAAACTGACCCAAATTGTAACAACACTCGAAGATACTTGCCTCAAAATTGCGGTCAGATTCTCTACACTGCGACGCCGCGGCACCTCTGGGTCCACGCCTCGCAAATCTGTGCATTGAACGTGTCTACTGCAATACAGACGCAAATGCTCTTCCTTCTGAATAATGTACCAATCGGGTTACTATTTTATCTACGTCGCGACGGGCTTCAGCGAGGGGATCGCGGATCGGGATAATCGCCGCCCAGAAATTGAGCCGGAAAAGGAGTACTGCACAGAGTCAGAGTGGACGGAACGGGCCGCTCCAGACCGATGCAGCGCTTAACGCAACAGATCCTCAAGGGCCGTGCTCAGGCTGGTCTTTCCATCGCGGTACTTGACGACTACGGGCGCATACACGCTGAGTCCCCATTCCTTTCCCTTGCCCTTTGCGACCGCGCGCGATCCGGGTACAACCACGGCGTCTTCCGGAATAATCAACGGCAACTCATCGGTCGCCCGCAGCACCTCGCCCTTCACCAAATCAAAGACCGGAGTGCCGCGGGTCAGAATCGTGCCTGCCGCCAGAACCGCGCCTTTCCGCACCACCGTTCCCTCGTACACGCCGCAATTGCCGCCCACCAGTGCGTCATCCTCAATGACCACGGGACTGGCGTTCACCGGCTCCAGTACCCCGCCGATCTGGGCGGCCGCACTCAAATGCACGCGTTTGCCGATCTGCGCGCATGAACCCACCAGGGCGTGCGAGTCCACCATCGTGCCCTCATCCACATACGCACCGGCATTGATATACATGGGCGGCATGCACACCACACCCCGCGCCACGTAACTCCCCGCGCGGACTGAAGACCCGCCGGGAACCACGCGAATGCCATCATCCACACAGAAACTGCGCACAGGGAATGTGTGCTTGTCGACAAAAGCATGTCCCCAGGCCCGCGACTCTTCCAGCACGCCGAGCCGGAAACCGAGCAGAATTCCCTGCTTGACCCACGCGTTCACCCGCCAGCCAGCGGGCGCAGCGGAATCGGGTGAAGCAGCGCGCACTTCACCCTGTTCCAGCGCTGTGCGCAAGGCAAGAAAAGCCTTCATGGCCGTCGGATCGCCAGCAGCGGACGGCCCCGCCGCAAAGCTCCGCTCAATCGTCTCTTGAATTTCGCTGATTGTCATCGCATTCCGAGTCTATCAATGCAAACAGCCAAACAAAAAACTCTGCCCGGCGAGAAGTCCGGTGTTGACTTGCGGGTGGCCGCGAACGCCGCAAAATGAAGTTGAGTCTGGCGCATGCAGAAAACTGGCTGCCAGCGTGGATCAGGCCCGTTCCCGCGCTCCGGTCCAATCCAGCACCACTTTGCCCGCCTGGCCTGACACCATGGCATCAAACCCTTTCTGAAACTCGTGATAGGCAAAGCGATGCGTAATCACCGGAGAAATATCCAATCCCGAATCAAGCATCACGCTCATCTTGTACCAGGTCTCGTACATTTCGCGCCCGTAGATTCCCTTGATCGTGAGCATGTTGAAAATCACCTGCCGCCAATCCATCGGCGTCTCTGATGCCGGGATGCCGAGGATGGCGATCTTGCCGCCGTGGCTCATGTTGGAGATCATCTCGCGCAGAGCCTGTGGATTGCCGGACATCTCCAACCCAACATCGAATCCCTCCAGCATACCCAGCTGCTTTTGCACGTCGCGCAGCGGGTGCTCCTTGGGATTGACGGCCAGCGTAGCTCCCATTTTGCGCGCCAGCTCGAGCCGGAAGGGATTAAGATCGGTGACCACAACATGCCGCGCGCCTGCGTGACGAACAACAGGAATCGCCATAATTCCGATCGGGCCGGCCCCGGTGATCAACACGTCTTCGCCCAGCACCGGGAAGGAAAGCGCCGTGTGCACGGCGTTGCCGAAGGGATCGAAGATGGCCGCGACTTCCAGCGGAATGCCCGGATGATGCCGCCAGATATTGCTCATCGGCAGCGCAACCAGTTCGGCAAAGGCACCGGGGCGGTTCACGCCCACGCCCAGCGTTGCGGCGCACAGGTGGCGGCGTCCGGCCAGACAGTTGCGGCAACGGCCGCAGACAACATGCCCCTCGCCGCTTACAATATCGCCGGGGTAGAAGTCGTTCACGTTCGATCCAATGGCCACCACCTCGCCCACAAATTCGTGGCCGACCGCCATGGGCACGGGGATCGTCTTCCGGGCCCACTCATCCCATTCGTAGATATGCACATCGGTACCGCAAATGCCTGTGTAAAGCACCCGTACCAGCACGTCGTTGATGCCAATCACCGGCTCGGCAATCTCTTCAAGCCAAAGCCCCCGTTCCGGCCTGCTCTTTACCAGCGCCTTCATTGCGCACTCTCCCCGGCCGCCGATTTCCTTCAGCCACGCCAGCCGTCTGAATTAAAGGCACTGCCAGTGTAGCGCCGAGGGCTCTGTGAATCCGCAACGGAGCGCCGCCGGACGGTCTGACCGGGCAGCATTTTACCCGGCACTCGGTTTGGCTCTATACTCGTTTTCCGGAGACTGAGCGGTAAACCGGCCTCGAAGAGCGGTGATTTTCCCGATAAGGAGTTTTCATGGCTGCAATCGTCCCCCTGCAGGATTCTGATCTTGATTTTGATAACGGCACTTTTGATTCCGCAGCTTTTACTTCCCAGGCGCTGACCAACTGGCAGTCGCTCGCAACCATCATCGACCACACGCTGCTCAAACCGGAAGCCACGTGCGAGCAGATCGAAAACCTCTGTGACGAAACGATTCGTTACCGTTTTGCCTGCGCCATGGTCAATCCCATTTGGGTGCCCGCCGCAGTGAGCGTGCTCTCGGGCACCGGCATTCCCGTCGGCGCAGTTATCGGCTTTCCGCTGGGAGCCTCGCTGGTTTCCACCCTGCGCCAGGAGGCGGCCGCGGTCATCCGGCTGGGCGCGTGTGAACTGGACATGGTGCTTCCCATCGGCCAGCTCAGGAGCGGCAATTATGATGCCGTGCACCATGCGATCCACGCCGTGGCGGAGATTGCCCATCATGACGGGGTTCTGCTTAAAGTGATCCTTGAAACCGCGCTGCTCCGCGTCGACCAAATTCTTCGCGGCGCCGAGATTTCCATCCAGGCCGGCGCGGACTTCATCAAGACGTCCACCGGTTTTGCTCCAGGCGGCGCAACCCCCGCTGACGTGGCTCTGCTGCGTGGCGTGGCTGGGGGCCGTTGCGGCGTCAAGGCTGCCGGCGGTATCCGCACCGTCGCCACTGTCCGTGCTCTGCTTGAAGCAGGCGCGAACCGGATCGGCACTTCAGCATCGGTCGCGATTGTGCGCGAGATGGGAGCCGAGTAGGAACAGTTGTCAGGGATCAGAGATCAGGGAACAGGGATCACTTCTGTTGCTTGCCGGTTGAACGGTATATCTTGCAACCCGCTTGCCCATTTTTTCAGCGTGGTGAGTTCGCGCCGTGCCATTCTTTTCAGTACTTGATGGCTCGCCCGCACGTGGCAACTGAATGCCTCTTATTCGCGACTGAAAACTGATCGCTGATCCGTAATCCCTGATCCCTGACAACAGCCTGTTGCGTTATCATTCCCTTCGACACGCATGACCGCATCTCCTCCATCTTCGCCCCAGGAACCCGAACGCGAGGGCGATCAGCGTCCGGCCGTTCCCGCGCCATTGGACGCCTCCGGCAAGCCCGTCGAGCCGGTCGATCTCGCATATCTGATGCGGCTCTCCGACGCGCTCAACACGACGCTCGACCTCGATACTCTGCTCAAACGCACCTCTGAGCTGGTGCGCGCTCTCATTCAATACCGAATCTTCGCAATCTTTCTGCTGAACGACCGCACGCAGGAGTTGCGCGTCAGGTTTGAGATTGGCCACACCGCCGATGTGAGGCGGATGCGTGTCCCGCTTGGGAAGGGGGTGGTCGGCCAGGTGGCGCGCAGCCGCCAGCCTCTGCTGATCAACGACGTTACAACCGCCGAAAACTATATCAGCGCAAACCCTGATGTGCGCTCAGAGCTGGCCGTTCCGCTCATCGCCAAGAACCGCCTGATCGGCGTGATGGATCTCGAAAGCGAAGAGACCGGCTACTTTAAGCCCGAACACCTTCGCGTGCTTACGCTCACCGCCTCCCGCATTGCGCAGGCCATTGAAAACGCCCGCTTGTATGCCCGCGTCTCGCGCCAGGCGCAAACGCTCGAGGTTCTCAACGAAATCTCCATTGAGCTGGCCTCCATCCTCGAACTCGACAAGCTCTTCGAGCGCGTCGGCCAATTGCTCCGCCGACTCATCGACTACCAGATGTTTTCGATCATGCTGCTCGACGAAAAAGGCGAGACCCTCATCACCCGCTATGCATGGCGCTTCGGCTACGCTCACGCGCCACTGCGCCGCATCCCCGTCAACAGTGGCCTGGTGGGCGCGGCTGTGCGCGAATGGCGCCAGATCAATGTCCCCGATGTACTCCAGGATCCGCGCTACTTACCGATGAACCCCGAGACCCGCTCGGAGCTGATCGTGCCGCTTTTCTATAAAGGGCGCATCATCGGCGTACTCGATCTCGAACATACGCGTCCCGCCTTCTTCAATGAACAGCACGAGCGTATGCTGGCCACGCTGGCCGCGCAAGTAGCCATCGCCATTGAGAATGCCCGCCTCTACCAGGCCGTTCGCCGCCAGGAAAGGCAACTGGAGCGAGACGTCACCATGGCCCGTGAGGTGCAACTGCGCCTGCTGCCGCCCACGGCGCCCGAGCATCCGCATGCGGATCTCGCCGTGCGCTTTCTTCCCGCGCGCACGATCGGCGGCGACCTTTACGACTTTCTTGACTACGGCCCCGGCCGCACCGCCATCGTGCTGGGAGACGTCAGCGGCAAGGCCGCGCCCGCCGCGCTCTTCGCAGCCCTGGTCAGCGGCATCATGCGCTCCGCGGCCGCGCAGCATCCGGAACCAGCGCGCATGCTCGCTCTGCTCAATGACGCTCTGCAGGAGCGCAAGCTCGAATCGCAGTACGTCACCATGCTCTTCGCCCTGTGGAATGACGAAAACCGGACACTTCAGGTAGCCAACTCGGGCGCCGTCCAGCCCTTCTTTTGCCGCGCCGGCCAGTCAGTCGCAGTGCGCGCCGAAGGCTTTCCGTTGGGTCTCTTTCCCAATGTGGTCTACGAAGAGTTCAACGTCGCCACTCAGCCAGGCGATGCTCTCGTCTTCGTCTCCGACGGCATCCTCGACGCCGAAAACGAAAACGAAGAGATGTATGACCAGGACCACCTGGCCGGCCTGCTCTGCAGCCACCGCGATAAATCCGCGCAGGAAATCGCAGACGCTGTTCTGGCCGATGTCACCCGTTTTCAGGGCTCCCGCGAGCGCTTCGACGACGAAACCATCATCGTGCTGAAGGTGCGGTAACCGGCTCCGCGCTGAAGCTACAGGCGCTTCTTTGGAATCAGCCGCACCAACTCCACGCCATGCACGGGAACCTGCGTCGAGTAGTCGGTGGCGTAGACTCCCAGGTCATGCTGCCGCCAGACGTCGCGGACCGTTTGCCTGCCGGTAACGCCCAGATCGCGCCAGTTCACCGTGATCGAGCGCGGCGCAGTGGTCAGGTTGAACAACCCCACCGCCAGCGACCCGTCCGCAAGCGGCTTGGCGAGAATGAACTCCTCATCCGTCTTCCGCACGATCCTGCCCTGCTTGCCCAGCGAGTCCTGATCGATGTCGACCACTTCGGCATTGCACAGGACATTGCGCGTAAGAGCATCCAGCGCCGTCATGTCGCCGGAGTAGAAAAGCGGCGCCGCCATCAGCGACCACATGGACATGTAGCTGTATTGCTCTTCCGGCGTCAACTGCGTGTGCCGGGCGGGCGCGTTCATGTCCCGGGCATTGCCCACCGTTCCAATCAGGATATAGTCCGGGTCATTCCAGCCTCCCGGACCGGCGTACTTGCTATGTTCCGCGTTTGAGAAGCCGATCGAGTAAAACCCTGGCAGCACATTTCCCTTCACCACGCCCAAATCGCCTGTGGTCCGCCAGGAATTGCCGCCAGCCTGCCGTCCCCACTGCCAAACATCGCCCATCCCGTACTGGCACATGTTCAGCACCACGTCGCGGTTCAGCCCCTCCAGAATCGATCCCATCTTCCTGTATGGCGCCTGAAACGAGGGCAGCGTCTTGTCCTTCGCGATCCTGCCATAGGAACACCAGTCGTACTTCAGCAGATCGAATCCCCATTGTGAGAATCGGCGCGCATCCGCGGCCTCGTGCTGATAGGAGCCTTCGTAACGGGCGCAGGTAAGCGGCCCGGGCGACGAATAGATTCCCGCCTTCAATCCCAGCGAATGAATGTACTTGACCAGGCCGCTCATGTCCGCAAAGCGCGCATTGGGCAGTATGTTGCCGTCCGCATCGCGAACTGGTCCCTTCAACTCCGGATCCTGCGATCCCGGCTTCCTTGCCCAGCAGTCGTCGATGTCCACATACTGATAGCCAAAATCGGCCATTCCCGAGGAAATCATGGCGTCCGCCGCGCTGCGAACGTCTTTGGCGGTCACGCGATTGTAGAAGGTGTACCAATCGTTCCAGCCCATCTGCGGCGTCAGACCGATCGTGTCGCCAACCACAATCTTGAAGGTGCGGCTGTCTTTGCCATGCGAGTTCGCCGCCTCAAGCTTGACCACGTATTCTCCGTGCGCTTCCGGCGCCTCGCCCGTGATGATTCCCGTCTGGCGATCGAGCTTGAGCGTCGCCGGAAGATGCTTTGCAGAGAAGCGAATCGGACGGATGCCCGTGCAGGGAATGCGATAAAGAAAAGGATGGCCCGGCCGTACCCCGTAAATCTTTGGCCCATGAATGCGAGGCGCGTCTGGCGGCTTTGGCGTCCGCATCTCCGTGGCCTGCTGACCGATTGCGTTCACGCAGGCAGCACCTGCCAGCATCAGAAACATTGCAAAAATAAGACCCAGGCGATTCCGAGCAGCCATCATTCCTTCCCTTCGATTCGGGAACATCCGCATCAGTTCTCGAAAGCAAGAAAAAGGATATCAGGCTTCATTCATTTCGCCGGAAGGAGAGCATCATGCTCAGATCTTACGCATTCATGTCTGGCAAATTGAGTCGAAATTGCGCTGTACGCCGATGACTGACGCCGTGGTTTTCACGCTTCTGCTCGGGTGTAACAGGCTCAGTACCGGATGCCAAAGGTGATGTCGATCAGTTGCGTATTGATCCGGGGATTGGGTGCGTAGTGATAACGCGACTCCATATAAACTCGGTAGGGCGCTTCGCCTACTCTAAAGGTGAATCCTATGCCGCCGTTGTACCCCGGGCCAGACGCAGACCAACTTCCAACCGTTTGATTCTCCGTGACATACCCGCTGGTACATTCGAAACCCCACCACAACCACGTGGAGTTGCACTCAATTTCCTGCTTGCCCGTGGTCACCATTTTGGACAGATGCGTATGGCGGTAATATAGTCCTGCTCCGCCGATAAGATAGGTGCCGAGATATCGGCCTCTCAATTCATAGCGGTAGTTCGCGGTGAGATTCATCAGCCCGACGCCCAAATCAAGCGATTGGTCGTCGAGCTCGGTACGGATCTTGTCCATCGCTTCATTCGTGGGAAACAGATCATTCCACAGGAACTCCCCAACCATGCCGTGCTTTCGCGTAAAGTTATAGCCGCCGCCAACGTTCAGTCCGAATCCGAGATGAACTGCCCGCGCAGTGGGATTCAGGGGAATGACAATAGGCGTGCCGAGATGGACGTTTGCGCGAGGATCATCGTTTGAATCGCTATCAAAGGAAGTTGGTCGTGTCTGCGAATTCGCGCCACAACACGCCATCACGAGCATGATCGCCGCTCCGGCAATCCCAATGCCCCGTATCATGGTATTCCTCCCAAACCCAGCGTTGGTGCAATCGAAGCAGAGAATCGAGCGGCCGCAAGCCCCAACCGGCGGACGCAAAGATTCTTCCGACACGAAGCACTCGCCTCCTCCCCCGCCGCTCAGGACGCCGCCATACTGCGTTTTCTGCCGGGGCGACGGTCTCATACCCGGACACTTGGGATGGATACTAGGATGAATGCGCCTGCTTATGTACTGGCAAAACTGCCAGAGCAGGACGCTCAGAATCGGGCATGTTTGCCACACGGGAACGGGCGCGCAACACGACGCCCCTTTGATATTCCGTCAAATGCATCTGCAGAATGGATGCTATGTCAACATCAACACCGGCAAACTCATGAGACAGGTTCCGCGCGCCCGAGGGCCTCGTCTCACATGCCCTAACAGCGCCAGCGAGGCTCACCAACTGCTGGAGTCTAAAGTGGATCCCACTGGTAATTTTGCTAGAGCGCGAATGCCTTCGATGGCGTATTATGAGTGATTCAGTGACTCCTGCGGCATCCCATGGGACCTCGCCTCAATTGCGCGGTTGTACGAGTCTGTGCAAGGGGGACTAATGGATAATGTCAGCGGCCGAGCGGGAGAGCGGGCGAGGCAGAAGAATTGTCCTCGCCGCAAGTGATTCGGAGTCCAGTGAATACATGCGGAGCGCGTGGCGCCAGATGTTGCTGGCCACCCTGCCAGCGCGGTATGCCAGGGCCTTGGGTACCGACTGGAACAGTAAGAACGAAATCAATCAGGATGGGCAGGCCAAGTATGTGCCTAATGGCCTGCGTGTAGTAGAAGCACTTCTTCTTGAGGACTATTCACCTGAGGACTTAGCCGTCTGTTATGCCGACCAGCTGGACCTTTTCATCGGCAGCGATACGCGCGTTGTGGGTATCCATGCACACAATCCTTTGGGCATTACGTTCGCTACTGATGTCTACGCTGGACTGAGCGGTCGTGACTGCGAGCCGATCAACGCGGCGGAGTTTCGACGGCTCATCACCCATCCCGCGCTCGCACGTCACAGATCGCACCTCAAGCTGATCGTTGGGGGGCCAGGCGCCTGGCAGATCGAGCACAATGGCCTCCAGGACGAGTGGCATATTGATTGTCTCGTCAGCGGTGAAGCTGAAGAGATCATCCGGCCACTCTTCCGATCTGTCATGAGCGGGCAGGAGATTCCGCGCAAGGTGACAGGCAACAGCCCGAAGCTGGTCAGCATTCCGCAGGTACATCATCGCTGCACGCTGGGTGTGGTGGAGATTACCCGCGGATGTGGACGCGGTTGCCAATTCTGTTCGGTGTCGCTGCGGCACGGAAAGAGCATGCCTCTGGAGCAGATAGTCGCAAACGTGCGCGCCCAGGCCGCAGAAGGGGCCGACTCCATCATGCTCACCACCGAAGACCTCTTTCTATACCAGAAGAGTTCACGCTTTCAGCCGAACGTACCCGCATTAAAGCGGCTCTTTGAATCGGTAGCTGGTGTTGAAGGCATTTCCTACATAGGCCTGACGCATGGAACCATGGCCCCGGTAGTGGCAGATCCGTCGCTCGTGGAGGAGCTGTCTCTCATTGCGGTCGGGCGAAGCATACACCGCCACGACGCCTCCACACATCCTGACAAACGCTACGCGATGATGTTTGTCGGGCTCGAAACCGGTTCCGTGAGGCTGTTCAAGGAGTACATGAAGGGAAAGTCGTACCCGTTCCGGCCGGAGCAGTGGCCGGACGTAGTGTTGAAGGGGATGGAGACACTGAACCGGCACAACTGGTTCCCGATGTGCACATTTATCCTCGGCTTGCCCGGAGAAACGCCGAAAGACACGCGTGAATCGCTCGATCTGTTGTTTGCCCTGAAGGACGCGAAGTGGTGCGTGGTACCGACCCTGTTCGTGCCCCTCGATGAGACAAAGCTGGATACAGAGCAGGGAGCCCGAATAGCGAAACTGACGGACGCGCAGTGGGAGTTCTTCTTCACCTGCTGGCGCTATAACATGGATTTCTTCCGCAAGAGCACTTGGGTGCAGTGGCGCTTCAATGTTGGAGTTCCACTGTACTACTACATGCTGGGCCGCAAGCTGTTCGGGCCTTCAATGAAGTATCCATTAATGCGCTTTGGTCATTGTCCGGAGCGCTGGATGCGTAACCATTTATATCTCGACTTCAGCGGGCGATCGAAGCCCCGCTTCAACACGCCTGACAAGGTGACGATTCCTGACTGGCCCCATGCACCCGAGCCTGCGCTGCCCGGCGACTGGGCACAGGAGCCAATGATCGCTTTCACAGCCTCCAAGGCATCGCTGATGCGACAGGAATGAAGGACATCACTCAACCGTGCTCTCTCTCGATGCGCGGAGTGGCTTACGTTCCGGCCGGGGACTAAGACGACCATTGCGTCTGGCAAGGCGAAGGCTCCCTGGCATGAGCTTATTGGGCCGAGGTCTTGATTCTTATTCTGGAAGCTATCGGAATATTCCGCCCCAATAAACCAGCGCTCGGCCGGGACTCGGTACAGGTAAAAGCCGGTCAGCTCACCCCCATGTTCCGTTTCTGCGGAGGCCGAGCGTACCGAGCGAGGCCTTGATCCGTATATCGGGGGAAAAATCTATGCTGAACAACTTTGCGCCAAGTGAGCGCACCTGAAGCTCCTAGACTTTTCCACCTTATCTCTATGACTTCTGCAAGTATCGGCTCAGCGCGCATAGCTCCGATACTCCGCATAGGCTCCAGCGTAAGCGCCGAGTTAGAGGGCATTCCCGGGCGTCTACCCGTCGAGTTTCGGACTAGGCGTTCGCTCAGGCTCCACCCTGGATCTCGTTTGTAAAGGAGGTAGAAATGAGAATTCGTCCTGTATTGCACTTTGCGGCCGTTCTGCTCCTGGGAACATGGTCATGGGCGCAGGAGGCACCGAAAGCGGAACTGGCCTTCGACTACTCCTTCGCGCGCTATGCGCCCAGCGCCTCCTACACCCAGGGCCACAGCTTCAACGGTGGTGGTGGGCAGTTCAAGTACAATTTCGGTCAGTATTTCGGGATCATGATGGACCTGCAGGGGTACAACAGCAATACCACTATGTTCGACATCCCGGCTAACGATCAGTTCCCGAGCGGCTACCACGGATCCGTCTCGGGCAATCTGTTCACTTATCTGTTCGGCCCGGTGGTGAAATTCCGTACTGGTCGAGCCGATCCGTATTTCCATTTCCTGCTCGGAGGAGCCCACAGCTCCCTCTACGGCAACGCGTATCAGACCATCTGTCAGCCGACAGCCGGAGGTTGCTCCGTCTCCGGGTCGCCGAACGGAGATGCCTATGCCCAGGCGTTAGGCGGCGGTCTCGACATACCGATCAACAACTGGGTGGATTTCAGGGTTGGGCAGTTCGATTGGCTCTATACGCATTTCACCAACCAATTCACCAACTCAGGCCAGAACAACTTCAGGTACATTGGCGGCCTGAATATCAAGATGGGTGCACCGGGTGCAAGGCCAATACACTAGGCATGCGGAGATTCGGAAGTTGAGCCTGCAATTTTGAGTCGGTCTGGTTACTGACACAGGAGGCTCGCCGACAGCATTGCTGTTCGGCGGGCTCTTTTTTATTGCGCTCCGACACCTCCACCTGCGCGATCAGCAAGGCAATACAAAGGACAGAGCCAGACCTGCGGCGATCAGCTAATGCGAGGTAGGGCGAGAGCATCAGCCTTATTCCTTCTGGCCAACTCCTGTTCCGCTGGCATCATCCCGCTGACAGAATTGGCAGTATACAGCCGGTGCTCGGCTTTCCAAAATAACAAGGACGGAAAGTGATGCCCCTGAAGCTCCCAATCGTGTGTCCGGTCCTCCTCATCAGGGAACATGCTTTCGAACGAATCTGGCGCTCTAGCGAGTATTCAGAAGGCGCGGTCAGATGCCCATAAGTTTCTCCTGGGTTCGAGCCGGCACTCGTGAAATGCACTGAACTCGTCAATTTGGAACGTCAGTGAATTTCGTTTGAGGCAAATCAACGTGACGCAATGGTTTGTGCTCCCGCGCGGGGAAAGGAGAATAGCCATGCGCCCCCTTCTAGCGGATTGCGTCTTCATCGTTCTCCTTGCCGCGATTGGTGGCAATCCCGCCATTGCGGCGCCTGTGGATTTCAATGCGCTGCCGCTAGTTCCGCCCGGTGCCCAGATCGTGTCGGGCTTCCTGGCCAGGCAGAATCGGTACAAGACCGGCGGGAGTTCGCTGCAGTTAGTCACCCAAAATAATATTCTCGATCTCCACGATTGGGTCGCGCTTGCCGGCGTCGATCCCAATAGATCGTTCAGCGAAATAATCCAGGTGGCCTTGGCACCCCCCGGAGATACACTCAGTGAACACCTTCTCCTGATCAATGGAAGCTTCGACCGAGAGCACATCTTCCGCTCAGCGGAGCTGAACGGGGCCAAACCTCTCAAATATCTAGCCGAACCCGTTCTCGCAATTGAGCCATTCGCGCGTGAAAGGCTGGACATGACGGACACCCGCTGGTTGGCGATTCTGGAGGACCGAATTGTGGTCTTCGGAACGCCTTGGATCGTGCAGCAGGCCCTGAATCGCTTCGAGAATCGCGTCCCGGCAGATCCCATCCTCATGGATCGGCTGGGTCTGCTTAAACCCGACGTGAATTGCTGGAACCTGGTGGCCTTCGTGCCGGAAAATCCTCAGGCCGCCTTTTTGGAATCGGATGGCCCCTGGTCGATATTATTCGATGACACAGATTTTCTGATTTTGGGAATCCATGCCGATTCCAGGATCCGCGTTGATCTGTCGCTGCAAACCAACTCTAAGTCCGAAACCGCTAATCTCAATGGCAAGGCCGCCCTGTTCGGGCGCATATTTATCCGGGAAGTCGCGCGAGACGAAGACAGCATAAGGCGCTTGAAGAATCTGCACGTAAATGAGAAACAGATAACTGCCTCGGTTCTTCTGTCAGCCGAAGACTTCCTCGAATGGAAGAGAGATCAATTGAATCGCAATCAGCAATTGATCGAACGCGCTCGCGAAAGGAAGAGAGCTGCTGCGTCACCGAATCAGGCCCCGACCATGAGCACATCCCCGCACTAACTGAGGTTTCCGGAAGTAATAATGGCCCTTACATTCTGAGCAAACCCCGCGCAGCGGGCGCGCGGCAGCACAAGATAAAGAAAACCGCTTCCGTAGCGGGGAATCCCGAAGAACACCACGCAAGCAACACGAAACAGCCCGATGAAGAGACTTCTCAGCGGCCTGGACACGGCCGCAACGGAGCCGAAGCCTTCAGCGGCGCAGAACCGAATTTCCCGGCGTCGAGCCATCCATTCTTGACGCCCGTAATCATTGCAAATGCGATGGGCGCATTCGCCCAACACCATGGTCAATGGGGCAGGCAGGCGGAGGATACATTGTTCTTGGGAACAGGCGGCAGGATAGCCCGATCGATGCCCGCGAAGCGAAACCTGACCATCCAACTGCGGTATCGAAGTATCCCGAAAATGCAGGAGGACAGCCCCAGTGAACTGGCCAGGGCGTCCTCCTGCGCTTCCTTGCAGGATTCAGTTCATCGCCGTCTGGCCTGGCGGCCTGTCTGGCCTGCAGCCGCCGGTGCAAGGCTGATGGAATGGGGACCGATCGGGACGCTTGGCTGATAGGTACAGTTGTATTGCCTGTAGTGCGACGGTGGATACGCGGGGATCGGAATCACCAGCGGATCGAGCGGCTTCTGGTCGAAATCGAAGGCGTCCGACATATCGCTGGCGCGATGGTCGCGCGCCGTCAGGTGCTGCAGATGAAAGCGCTCCTCCATAAACCGGAGAATCGAAGTGAAGTCCCCCGGCTGGCTCGTAATGTACCCCGGCTTGGCATACGGAGAAATGACAATCAGCGGAACACGCGGACCATAACCGAATGCATCCACCTCCGGCGGAGGAACGTGATCGTAGAAGCCGCCGTAATCGTCCCAGGTCAGGAAAACTACGCTGTTCTTCCAATAGGAACTGTTCATCAGCGCGTTGATCAGCTTGGTCACGCGCCACATTCCCTGGTCAATGGGCTCGGGCGGATGTTCGCTGTCCTGGAAATCAGGAATAAGCCAACTGACCTGCGGCAGTGTGCCGTTCTTCAGATCGCTATAGAACTGGGTCTCGTTGACCAGTCGCGACATCAGGTCGGGGTTATCCCGGATGCTCTTGAAGCCCGGCAGCGGATTCCACAAGCCCAGTTGCGTCGGAGCAGGATCCTTGACGTGGCAGGGATCGGAGATTTTAAGCGGGCTTCCGGTGGTTTCCACGTAGTACTTCCACGAAACGCCTTCGCTCGCCAGCCGGTTGACCACCGAAGAGAAGCTGAAGCCATCGGGGTCGTCCATGACCTTTTTAAGCTGCTCGAGTTCGTGGTCCTGATTGCAAACATTATCGGTCAGGCCGCCGGACTGGGCTGCGACCGTGTAAACGTGGTTGGGCATGCTGGGGCCATTCAGCGAGGAAAAGAATCGGTCGGCCAGAGTGAAATGCCGGGCGTAATCCCAATAGGCGGGAATGTCGCTCCCGTCCAGATACTCCATCGTGTAAGCACTGCCCTCGGCCCAGACGAATCCGTCCATCGCTCCGTGATCGTAAGAGGCGTGCGCCGCATCCCAGGAATGGCTGAGATCGCAGGCCGGCATCGGGGGCTTCAGATGGAAGGGCTTTATGCAGCGTGACGAGCCCGGCATCACAGGCAGGCACGTGCCGGGCGGAAATCCGTCAGCGCCGGGGTAGGTTCCAAAGTAATTGTCAAAACTTCGATTTTCCTGAATGATCCAGATGATGTGCTGAATCTTGTTCATCCCCGCCGAAGCCGTCGCCGGTGCCGGGTTCTGAGACGCCAAAGCATACGCTACAGCCGTTGTAACGGCCAGCGCCGGAAGCAGAAATCGTGCTATTGTCGATCGCAATGTTTTTGCCCCTTCCATTGCGCCTGAGCACACTGCGCAAGATTGTGGAGCGATTGTAACGAACCCTAAATGCCAGTGTCACCGAAAAGGTTTTCCTTCTCAGCGCTGGCAATGGAACCGCCATCGAGTTTCGCTGCCGAGCCCCGTATTTGATCGCTCTGCGGCCCGTAAGAATTCCTCTAATCCGCGGGTAGTTCGCCGCCCTTTCCGGTCGTGCCGCCCTTCGCAATCTGGAAACCTTTACGTGAATGAATGCGGCGGTAT
>JAJZAL010000209.1 GCA_021799405.1 Acidobacteriota bacterium
CTTTTTTCGTGCCGCCCCTGCGCGAGCGCAAGCAGGATATTCCTCCGCTGGTGCGCGAGTTTCTGGCGGACTTTGGCCGCCAGTACGGCCGGCCACGCATGGAAATCAGCGAAGAGGCGCTGGACGCGCTGGCCCAGTACCACTGGCCGGGCAACGTGCGTGAGTTGAAAAACGTCATTGAGCGGATACTGATCCTTAATCCACGGACGTTGCGTATCGAGCGCAAGCATCTGCCGCCTTTGACACACAAGCCCGGAACGCGCTCGATGGAGGAATTCTCGTCGCTGCAACAGGCGCGCGACGCTTACGAGCGCGATTACATCCTCAAGAAGATTGAAGAGGCCCGCAATAACATCAGCCATGCGGCCGAATTGCTGGGCCTGGAACGCAGCCACCTCTATCGCAAGATGAAGACTCTGGGCATCAGCGTGCGGGAGTAGGCGGGAGTGAGGCAAGGCTGACTCCGCCGCTTGCGGCTTCGCTCTTCGGGCGGCATCCCGTCGGCTTTTCGGGTTCAGGTGCCGGATCGCCGGCAAGGCGTGACCATTGCCGGATACTCGCTCCGCGCCGGGCATGCTCGCGTTTGCCGGTCACTCGCTAACAACCGCGAAAGCGGTTGTCATCCCGACCGGAGTGGAGGGATCCGTGGTTGCTTTTCGCGCATTCTGCAATTCCCCAAACGCTCATTCTCCACATAGCCGGTGACCCGCCCAGAACTGCCGTTCTTACACGCAAGGTCGTCATAAACCGGCTGGAAGCCGGTTTGCGGAGAGCGATGCTGAAGGGCTTCTTTGCTTTCCGCGGTTCCCATTGTGAGGTCAGAGACCACGCGGCTCTTGGCAAACCCATATTTCTCAGTGGTAGCATGATTAAGTCTCCCCTGAGCAGTTGGTGTTACTTTAGTCTAGCCAGTGTAACTATCCAGAGCGAGGTAGTCTATGGGTTATTCGGCGGGCTCCATAGGAAATCGCGCCGTTGACATTCGTCACGCGATTGATTACGGGACGAAGCTAATCTTAATGTGCGTAGGAATTGGTCTGTTTCGAACGGAGCTACTCAGGATCATTTCACTGCCACGGGAACTCAACAACGAACTCTATTTAGTTCTCTTAACAGCGGCCACCCTTCTCACCGCGGGATGGATTTTTGTCTCCAACAAAGAATTCGAGATCATGTGCGATTTCCTGGACCCGCTTGATTACGAAATCCCCAAGGGGATATTCGTCGGGATGGCAATCGCAACAGCTCTCACTATCCTTTTGTACACGGCTCGAAATCCACTATGGTTCGGCATCAGCTATTCAGCCTATATGCTGCTTAGTGTATTTGGTTGGAAGCGTGTGACGAGCGAGATGGACAAGGCAATCGAAGGCAGTCGCGAAAAGCTCCTGGACGAACCTGAGAGAAAGCGCGAGATATATGGAGGCGCCTTGGACATTCTCTATTCCTATTATGTCCGACAAGCAAATCTGCCTCGAGTTTGGACAAGCTTTGCCTTAGGGGTAGTGGGGCTAATGTTCTCACTCCTCGCGCGAACACTTGATCGGGCTGTGTTCAACACAATCGCTTATGTCATTTTTATCCTCTCAATCCTTGCCCTCGAGGGAGTCTTGGCCTTTTATTGGCGATTTAGGCTCTACGCCCAAGTGCGACCTTTTGAAACCGCTAAGCATGACCTCGAGCATCCCAAGCATCACAAGCGCTCCGAGCACCCCAAGCGTCACAAGCAAGGTCAGCGAAGTCATTCAAACGCCGCTGAATCGCACGGCTCCAAAGGCAGGTCGTAATGAAAAGACCGCAGATAATCTGGGTTGTAATGCTGCTAATTTCCGGGATCGCGGCATTCTTGGGATTTGTGAATGTGCACGCCGGGAACGCATCTGGATTTTGCCCATGGTTCTGGTGGATGGGTATATTCACGTGGGATGATGCGCTAATCATCGGAGTTTTCCTGTTTCTCGCTACCGGTATAGTCGCGCTGAAACGGGATCTTGTGCTGACCGTCCTGATTTACTCATTCTATGGAGTCTTGAGAACGGGCATTGAGGCCCTTTACAACCTCAACGCTCAGTTCTCCCCCATCACACGACCATGGGAAGCGAACCTTCCTGCGATAGCAGCATATTTTCATCTCAAGCTCGTCGAATTGTTTGTTGTAGCACAGGTTTTCTATACCGTGCTCTGTGTCTCTTTGGCTGTGGTCTTCATTTCATCCCTGAAACGATATCTCCAGAGATGAAGTTGCAAGCGGCGGCCGGAGGCGGGTGGCACCGATTCCGGTGACTGCTCCGAATCACGCTGCAGGTGGCCCACATCTCATGACCCCATGCCACCACGAGACCCGGACACCCAAACGTAGCGGAGGAAGAATGGTCCCCAAGAAACCAGTGCTCCTGTGGAAGGAAGATTTGTAGCGGAAAGCGGAGTCGGCCAGGGTTCAAGAAAGCGGGGAGCGGCATCTCGGAGGTATCGCCGTTAATCGTGACCTATGCCAAAGCTCTCTCTGCGCCTGGCAAATCTCCGCATTCCATGCCGCTAAGTTATTGCTTCCTTCGTGCTGGCCGCGCCGGTTCGGGC
The DNA here is from genome assembly GCA_021799405.1 of Acidobacteriota bacterium. The sequence goes on from JAJZAL010000209.1 coordinate 2,578, forward strand.
GCTCGCGGCTGGAACGGCATCCGGCGCCGCGCAGGCCTGCTGCGGTTCTTGAATTGCCGCGTCACTGAAGTAGCATCGCCTGGCCGTTCAGCGTCTTCGATCCACCGCGAAGGAGCCCACGCCCAGACAGGCGATTGCAATCAGGCCGAGCAACATGCAGAGGTCCGTTCGCGCCTCGTGCATCGCGTGCCAGAACTCATGCCTGAGCAGCATGGGAACCTTGGTCGTTGCGATGGCGACCGCAATGTCAATGAGAAGCAGAGCGATGGCGAAGGTGGAAGCAAGGCCGATGATGAGCAATGCCCCGCACACAATTTCGACCAGGCCCACGAACGGTCCCATAAGGTGCGGAATGGGAATGCCGATCCGGGCAAAGCGGCCCGCGCCCAGTTCGGCGGGATAGAGAAATTTCTGGATCCCCTCGGAAAGGAATACCCAGCCGACCAGCAGGCGGAGCAGGAAAAGCCCCAGTGAAGTGCGGAACTGCGATGCCGACATAGCTGCCATAAGACCTCCGGCAAGACCCGCGATTGTGGAAGAGGCTTCTTCTTTTTCGCGTGAAATCACCGGAATTGTATCACCGCAGGAGTGGCCACGAGGCCGCGGTTTGCGGCCCATGATAACCTCAGGCACATGCAGGCAAATGGGCAGGAAGGTACAGCCGCCATACCTTTCAGTGCGCCGCCGGAGCGGCCGTGGGTCTTCGGGCTGTTGATTGCTCCCATGGCGGTGCTCGCCAATGGCGTGGTTGGCGGGGCGCTGTCGTATCTGCTGCGCCGGCAGGGAGTGGGGCCGGAGCGGAGTGCCGCGATCATTGCGCTGCTGAGCCTGCCCCAGACGATCTATTTTCTTTGGAGCCCGGTGACGGACTTCTGGATGCGCCGCCGCACCTGGCTGATGGTGGCTGCGGCGGCAGCCGGAGCGGCGATGCTGGCGGCATTCCAGGTTCGCAGCCTGGCGGGGCACTGGGCCGTGGCGCTGATGTTCCTGGGCGGCTGCCTGGGCCAGCTGGTGGTAGCCAGTTGTGGCGGGATGATGGGCGCACTGCACAGCGAAGTGAGCCGGCGGCGCGCCAGCAGCTTTTACCAGGGCGGTTCGCTGGCCTTTGGCGCGGTGGCCGTGCTGGTGCTGGTGCTGCTCTCGGCGAAGTTTCGTCTCGGCGTGCTGGGCTGGCTGGTGGGCGCCATGATTGCGCTGCCTTCAGTGGCGGCGCTGGCCGCGCCCAGGCAACCTGAAGTGAATCTGCAGGGCGTGGGCGAAACGCTGGCGCATATCTGGCAGGAATTCAAAAGCACATTCCTGCGCTGGGAGGCCATTCCCTATACGCTGCTGGTGACCTTCCCCATGGGCAGCGGTGCCATGATCGCCCTGCTGCCGGGCCTGGCCGCGGACTATCACATCAGCGGACAGCAGGTGGCCTGGATCAATGGGCTGGGCGGCGCCCTGCTGATGGCCGGCGGCGCGCTTTCGGCTACGCTGATCTCTACGCGGGTGCGGGCTTCGGTGGCCTATCCGCTTACGGGACTGGTGAACGCAGCCACGCTGACGGTTCTGTGGCTGGGACCGCTGAGCCCGTCGGTCTACTTCGTTGGCGTGGTTTTGTTTCTCTATACCGTCGGGACATCCTATGCGATGTTCACAGCGGTGGTACTGGAGTTTCTGGGCGGGTCGGGCAAGAGCGGCAGCGCACGCTACTCCATCATCAACTCACTCGGCAATATTCCGGTAGCCTATATGGAATTCATCGACGGCAAGAGTTACGGGCGCTGGGGAACGCGCGCCATGCCCGCCACCGATGCCGCCATCAGCGCCGCCGGAGCGATCCTGCTGCTTGCATACTTCCTGACCCGCCGCCAGGCGGGAGCACAGAAGCAAAGTTGAGCTGAAGCGGTGGCGTAGATTCAGCGCTCGCTGGTCTGGTCAAGAATGGGCCCGATTGATCCCGGATTGTCCCCCAGCACTGGATAAACGCGGAAGTCCCACACCGAAACGTTCATTTCCGATGGAGAAAGGATCTCAACCAGCGCATACTCGCCGATGAGCAGCTTCTGGGTGAGCTGAACGCGCATCCAGCGCTTGCCGGCCAGGATCTCGACCTTGGTGGGGATTACATTGGAGTTCTGAACGATCTTGCCGTCTGCGCCGATCTGGACGGGGCCCAGTCTCCGCTCCGCCAGGCGTTCATCAAGACGGACGACGGCAAACTGCGAGCTTGGGGATTCCGCGCCCTTCACGCGGTTGTCATCGGCAGTGGGGTTGACGGTCTTTATCGTAATGGGGTGGGAGAGGACCGGCTCTGTGCCGGCGGGCGCCGGAAGCGAAAGATAGAAGGAGGGGTCGTTCACGTGCAAGTGCACTTTGGCGTGTTCGCCCTGAAGAGCAAGACGGATGCGGGCTCCGGCCAGAGGGTTCAGCATGCCCAGGCCATTGCGGCTCCTGGCGTTTATGTCCAGATCGTTGGATTGCAGTGTTACCAGCTCTGGCGTGCCCTGAAAGGTGTCGAGCACAAAAACGCCACTCTGATCGGGCAATTCGAGCCCGGGTGCAACCTGGGGCATGCGGGCCTTTTCGTCGGCGCGCGCCGTGGCTTCTTCCGCATCGACCTCCGCGGCCTCTTTCATGCCGGGTGAGCTTTCGTCGCCGGAGAGGTTCGCGTGCTCCTGCTCCCATTTGCGGGTGGCATCCCAGTCGACCAGGTTAGCCGGCAGTTCTTCCCAATCACCGCGCTCCTGAGAAAGGTAGCGCACGCGATCACCCACAATCTGGTACTGCCGCACCATCTGATAGGAGCCGTCTTTGAGAATCAGGCGATGGTTGCGGCCGAGGCCGGGCAGGTCAGGTTTCAGGACGAGGGACTTTTGCGATTCTGATTGAGGTTGGGCCGCCGATTGCGCCGGGCAGGATGCACAAAGTACCGTCACGAACGGTGCAAGACTCACCGCGAGCAGCCAACGCACTCGACGCGCACATGCCACAACTACACAGTTTAGACGACCCGGCGAGACTGAAGTTGTCTGGAGTTTGGCTGGAAATTCGAGCCCGATGCGCAACCTTCTCCGGTGTGCGAACGTCCCAAATTGTGTAAGCTTAATCCAAAGGATGGTTATTTGGCAGGGTTTAGGGGGCAAACACGCGACGCACGCCGCTCTGCGTCCACCGTTTTCAGGGTGACGACGTTGGTGTGCCTGCTTTTGATTGCCCTGGTGGCCGTGGCGCAGGTGGCGCATGTCCACTCGAACCAGAATGACGCACTCCGCTGCCCGCTGTGTATCACGATGCACTCGGCGGCTCCGGTTTCAACGACCACCGCCGCGATCGTTCTGGTTCAGGTAGGCATCTCGGTTCCCGTTCTCAAGGCGCGCTCTGCTGCCCGGTACTGGCATCCTAAGCTCTTTACGCGTCCCCCGCCCACGGCTTGCTGAGGCGCCTTTCCGGCTTTCTTCATCCAACTTACGCGTATTACCATCATTCCTCCTCCGGGAAAGATGGTGAATCTTCCCCATTCAAAGTTGGAAGTGGCAGGTTGCCTCTCAATGCACCGAGGATGCCGCGGCAGCTCCAGCCGCAGCCTGTATTCCGCACTTTCATGCCATTCTCAGGAGTCGTATTCATGCAATTTCATCGCGGACCGAGAGCGCGCGTTTTTTTTCTCTTCGCGCTTTTCTTTGCGGCGCTTGCCGCGCACGCCCAGGCAGGCGGCGCCGGAAGCATCAAAGGCAGCGTGACCGACCCCACCGGCGCGGTGATTCCGAACGCAGTGGTTCACGTGAAAAATGCAGCCAGCGGTTTCGAACGGACGGTGAATACGGACGGAACCGGGCAGTTCAGCATTCTCAATATTCCGCTTAACACCTATACATTGAGCGTGACCGCCCATGGGTTTGCCCCGCTCAATCAAAGCGTGCAAGTCAATGCGTCGGTGGCAACCAACCTTTCTCTCGTTCTCCATATTGCCGGAGGCAGCTCCACGATCACGGTCGAGTCCGCGGGGCCGCTGGTTGAGGACACCTCAACCTTCCATACCGACATCGACCGCAGTATGTTCATCAAGGTTCCGCTGGAGAGCCAGTCATCCAGCCTTAGTTCACTGGTCACCATGACGACTCCCGGGGTCACGGCCGACTCGAATGGCCTGTTCCACGGGCTGGGCGATCACGCATCGAACTCATTTTCGATTGATGGCCAGCCGGTTACCGACCAGCAGAGCAAGGTTTTTTCCAACCAACTGCCTTCCAACGCTGTTCAATCGCTCCAGGTGATCGAGGGCGCGCCGCCCGCTCAGTACGGTGATAAGACCAGCCTGGTGATCGTGGCTACCACGCGCTCCGGGCAGGGCGTCACCAAGCCTACAGGCAGTCTCTCCAGCTCCTACGGATCCTTCGGGTCTGCAACCGGAGGCTATGATCTCTCCTACGGCGGGGCGAACTGGGGCAATTTCCTTGAGGCTGACGGGCTGAACACCGGGCGCTTTCTGGATCCTCCGGAGTTTTCGGTCTTCCATTCCAAAGGCAATGAGCAGAATTTCTTTGACCGCGTGGACTATAGCTTCACCCAGTCCGATTCCATCCATCTGAACCTGAACTATAGCCGCTCCTGGTTTCAGACTCCTAATGATTACAACAACTTGAACGTGCAGAATGTGGTGAGCAATGGAAGCGGTGTGAATCCAGTCTTTGGCAATGTGGGCAACGCCGACCAGGGCTCGAAGATCAACACTTTCAATATAGCGCCGACTTATACCAAAGTGCTGAGCAACGACGCGGTACTGAACGTGGGTTTATTTACGCGCAAGGATGATTACGACTACTTTCCCAGCTCTAACCCACTGGCTGACTTGGGGCCTGCCAATCTTCAAACTTCGTCTATCTCTCAGTACCGCACGCTGACCAATGCCGGGATTCATACGGATTACACCTATGTGCGAGGGCGACAGAATCTAATCACCGGGTTGCAGTACGATCAGACGATCCTGCGCGAGCACGATAGCCTGGGCATCGTGGACCCGACATACCCTTTGAGTACGCCGTGCATGGATGCAAGCGGCAACCCGCTGCCGGGTTACCTTAATCCTTCGGAATGTGCGGCGGGGGGAGCCTTGAAAAACCCCCGTTATCTTCCGGTCCTTGCGCCCTTTGACTTCACCCGCGGGGGCGGTTACTACACCTTTTTTGGTCATACCGACGTAAAAGAATTGGCCTTGTATATTGAAGATCAGATCAAGGTAGGCGCGTGGAAGTATAGTCTTGGTCTTCGCGAGGATCTTTATAACGGGCTTACCAGGGCCAACCAGACTGAACCGCGGCTGGGCATTGCTTACAAGGTAAAGCCGTCTGGGACCGTGCTGGCGATCTCGTATGCGAGGACCCTGGAGACGCCTTTCAACGAAAACCTCGTGCTGTCGAGCAACGGATGTTCAAACTCTGTTCTATCGCCTCTGCTGAACTGTTCGCCTGGCGTCTCGGGCACGATGGCTCCCGGCTACCGTAACGAGTTTCACGCCAGCGTGCAGCAGGCTCTTGGCAAGAATCTCGTATTTAGCGGTGAGTACATCTGGAAGTACACACACAATGCGTTTGACTTCAGTGTTCTGGGGAACACGCCGATTACCTTTCCCATAGACTGGCATAACTCGAAGATCCCGGGCTATGCCTTGCATTTGCAGGTCCCGAATTATCACAACATCAGCGCCTATATGGACATGTCATCGGTCGCAGCCCGCTTCTTCCCACCACAAGTGGCGGGCGCAGGCGCCACAGTTGGACAAGCGGGTTACCCGTTCCGTATCGACCATGATGAAAAGCTGAACCAGACCACGCATGTCCAATACACCTACTCCCGCGGGAAACTTTTCAACGGACTTTGGGGCGGCTTCAACTGGCGCTACGATAGCGGCATGGTGGCCGGCGCAACACCTTGTTACGGCACGATCGATCCGAATACACCGTGTCTGAACAGTTCCACTACACTGGATGGCCAGCCGGCAATTGCGATGGTCGATACGCAGATCCCTCCAACCATTAATCCCGTGACCGGTGCGAATGTATATTTGCCCCTGACCGCGGATGAAGAGTTTCAGGCGGGATTTATGTGCAACGGCGTGAGGGCGACACCCAATCACCCCTTACAGGCGGTGTGCCCGGCCAAGGAGTTTAGCTCGAACCTGATCAGCATTCCCGCTCCCAACACCGGCAACAACGACAAAAATCCCCAGCGCATTGCGCCTCGCAATCTGATCGACGCATCCCTCGGCATGAGCAATATTTTCCATCGCAGCCGCTATAAGGTGGATATGCAAGTGACTGCGATCAATGTGACGAACAAATACGCGCTCTATAACTTCCTCTCTACCTTCAGCGGTACGCACTATGTAACTCCGCGCGCATTGACGGCAACAATTACATTTGACTTCTAACGGACTATGGGCGGCGGGAAGAGTTTGTACAGCCTTCCGCGCCCAACCCATCTGCCGCGCTTTTTCGTGGTTTCCAGGCAAGCAGGGCGCGAAGCTATTTATCTTCAGCGGCGGGTTAGCAGGCGCGCAAAGTAGTGACGAAATTGTATCTATATGTTTGCTTGCAATGAAGATGATGGTGTTCTGTAGAG
>JAJZAL010000210.1 GCA_021799405.1 Acidobacteriota bacterium
TTGTTTTGGTGCGGAAGCGGATTTATGTGCCGGTGATGGCGGTGGCTCCGACACTGAGCAGGATAAAGAGGATCCACCAGCCGAAGACAGCGACGGCGGCGGAGCTCTTTTTGATCTGGCCGACCTTAGCGCAACCGATGGTGAGCAGGACGGCGGCCCAGATCTTGAGGACGTCGACGGAGCTGAGCAGGGTGCTGAGCCAGTGGGGTGCGTCGCTTGAGAGGTAGTAGCCGATGTTGGTGCCGACGGGGTTCTGGAGGTTGAAGGAGCCGGGATCAAGGCCGGCATAGAGAGTGATGATGGACAAAAGGGAGACGAGGGTGAGCGGGAGGGTGGCGTAGAACCAGACCGCGTACATCTGGCCGAATTTGGCGCGGCCACCGAAGAGGAAGTTCACCGTGCCCCAGAGGACAGCCGAGCCGACCAGAGCGGTAAGGAGCAGAAGCAAGGGGATCGAGAAGGCGCTGATCTGGATGGTTTTGGACTGGATGGACTGGGCGGTGGCGAGCTGATCGGGCGGGAGCTTCTGCATTTGCTCCATGGCCTTGGGATTCTGTCGGAGGGTGTTTGCGGCGACCTGGTTCCAGCCGACCTGCTGCTGGACGGCGATGGTGAAGCCGAGCCCGATGATAGCCGCCAGGAGCCAGGGAAGCCACCAACTGGTGCTGCGGCGAATGTCAGTGAAGGTTTTGGAGGGAGCGATGAAGGCATCGACGACTCGCTGCCACTGGCTGAGAGCCGGAGCGGAATCAACGGGCGGAACTGCGGCTTGATCAGACATAGGCCATCCTTGCAAAGAGCGTTGAAAGCAACCCGCAAGCATTGTAGCCCGATATGGGGGTGGGGCTGGGCGAAATTCGGTGCGCGATGTTGCGGCAGGCGGGTCAATCGGGTCCGCGTTTCTGAAATCGCAGCCGTGCCGGAGGAAAATGCGCAAAATCGGGAAGAATGCTGCAAATGCGGGCAATAGTGCCATTCACGGTACTTCCCGGAGAGTGGAATGGTTGGTTATTCTCAAGACTGCAAGACGACTCTCCCGGCGAAGATGCTCGATGTTGAAGTTTCTGATTGTCGCTCTGCTGGTGATTCCGCCAGCTCTTCCTGCTTTTGGCGCGACGCCCGCAGCGGAGCACAGCGCGCCTGCGCATGCCTCTGCCGTTCACCAAACCACGCATCCCCTGACAGCGGCCCAGCGCCGGGCAAGGCTTAAGCGGCTGGAACACGAGCGCGCGGTGCGGCGCATGGCCGCGGAACGGCGGTTGCGGGCGCAGCATATGCCGACGCACCGCACGGTGAAACGGGCGACGGTAGCGCGGCGCACGGTGACGCGCCGGAGAGCTGTGCAACGGCCCGTAACCCATCGGGTAGTGGCGCATCGAACGCTTGCGCGAGGAACTGGAACGCGCCGGGTTGTTGCGCATCGGACGGTCGTGAAGACGGCTTATGCGCGGCGGCTGGCGGCGCATCGGGCTTATGAGGAACATCTGGCGTATGAGCGACGGGTGCGCGCGCACCGTGCTTACGAAGCGCACCTGGCGTACGAGCGGCGGCTGGCGCGCGAGCGGGCGGCTGCGCATCTCTCGTATGAGCGGCAGCTGGCCAAGCGTCGTGCGGATGAGAGGCAGTTGGCGCAGGAACACGCGGCAGAGGTGCATGGGGTTCGCGGCGACCAGCCCGATAGAGAGATTGCGAAGGCTGAAGTGCCGAGCGCGACGCCGGGGCCGGCGAGCGGAACGGTAAATCCGGCTTCGCTGGATTACGTATCGCACGCGCACGTTCACCTGTACTGGGTGTCGCCGCTGCGCGGCTCGCACGCCTCACTGGTGCGGCAGGACGAGCGCGACCGCGCCGAGGGGCTGACGCGGATCAAGGACGAGACGCAGTTGCGGGAACTGGTACGCGAGCACTCATTGATTCCGCTGCCGCAGAACGAGGACATCCAGGCGGATCCGCGGCTGGCCTACGACCGGCGCTACACGCGGCCGTGGACGGCGGATTTTCTGCGCGAGCTGGGTGTGGCCTTCACGCACCGGTTCGGGGAACCGCTGGTGATTACTTCCGCGGTGCGGCCGGCGACGTACCAGGAACGGCTGACCTGGCGGAACGGGAATGCGGCGCCGGCGAATGGGGCGATTGCTTCCCCGCATGAGTTTGGCGCAACAATCGACATCGGCAAAAAGGGCATGACGGCGCGGGAGATGGCATGGATGCGCGGTTATCTTCTGCCGCTGCAGCAGGCCGGCCAGATCGATGTGGAAGAGGAGTTCTACGAGGCGTGCTTTCACATCACGGTGTACAAGAGCTACGTGCCGGCGCCGGTTGCTCCAGCCCAGCCTGAAGTCGCCAATACGCAGGTGGACACCGACTCGCGGTAGCGCCTTGCGCGGGAAATACGGGCAGGGCCTGGGGCGTCTCCAACTGTTATTTTGCCGGAGCTGTAGCCGGGGCGGTCGTGTTGCCGGGCGGCGGCAGGTTGTAAACCTCGATGGCCTGATTGCGCAGGATGGCGAAGCGGCGCCCATCGGATGACAGTGCGAAGTTCTGGCCTGCGCTGACGATGGGGTCTGCGTCGCGAACGAGCACAAGCTTGCCGGTATCGGTGTCAAAGACGCCGACGAGTTGACGGACGACATCGTTGATATTGGCTTCGCTGAGGGTGACGAGGGGCTGGTCGGTCATGAGAGAGCCCAGCGCGAAGCGGCTGCCATTGGTCGCATAGGCGATGGTGTGCCAGATGTAGCGGGCCTGCCACCACTGCTGCCAGAGCTTGTTGCCGTCGAGGTCGACGGCGGTCATGAGGTGGTCGGCGCCGTCGCCGGCGCAGCCGGTGAGGATGACGCTGCCGCTGAGAGGCAGCAGCGAGGGACGGCAGTCGCTCTGGAGGGTGAGGACGTCCTCGCTGGGCAGCTTGGCGGGCAAATGAGCGCGGTCATCGAGGCCCTGAAACTTAATTTCGCGGACGATCCAGAAATCGCCCCGGCCTTTCCGTGGCTGTTCGGAGAGCAGCTCAAGGAAGCCGTTTTGCATGACGGGCAGATTGAGAGGCCGGCGGGATTGCGAGTGGAAGAGCAGGCTCTGGCTGCTGACCTGGTAAACGGCGAGGTTGACGCGCTGGGGTCGCTCGATGATGTTGCCTTGCAGGTCGACCTCAGGGATGAGCGAGGCCGGGTCTGCGGGGACGTCGGTTTCCACCGAGAGGAAGTTGCGGCCGGGCGAGATGCTGACGAGCGTGAGCAGGTGCCGCGGCTTGAGGAATGGCTGGAGCTTGAGCGAAGGGCCGGTCTGGAAGAGCGTGTTGCCGATGCGGAGGAGGAATTTTCCGTGGCCGAGCGCCCAGAGGTAGCGCTGGTGGTCGTGCATGGTCCACTGGGTTTGCTTGAGGACCTTGCCGGTGGAGATGTCGAGGACGTCGGCGCGGATGACCTGGTCCTCGTCTCCGGGTTGATCGTTGCCGGCTGTGCGCTTGATGAGCGCGTTGACGCGGAAGGTGAAGAGCAGGTGGTTGGCGTCAATGAAATTGAGGGTGAGCGAGGACTGGCGCAGTGCGAGATAGAAGAGACTGGGCGGTTCGAAGCCCAGCGGCTGCACAGGGATGGATGCGACGGGATGGATCTGGGGCGGCGCGGGCGCAGGTTTTTTGGGCGCGGCGGCAAGGGCCAGACCGGGAAGGCCGAGCGCGACAAGCGCGGCAGATCGCAGGAAAGTACGAAGCGAGAGCCGCACCCGGGCATTCATGCACCTATTGTGACGCTGAGAGGTTTTTTCCCGCAATCATTTCGCGGGATGGAGCGTAAGGGCATCAAAACAGGGCGTTTTTGTGGCGTGATGGGAGCCTGAACAGCGGGGATGGCTGGGTTGGTCTGGCTATACTTGAGGGAAGCGGTTATTCCCGAGGAGCCACTGGATTGCACCTGGAACGGATTCTGGAGCGCACGCGCGCGGATGTAGAGGCGCGGCGGCGCGCAGTGCCGGTTACGGCGCTGGAGCAGCGTGCGGAGCAGCACGCGCCGCGCGGTTTCGCGGCTGCGCTGCGGCGGCGGGCTGAGGAGGGTCCGGCGGTGATTGCGGAGTTGAAGAAGGCTTCGCCGTCGAAGGGGCTGATTCGGGAGGATTTTGATCCGGAGTGGCTGGCGCGGGCGCTGGCCGCAAATGGCGCAGCGGTGCTTTCCGTGCTGACGGATGAGCCGTTTTTTCAAGGCAGTTTGCGGAACCTTGAGATTGCGTCCGAGGCGGGTGGGATTCCGTGCCTGCGCAAGGACTTTATCGTGGACGAGTACCAGATTGTGGAAGCGCGGGCGCACCGGGCGGACGCGATTCTGCTGATTGCGGCGGCGCTGACGGACGCTGAACTGGTGCGGTTGAACGAGGCGGCGCACCGGCAGAAGCTGGACGTGCTGTGCGAGGTGCATACAGCGGAGGAGCTGGCGCGGGTGCGCGACCTGGGCTGCGACGCGTATGGGGTGAATAATCGCGACCTGGTGAGTTTCAAAGTGAGTTTGGAGGTTTCGCTGAGGCTGGCGGCGGATTTGCCGAAGGGCGCCGTGCATGTGGCCGAGAGCGGGATTCATACGGCGGAGGATTTGCAGCGGCTGCGGGGCGCGGGCTACGACGCGTTTCTGATTGGGGAATCGCTGATGCGGCAGGCTGACCCGGGCGCGGCGCTGGCTGCCTTATTGGCGGCGCAGGCCGTGGGGGAGCGCGCGTAGGGCGCGGGTTCGGCGATGTGGGTGAAGATTTGCGGGACGACGAGCTTTAAAGACGCGCAAGTGGCCGTGGAGGCGGGCGCGGATGCGATTGGGTTTGTGTTTGCCGAGAGCCCGCGGCGTGTGTCGGCGGAGCAGGTGAGGGAGATTACGGCGCTGTTGCCAGAGGACGTCGAGAAGATTGGCGTTTTTGTGGATGAGGATTTCGACGCGATTGCGAGAACGGTGCTGACGGCGGGGCTGACGGGTGTGCAGATTCATGGCAATGTGGAGTTCGGGCCGGAGCTGGCGAGGCGGCTGCGGGAGAGATTTGCCGAGGGTTTGCCGCATGCGGGCCGGTTGAGGATTTTGCAGGTACTGCACTTTGGATTTGGGGAGAAGTCGTTTGACGAACAGCTCACCGCGCTCCGGCAGAATGATGCCATTGATGCAGTGCTGGTAGACTCGCGCACTGCAAAAGCGCGGGGCGGTACTGGGGTTCGCTATGACTGGCAGGCGGCGCGGCAGGGCTTTATGGAGGCGGCGCCGCATCTGCGGATGGTCGTGGCCGGAGGATTGAATCCGGAGAATGTGCGCGAGGCGATCGAGGCCCTGCATCCGTGGGGTGTGGATGTGGTGAGCGGGGTGGAAGCCGCACCGGGACGGAAGGATCCGGCGCGGGTGAAGGAATTTGTAGCAGCGGCACGGGCTGCGGCCGAAGCGAGCAAGGCGAGCCGACCAGCCGAGGCATAGGGGAAAAGCAATGAGTACGGCAGTGAATTCCGAGAGAGTGGCAGGGCGGTTTGGCGCGTACGGCGGAAGATATGTTCCGGAGACGCTGGTGGCGGCGCTGGAAGAGCTGGAGCATGCGTACGCCGAGGCGCAGGCGGACCCGGCGTTTCATGCGCGGCTGGATGATCTGCTGCACAACTACGCAGGCAGGCCGACTCCGCTGTACCATGCGGCGCGTCTGACGGAGCACCTGGGCGGGGCGAAGATCTATTTGAAGCGCGAAGACCTGCTACACACCGGCGCGCACAAGATCAACAACTGCATTGGGCAGGGGCTGCTGGCGCAGCGCATGGGCAAGCAGCGCATCATAGCCGAGACGGGCGCGGGGCAGCATGGCGTGGCGACGGCGACGGTTTGCGCGCTGCTGGGGCTCGAATGCGTGGTCTACATGGGCGAGGAAGATATGCGGCGGCAGGAGTTGAATGTTCTCCGGATGCGGCTGCTGGGCGCCGAGGTGCGGGGCGTGAGTTCGGGCTCGCGGACGCTGAAGGACGCCATCAACGAGGCGATGCGCGACTGGGTGACGAACGTGCGTACGACGCATTATCTGCTGGGCAGTGTGCTGGGAGCGCATCCGTATCCGATGATGGTGCGGGATTTTCATCGCGTGATCAGCAAGGAAGCGCGGCGACAGATTCTGGAGAAAGAAAACCGGCTGCCAAGCGCGGTGATTGCGTGCGTGGGCGGCGGATCAAATGCGATTGGCGCGTTTTACGAATTTATCCCGGACAAGGACGTGCGGCTGATCGGCGTGGAGGCCGGCGGCAACGGCACGGCGCTGGGCATGCACGCGGCACGATTCCGCGGCGGCGCGCCGGGCGTGCTGCAGGGGACGTATTCGTATGTGCTGCAGGATGACGACGGACAGGTGGCGCTGACGCACTCGGTTTCGGCGGGTCTGGATTATGCATCGATTGGGCCGGAGCATGCGGCGCTGCATGACTCGGGCCGGGCGGAGTACACGCTGGCGACCGACGAGCAGGCGCTGGAGGCGACGGTGACGCTGGCACGCACGGAGGGGATTTTGCCGGCACTGGAAAGCGCGCACGCGGTGGCGGAGTGCATTCGTCTTGCGCCAACCCTCGACCGGCATGAAATACTGATGGTCAACGTTTCAGGACGCGGGGATAAGGATATGGGAATCCTCGCGCGGGAACTGAAGTTGAAGGGAGCGTCGTAGTCGCGTGCCGTTACGTTTTCATCGGAAGCCCGGGCTGGTGGTTTATCTGACGGTTGGTGATCCCGACCTCGATACGACGCACAAGGTGGCACTGGCCGCGCTGGATGCGGGCGCCGACGTGCTGGAACTGGGCGTACCGTTCAGTGATCCGCTGGCCGATGGGCCGGTGATCCAGGCGGCGAGCGAGCGGGCGCTGAGGGCCGGGACGCGGCTGGCAGACGTGATCGGGTTGGCGAAGGAATTGCGGCGCGAGCGGCCGGAGGCCGGGCTGGTGATTTTCTCGTATCTGAATCCGCTGCTGCGATACGGGCTGGAGCGTTTTTGCGCGGACGCCGAAAACGCAGGCGTGGATGGCGTGCTGGCCACGGACATGATTGTGGAAGAAGCCGCGGAATACCTGGAGCATTTGCGGCGGCATCACCTGGCGCCGATCTTTTTGGTGGCGCCAACCAGCCCGGATGAGCGGCTGAAGAAGATCGCCGCGGTGACGGACGGGTTTATCTACGCGATTTCGCGCGTGGGAATTACGGGCACGCAAAGTTCGCTGGCTGCCGATGCGGCGCCGCTGGTAGAGCGGTTGCGCCGTTATACTCGGCTGCCCGTGGCGGTGGGGTTTGGCGTATCGAATGCGGGGCATGTGGCCGAAGTGGGCGAGTTTGCCGATGCGGCCGTAATTGGCAGCGCGATTGTTGCAAATATCGAGAAGGCCGGCCGGGCGGAAGCTCCCAGTTCGATCGCGCGATTTATTCAGGGCCTGCGCCCCGCGGTTCCTGCTGCTGATCCTGCTGCTTCGCTTACGTAATTGATACTGTGACAGATTGGGCAAAGTGGGAACAGGCGGAGCCGGCGCACGGCCCAGTTTGCTTCGACACCCTACGTGTTTCCATTAAGCCGAAGCGCGGCGGCGGAGCTGCCGCGAAATGGAGAGAGTTTTATGGATATAGCAGAATGGCGACGCCAGATCGATGAGCTTGACCGGGAGATTGTCCGGCTGATCTCAAAGCGGGCGGAAGCGGCGCAGGCGATCGGAAAGCTCAAGCGGACGACGGATCTGCCGGTGTACGAGCCGAACCGCGAGCGGGTGGTGTTCGACAATGTGCGGTCGCACAATCCGGGACCGCTGCCCGATATCGAGCTGGTGCACATTTATGAGCGCATTATCGACGTGATGCGGGCGATCCAGAGAAATGAACTGGCCTCACAGGCAAAGAGCGCGACGAAGCGCGAGGAAAAGTAACCATGATAGTTGCAATGAGCGAGAAGGCGACCGAGGAACAGATTCAACATGTGATTGAGCGCATGATCGACCTCGGATTCAACGTGCACAAGACGACAGGCGCGATCCAGACGGTGCTGGCGGGAGTGGGCACGCCGGTTGCATTTGACGTGAAGGATTTTGAGGTGATGGACGGCGTCGCGGAGGCGGTGCGGATTACCTCGCCGTACAAGCTGGCCGGGCGCAAATGGCGGCCGGAAGGCACGGTGATTCAATTCGCGAACGGAGTCACGGTAGGCGGGGACGAAGTGGTGGTGATGGCCGGGCCGTGCTCGGTGGAGAGCCGCGAGCAGATTGTTCTGGCGGCGCGGCAGGTGAAGGCCGCAGGGGCGAAGTTTCTGCGCGGGGGCGCATTCAAGCCGCGGAGTTCGCCGTATTCGTTTCAGGGCATGGGCCTGGAAGGACTGAAGCTGCTGCGCGAAGTGGGCGATGAGACAGGGCTGCTGATCATCAGCGAGGTGATGGAGATTTCGCAGATCGACCTGATGATGCCATATGTGGACGTCTTCCAGATTGGCGCGCGCAACATGCAGAATTTCAACCTGCTGCGGGAGGTCGGGCAGATACGGAAGCCGGTAATGCTGAAGCGCGGCATTGCGGCGACGATTGAAGAGCTGCTGCTCTCGGCGGAATATATCCTGTCGGGCGGCAATTACGAGCTGATGCTGTGCGAGCGCGGCATCCGGACCTTCGAGACGTACACGCGGAACACGATGGATATTTCGGCGATTCCGGTGGTGAAGGCGTTGTCGCATCTGCCGATCATCGCCGATCCTTCGCACGGGGTTGGGCGGCGCGACAAGGTGGCGGCGATGGCGCGGGCTGCGGTGGCGGCGGGTTGCGACGGGCTGATCATCGAAGTGCACCCGAATCCGGAGAAAGCTGCGTCGGATGGTGCGCAATCGCTGTTTCCTGAGCAGTTCACTGAGTTGATGGGGCAGTTACGGATGATTGCGCCAGCGGTTGAGCGTACTATCGCATAAGCAGGCAGGACCGTTGCAAGAGACCATGGCAATCGAACGCATCGCTATTCTCGGCACGGGGCTCATTGGAGCCTCGGCCGGGATGGCTTTGCGCGCGCATGGTTTTGAAGGCGCGATTGCGGGGTGGGATCCAAGGCCGGAAGAAGCGGAAACGGCGCGGCGAGTGGGCGCGATTGATGTAATTGCAACTGATGCGATTACATTGGCGCGAGAAAGCGACTTGATTCTGCTGGCTGGGCCGGTGCTGACGATGC
>JAJZAL010000211.1 GCA_021799405.1 Acidobacteriota bacterium
TGCCGGGCTGCCCGCCGCAAAAGCAATGCTCGAAATCGTTCCGAACGCTTCCGGCTCGGGAGCATTCAGGATCTCCGCGACACGACCGTTGGGCAGGCACACCTGGATTCCGACCGGAGTCGCAAAATAGACCTGGCCGCCGGAGTCCTCACGCACGCTAACGGCATGGCTCATCCAGCCCTGCTCTGGCATCTCCAGGCGATAGAATGGCTCGCCGTCTTGAAGCCCACCGTCCGGCGCAATCTGAAACGACCAACTGAAGCGGCTCTGCGCGTTTGTAACGATTACAAATGCCTGATCGGGTGAGAGCGTAATCCCTGCCGGCACGGCCAAACCGCCGCCGTCATACACAACGCGCACGTGCCCCGATGCGTCAATCAGCCCGACTGTCTTGTGTGCCTGATCGGTGAAGTAGATCGCGCCGTTTCCCGTCACAGCGATATCGTGCGCCTCCACATTCCGCGTCACAATCCTTTCATCGCCAGCGGGCCCAAAGGAGACAATTCGCCGCAGCGCGGGCTCGGAGGCATAGAGGCGCCCATCGGCCCCCACGCGCAGCGAGGTAATTCCACTTATGCTGCCTTTGAATACGGTAACGCTGCCGTCCGGCGAAGCCTTGTCGATCTGCTTTGCCTGCGGATCGGCAAAGAAGATGTTGCCGCTCTTGTCTGCCGCCGGACTGATTGCGGCGCGATAATTTCCCTCGATCTTCTGCCACGGCCTGTCAACGTACAGCGTCTCAAATACCTTGCCGCGCGGATCCCAGCCCGGCTCATGCATCGCCGGGTTCTCGTGCACCACGATCGGCGCCGGATAGCCACGCCACAGCCAGCGCAGCGCATCCGGCATGATCGCCCCGCCCTGTTTCATATTGTGGCCCTCGGTGCCCATCACCAGCTTCACGTCGTAGCCGGAGTAATCCAGCGCCTGATACATCACCCGGTTGTTGATGGGCCAGCTACCGGAATAGGAGATGCCGTAGGGCTCGGCGGGAACAATGTGATCGTTGGTTCCATCCTGCATGAAGACGCGAATCGGCTTCGGCTCTGTCTTGCGCACCAGAGCGGGCAGGGAATCTGCTCCCTTCATGGCCACGTAGGTTCCGATAAAGCTCAGCACGCGATGAAACTGGTCAGGCCGGTTCCACGCGGCCATGAATGCCCCCACGGCTCCCGTGCTTACGCCGCTCAGGCCGCGGTCGTCAGGGTTCTTAGAGAGGTTGTACTTCCCGGCCACTGCGGGAATCAACTCGTCAAGCAGAAAGCTCGAAAAGCGGTAGCTTAACGAGTCGTACTCGAAGATGCGCTCGTAGCGGTTCTGGTCCTTGTCGGAGACGGCGGGCAGAATGCCGGGATCGACGAAGATCCCGATCATCGGCGGAATTTCATGTTTAGCAATCAGATTGTCAAAGACGACCGGCACGCGCACGCTGTTGCCCAGCGCCTGACTGCCGTCGAGGAAGATCATGAATGGAGTTGGCTTGCTCGCGTCGTATTGCGCGGGCACATAGACGGCGTAGTGATGCGGCGTGCCGGGGTAGAACCTGCCGGGCTGGAGAAAGTACTTTGTGACCGTGCCTTTGGGAACGCCCTGGTGCGGCTGCGAGTCCGGACCGAGCGTGTAAGTCTCGGCGTGGAGCAGCGAAGCGGCAATCACAAGAAGAAAAGCCAAAAACAGCCGTCTCATCGGGAACCTCAACCTTGGAATTGCATGAATCTGGACAAGCCGTGCGCGGAGGCAAAACGACGAATCCATCCTAACTGCTGAGTCCGTGGTTCGGACCAGCTATTTGTGGTTGGTAAGGAACGAATCGCCATTCAGGCAGCGAAAGGTATGATGGGTTGCGTGACTCTGGCGCGAGCCTTCGCCGTCGTACGCCGATTTTGAAACTCCCCCAAAGAGGAGGCTGAGCAAATGTCTGAATCAAGGTGGAACCGCAGGCGGTTCCTTAAAGTGCTGGGAACGGCCGCGGCTGGTGCGGGCGTTTCCTCGAAGGCGGTCGGCAAGCAAGTGACGAGTGTGGCGATTGCCGTCGACCCGGCAGATGCGGTAGCCGCGTCGAGGCCGGCGGCGTGGGCCGTGGAGCAGCTTGCGCAGGCATTGCAGGCGCGTGGTGTTGACGCGGTGCGCGTAGCGAAGCCACAAGACGCCACGGAGGAAAGCCTGTGCCTCATCGCGGCGGGCGCGGAGAGCGAGCTTGCGCGAGACATGCTGCGGGAGGCCGGAACTGCCGTGCCGGCAGCGCCGGAATCCCTGGGCATCGCGAATCTGCGCCACGGCGGCGACCGCAGCGTGCTGGCCTGCGGGCGCGATGCGCGCGGTCTGACCTATGCGCTCACTGAGCTTGCGGACGCTGTGGAGAACGCTCCGGACCCGATCGAGGCGCTTGCGGCGGTCGAGACGACAACTGAGCAGCCTGCCAACCAGGTGCGCAGCATTACCCGCCTCTTCACCAGCAACGTGCAGGACAAGCCCTGGTATAACGATCGCGGCTTCTGGCCCGCATATCTCGACATGGTCGCGGCCCAGCGCTTCAACCGCTTCAACCTGGCCTTTGGCATCGGCTACGACTTCCTGCGCGGAGTTACGGATGCCTACTTCCTCTTCGCCTATCCGTTTCTGCTCAAGGCGCCGGGCTACAACGTGCGCGTGCCGCAGTTGCCGGACGACGAGCGCGACAGCAATCTTGCCATGCTGCAATACATCGGCCGGCAGTGCGCTCAGCGCGGGCTGGAGTTCTATGTGGGCCTGTGGATGCACGGCTACCAATGGATTGACAGTCCCCACGCCAACTACACCATCGAGGGGCTGGGCGCGAGCACTCACGGCCCTTACTGCCGCGACGCCGTGCGCATGCTGCTCCAGCAGGTGCCGGAGATTTCCGGCCTCACCTTCCGCATTCATGGCGAGAGCGGAGTGAGGGAGGGCGACTTCGGCTTCTGGAAGACGGTCTTCGACGGCGTGGCTACCTGCGGCCGGCAGGTTCCCATCGACATGCACGCCAAGGGGATGACACGGCAGATGATCGACGTGGCGCTGGGAAGCGGACAGCCCGTCAATGTTTCGCCCAAATTCTGGGCCGAGCACATGGGCATGACCTATCACCAGGCCGACATCCGCAAGATCGAAAAGCCCCGCGCAGAAAATGCTACCGGCCTCATGGCCCTCAGCTCAGGGACGCGCAGTTTTTTGCGTTATGGCTACGGCGACCTGCTGACCGAGGACCGCAAGTACACGATCGTGCACCGCGTATGGTCGGGTACACAGCGTCTCCTGTTGTGGGGCGATCCGCGTTTTGCCGCGGCTTATTCACGCGCCTTCAGCTTCTGCGGCAGTAACGGAGCGGAGATTCAGGAGCCGCTTTCGTTCAAGGGCCGCCGCGGCTCCGGCCTTCCCGGCAGCCGCTGCGCGTATGCCGATACATCTCTGACGCCGCGCTGGGACTTTCAGAAGTACGAGTACACAGCGCTGATCTGGGGACGCCCGCTCTACAACCCGGAGACTCGGCCGGAGGTCTGGCAGCGCGTGTTGAGGCGGCAGTTCGGCGCCGAGCCGATGCAAGATGCGCTGGGCAACGTGAGCAGAATTCTGCCTGTGATCACAACGGCATACGCTCCCTCGGCGGCTAACAACAGCTACTGGCCCGAGATTTACACCAATCAGTCGCTGCTCGACGCCGAGCACTACAGCCCCTATGGCGATGCGCTGCGGCCGCGCGTCTTCGGCAACGCCAGCCCGCTCGATCCCGAGCTGTTTCTTTCCATGAACGAGTATGCCGAGGAACTGCTTTCCGGCAAGAGCAGTGGCAAATATACGCCGGTCGATGTGGCGCAGTGGATCGAGGGCTTTGCGGCTTCGGGCCGCGCGGCTCTGGCGCAGGCTGAGATGTCTGCGCGTCGGCGCAGCACGCCTGCTTATCGGCGCGCCAAGGTGGACGTAGAGATTGAGGCTGGACTGGGCGAGTTCTTTGGCGCAAAGTTCCGCTCCGGCGTGCTCTTTCATCTCTACGAGATCGCCAAAGAGCGCGCGCCGCTGGAGGCGTCCATCGCGCAGTACAGGAAGGCGCGCGCGGCCTGGGCGGCGCTGGCGGATGCGGGCAAGGGCGTTTACATGCCCGACATTACCGTCGGCCCGGAACCGCAGCTTCGCGGCTGCTGGCTTGACCGCCTGCCCGCCATCGACAAGGACATTGCCGCGCTCTCTGCGCTGCTCGATACCAGTACCGCAGTTGCTTCGCCGCCGGTCGCGGCTGCAATTCAGGCTGTATTGAGCGTTCCCCATCGCATTTCGCTCACCGTGCATCATGCGCCACCGGCACGTTTCACGCGCGGTGCTGAACTGCCTCTCACGCTGGCCGCGCCGGCGGAGATTTCGCAGGCAACGCTGCACTATCGCCATGTGAATCAGGCGGAGAGTTACATCACCGTCGAAATGGCGCGGCAGGGCGCGCAGTTTGCCGCAACCATTCCCGCTGCGTACACACAGACCGAGTTTCCGATGGAGTATTACTTCACAGCCGCTGATGGGAAGGGCGGGACCGGTTTGTATCCGGGCCTCGGTCCGGAACTGACCCGGCAGCCGTACTTCGTGGTGCGCAGCGTATAGTCCGATGAACCGAATTCTTGCCATTGACGAAATGCCCGCCGAGCTTGCGGGACTTGCGAACCAGCCGCGTGTTCTGGTACGCCGTGAAGGCGCGCCGCGCAAGGGCGGACGATGCGTCATTTACTGGATGCAGCGCGCCATGCGCATCGAAGGCAATCCCGCGCTCGACGTGGCGATAGAAGCTGCCAATCTGCTTGGCCTGCCGGTCGTGGTCTATTTTTCTGTAATCAGCAACTACCCCAACGCCAACCTGCGCCATTACCACTTTCTATGGCAGGGACTCAAAGATGTGGCTGAAGACGCGGCCGCGCTGGGCGTGGGCTTTGTTGTGCGCCGCCCGCCGGACAACCGGCTGGAAGCCTTCCTTGAAGAAGTGGATGCCGCGCTTGTGATTGGCGACGAAAATCCTTGCCGCGAGCCGGAACGCTGGCGGCGTGTGCTGGCCGGTCGGCTCAAGCTGCCCTACTGGACCGTCGATGCCGATGTGGTTGTTCCTTCGCGCGTCTTCGGCCGCAGCTTTGCCTTGCTCCATCATTTCCGCCCGCATCTCAGGGCCGAGTTGCCCAAATACCTTGTCGCGCCGAAGAGGATGGTTCCGCTGCACCCGTGGAAACCCCGCAAGCAGCCGACCTCATTTCCGCTCACGCAGGACATCACGCAAGGTCTCAGCAAGCTCGACCGCACCATCAAGCCGGTGGACACCTTCGCCGGCGGCACGCATGCTGCGCTCAGGCGGCTCGGCGAGTTTGTTCGTCGGGATTTGAAAGACTACGAAGAAACGCGCAACCATCCCGAGTTGCAAGGGACCAGCCGCCTCTCGCCGTATCTGCATTTCGGGAACATCGGCCCGCTTACCATCGCGCTGGCCGTGCAGAATGCCATGCGCAAAGGTTGGGCCTCGCCGGGAGCGGCGGAAAAATATCTTGATCAGGCCGTCGGCTGGCGCGAGCTCTCCGTTCTCTTCGTCCGGCACGAGCCAAACTACGACCACTGGGAGTGCGCCGCGCCGTGGGCTCGCGCCACACTGCTGGAGCACGCCGCCGACCCGCGTCCGTACCGCTACAGCCTTGAGCAACTGGAGCGCGGCGAGACCGCCGATGAGCTCTGGAACGCGGCTCAGCGCGAGATGGTGGATACCGGCTGGATGCACAACTACATGCGCATGTACTGGGCCAAGAAGATCCTGGAGTGGGCGCCGGATCCAGCCACGGCCTTCGACTGGGCTGTTCTGCTCAATGACCGCTATGAGCTGGACGGACGCGATCCCAACGGCTACGCGGGCATCGCGTGGGCGGTCGTCGGGCGGCATGACCGCCCGTGGTTCAACCGTCCCGTCTTCGGGCTGGTGCGCCCCATGAGCGGCGCTTCCATCGCCAAGAAGTTCGACGCGGAAGCGTACATCAACCGGCATCGGCGACAGAGCGAATGAGCGCCCATACCAAGCCTTTCCAGTACTAAAAAGTTCTTCTTTTCAACACCAGTAGTACCCATGCTGGTCATTCACTGTCCTATAATGGGTCACAATTCCAATCCAGGAAAAGATAGGTTCCAAGATTCTAATTCCAATGGATTTCGCTCAGTTCTTCTGCGGAAGATTTGAAGGAGAGGAGGGCGGAACCAGACTCCGGGTTGCGTGTGGCCAGCTTTTATTTTGCTTTGGTTTGGGTAATCGAGCCTGTTCGTAGCGCCAAAGAGTTCAGGCTTGCTTTTGGTGACAGAGATTCGATCCGGTGCGGCGCTGCCCGGATTTGCCGGGCGCTGGGAGCGTGGATTGCGGTTTTCCTGACGCTTTGGCCGGCTGTGCCCGTTCCGGCGCAAAGCGGAAGCCTGGGCGCGCAGGCAAAGACGCCCCTGCAAAGAGAAACCGTGCCACCGCGAGTGATTCAGGCGCGGCGGTTTCTTGCGGAGCGCGGCTGGACGCCGGGCAAAGCACGAAAGCTGATCCTCCAGCGCTCCACGATCCGAGCCGTAACGAACCTGCGAAGCCTGCAAATGAGTGCGACGAGCGCGCAGAGCCAGAGCGCGGCAACGTGGCAGCCGCTGGGCCCGGCGGCGGTACTCACGCCAAACTTTGGCCTGGTGACGGGCCGGGTTGCCGCGGCGGCGCTCGATCCCTCGGACGCGACCGGCAATCGCCTTTACCTGGGAACCACTGGGGGTGGTGTGTGGGTGAGCCAGAATGCGGGCGTCTCCGACCCATCCCTGGTGACCTTTACGCCGCTGACCGATGCGGTGGCCGCGATGAGCAATGTGCCGGACGCCTCGATCAGCATCGGCGCGCTGACGGTGCAGCCCGGCGGAACGGGCGTGATTTTAGCCGGTACCGGCGATCCGAACGATGTGCTCGACTCCTATTATGGAACGGGGATTCTGCGTTCAACCGACGGCGGAAACTCGTGGACGCTGATCCAGACCACATCGGATGTGGAGCAGGGCCTTGGCTTTCAGGACTTCAGCTTTATCGGCGAAGGCTTTGCCGGTTTTGCCTGGAGCACGGTCAATCCGCAACTGGTAGTTGCCGCGGTGTCGCAGGCGTATGAAGGTACACTGGTGGACGCGGAGCGCTCCGGCGATAGCTACGAGGGGCTGTATTACTCGACCGACAGCGGCGCCACCTGGCACCTGGCTACCATCTCAGACGGCAATGGATCCGACGTTCAGGGACCAGTGGATACATTCGCACTACCGGACGGCAACGCAGCCACCTCCGTGGTGTGGAACCCGGTGCGGCAGCTCTTCATCGCGGCAGTGCGCTACCATGGCTACTACCAGTCGGCGGACGGTGTCACCTGGACGCGCATGGCCACGCAGCCGGGCTCCGGCCTGAGCACGACGAATTGCACCACCAACATTGGCAGCACCGGCTCCATCGGCTGCCCCATTTACCGTGGCACGCTGGCCGTCAATCCGCTCACGGGCGACACCTTTGCCTGGACCGTAGATGCATACAACCAGGATCAGGGATTGCGGCAGGATCAGTGCGCGGTGAGCGGTGGCGCATGCACCAATCCGGCCATCACATTCGCGAAGTCGTGGAATACGACAGCACTCGAAGCCAACACAGCCGGTGGCGCCGCTACCATCCTCAACGGCGATTACAACCTGACGCTGGCCGCGGTTCCTTCCGGGCAGGACACGCTGCTGCTGGCGGGTGACAACGATCTGTGGAAGTGCAGCCTGGCCTTGGGCTGCGTGTGGCGCAACACCACCAACGCCACCACCTGCATGAGCGCGCAGGTGGGCGAGTACCAGCACGCACTGGCCTGGAATGCCGCCAATCCAATGGAGATTTTCGTCGGCAACGACAGCGGTTTGTGGCGCTCCACCGATGCCATTGGGGAAACCGGACAGGCCTGCTCCTCGACCGATGCCACGCACTTCCAGAACCTGAACGGCAACCTGGGTTCACTGGCGGAGGCGGCGAGCATCTCGCAAACCGGGTCCACTCCGTACACGATGATGGCCGGTCTGGGCGTAAACGGAACCACCGGCGTCAAGAGCACGACCGGTCCAACGACAGACTGGCCGCTTATTCTCGGCGGCGCGGGCGGGCCGGTCGCCATCGACCCCGGCAACCGTTCAAACTGGTATGTGAATAACGCGGCCGGCGTTTCCATCCATCTTTGCTCACAATCGTCGGAGTGCACGCCGGATGCATTCGGCGCCAGCCCGGTGGTCAGCAATGCAGACACGGGCGGTGACGGATACACGATGGGCGTGCCCGCGCCCTTCCTTGTTGACCCGCTCGACACCACGCAGCTCTTGATCGGAACCTGTCGCGTTTGGCGCGGACCGGCCGATGGCTCCGGCTGGACCGGCGGCAACGTCATCAGCCCCATCGGCATGGTGAGCAGCGGGAGTACCGCGACTTCGTGCCAGGGCAATCCGCTGATCCGCTCCATGGCTGCGATGGCGCTGCCCGGCGGCAGCGAGGTGGTCTACGTGGGCATGTACGGCTCCGCTAACGGGGGTGCGAACCTGCCCGGTCATGTTTTGAGCGCGATCCTCAATCCAGCCTCCAGCACGGCGCCAGTTTGGCAGGATTTGACGCTGAACCCGGTCAGCAATGATTCCAAGGCGATGAACGCCTACGGCCTGGACATCTCCAGCATCTACATCGATCCTCACGACACGACCGGCAGTACGGTCTATGTGACCGTGGCGGGCATGGCCAGCCCGCTGGAAGCCGTGCGGGTTGTCTACCGCTCCACCGATGGCGGCGCACACTGGGAGCAAATGGTCAGCAACCTTCCCTCCGCCCCCGCCAACAGCATCGTCATCGACCCGCAGGATGCCAATACGGCCTATCTCGCGACGGATGTGGGCGTCTATTCCACCACGCAGATCGGCACCTGCGCGAATGCGTCGTCGGCATGCTGGGCGGCCTTTGGAGCCGGCCTGCCCGCCACGCCCGTGGTTGCGGTAAGCGCGTCGCCGGCCACGGTCTCTTCGCCGGTGCTGGTAGCTGCAACCTACGGTCGCGGC
>JAJZAL010000212.1 GCA_021799405.1 Acidobacteriota bacterium
GGAGAAGCGCATGGCGGAATGGAGACGGGGGCCGTGGTTGGTTCTGACATCGTCGTGGTCCATAGTGCTTGTGTATCCAGTCGCGCAGGGTGTGCGGTCGCACCACGAAATCCTGGGCGTTTTGCTCCCGCCAGAGCTGGGTGCTGTTATGGCAACCTTGCTGCCAGCGCATTTCTAGGTAATCGTAATGGCTGTTGATCAGCGAGGCGCGGTGATGTTGTTTGCGGTCCGGAAAGCCCTGGGCGCGGACGAAACGGCGCACTGTCTTTCGTGTCATCCCGCACTGGCGCACAATTTCCCGCTGCGAAAGGCCCCTCCGGACCAACTCCATGACCGCTTCATAGCGCGCCAGCCGGCGTTCCCGGTTCTGCTGCTTCAGGCGATGCGGGCGAGAAAGTGGTTGGCCGGTGGCCAGAGGCGTCACGTCCATTGTTGGTTCCGGCGGTGGCTTCGCGTCATCGGCTATCGCACGGGCCACTTCCGTCAGCAGCCGGTCATGCGGACGAAGAACATCCACCAGCGTCTCGCTCAGGTTCCGAAGCAGATGCCAGCGGTCGGCAACCTATACGGCGTTGGGCGCGGCCTTGCCGGCAGCTTCGGCATCCAGACTGGCGCGATCACGGATGATGACTTCCGCCCGGGGATGGGCGCGTAGCCACCATTCCGCGCTCTCTGCGCTGCGATCGAGCAACAGGTCGATCACCTTCCCGCGTTTAAGGTCGCAAAGAATAGTTCCATCCGGTGCAGTATCCGGCAACCATCTGCATTCTATTCACTCCCGTCACGAGTTGAGAAAAGCCTGAATCCTCACCTCAGGAGCCGCTCTCCGTCTGGAGTCTTCGGCATGCACACGAATCATCCCATCCTTGCCCGGCAGTGTCCGAACCCACACCGCTCCCATGCCACCGCTCGCATCCAAATCAAACGGGTTATCCCCTACGATCATTCCCGGCCCATCGAGCATCAGCGTCACCTTGCCTCCTGCAAAGGCGCGTGGAGACCCGTACTTGTCCACCACCCCAAAGGCAATCCGCGTCGAGTCCGATCCGTCTGCGCACAACTCCCGATCATCCGGCTCACAGCAAAGCCGGTCATGAGAACAGTCAGCGGAAAATAAGCGGGATAAAACCTGTTTCCCTCTCACATATCCGCGGATCTCAAGCTCTGGCTTACCTGCCCCATTCATCTTCAGATCCGCAAAAAATGGCGGATACGCAGTGTGCGGGAAACCTTCGCGATCGGGATGCAGGACTGCATACTGGCTGCCACCCACGAATAATTCCAGCCTTTCGCAGTTAGAGAATATCGCTGCCCGCTCCCCCGGGCCATCCGGCATTCGTTCATCAAAATTCCAGTAGAAGGCCGGTGCAATTACTGGCCGTACACGTGGATCTATTTGACTCTCGTAATACGCCGCGCCCAGTTTGGGAATCCGAAAGAAGTCCGCAACCCCCGCAAATTTCATCGCATCGTAAGCGTGGAGCAAGCTGGGATAATCAAACGCGCACCAGCCTAGCAGTCCGGAGCAGCGCGGATATCCCGCCGCCTTGTCGTGCGCCTCCGCATGAAATAGCGCTTGATCCTGTTGCACCTCCGGATCAGATTGCCGCCTATATCTAAGGTTGAATCCCTTGCCTGCCGGGTAGTTAAATTGCCCCACCGCCTCTGTCACCAAGTACGGCACGCCCTTAAGTGGTGGACGTATCCCTACCACGCCTGGCGTGGCCGCATGATAATCGTCAAACGCAAACACATCTTGGTGCCACTCTGTTTTCCATGTTCGTTCCGACGAAGGCGTCATTGTCCCGGAAGTCTGTCGCGTCCCGTCCAGACGCATCGCAATCTCCTTTGTCTTTCGGTAAAGTTCCGGCTCGTTCGGTGACTCATTCAACCGCACACCCCAGATAATCACCGCCGGATGGTTTCGGTCCCGGATCACCATCTCCCGCACATCCCGCAGCACCAATTCGCGAAAACTGCGTCCACCGACATAATGAAACCCAGGCGTTTCCTCCCACACCATCATTCCAAGCTCATCGCACGCATCCATAAACGCCTCTGACTGTGGATAATGCGAGCAACGAACCATGTTGCAGTTGAATCGCTGTCGCAGCATCACTGCATCGTGCCGCATCGTTCGCTGAGACGCCGCAAAGCCAAAGTATGGAAACAGCTCATGCCTGTTTAATCCAAACAACTGGACTCTCTTCCCGTTTAGAAAAAAGCCCTCCAGCTCAAATCGCGCATCGCGAAATCCGGTCCGCGTCCTGTACCGGTGCAATGGCCGCTCGTTCACAAACAGCGTTACTTCAAGATCGTAGAGGTGGGGGCTATCCATGTCCCACAGCCGGATATCTCCAAGCCGGTCCAGCGTTAATTCGATCTCCTGGTCTGCCTTCTGCACCCAAGCGCTCTTCGATGCACCCGCCACCCGGCGCCCATTCCTAAACAGCGTGGCCTGCAGGCGCACCTTGGTTGCCAGCATTCTGCCTGCATCCAGATTGCAGATCACATCGAGGCGCCTATTCTGCTGGAGCACGTCTACAGGCTTGGCGAAGACGCTGTGCAGAAATATTTCCGGCACCGCACGCAGACTCACGCCGCCGTTGATCCCACCAGGCAGCAGATAATCAATACCTCCTGGCCCTTTGGGGGAGCCACTCGGCGGGACATCGAGCCAGCGCGAATCCACCTCCACAACAAGCGTGTTTTCACCCCGCCTTACTAACTCTGTCACCTCATACTCAAAAGGCAGAAACCCACCCAAGTGCTCCGGCAGCGCATGCCCATTCAAGATGGGTCTGGTTCCCTCCATCACACGTTCGAAGTGCAGAAAGAGACGTAGGCCGCGCATGCTGTCAGGCAGTACAAACTGCTGCTTATACAGCCACACATGCTCCCACGCCTCCGGTCTCCACCCTTGCCACGAGAGAGGTGTGACCGCATGCGGCAGCGTGATCGGCCCCTTCGCCGCATCCCTGATGCCTATTTTGGCCCTGTCGCCGTACGCCTTGCGTTCAACGATCCAGTTCTGATTGAGTGGCAACTCATCATGAGCCCGCCCACGAAACTGCGCTGCACGGGCCACTGCTCCCCACCCGTTCAGGACGCGGGTGGCGGTTACTGTCGAGTTCGCAACACATCCCCAGAGAAAGCTGCGCCGTGAGATTGCGGGCCTGGCCGATTCTGCTCTCAACATCTTATTCACACTCCTTGAAGTTACCGATGATTGTCCACTTCGGTTCGTAAACTCCTCGAAATCCTTCCGAGCCACACTCCCGCCAGAGGGCAGGGATTCCTCAGCAAGTTCTATTCCCCCCCCGGCGTGCACCACAGAAGTCAGCCTTGCTCCATCAAAAAAATGGCGGATACACAGTAAGTGCATATCCGCCCGGGAACGTCACTTGAGGTCAAGTGAACCTTGGATCACGGCTTTCGATCTTGGCCAGCATGCGCTGGCCGCTCAGGCCGTGGTAGAGCAATTAAAAGCGAATCTTGCCCACCAGCTGCAACGCCCTGCCCCCTACCGTCACACTTCTAATCTGGGCATCGTGGCCAGGACCAATCGCTGAATCCGGCAATCCGAAGCTCGGATGATTGATCACGTTGGTGGCATCTGCGCTGATCTGCATGGAAACTCCGTCCCGCAGCTGGAGTGTCTTGCTCAGGGAGAAGTTCACATTCAACAGACCCGGCCCGTACAAAGAGTTGCGGCCGGAATCGCCAAAGGTCCCCGGCGCCGGAGCAGCAAACGCATTCACGTTGAACCACTCTGACGGCGAGGGGTTGGCAAGGCGCGGATTTCCCACTACATTCGGATATTGGTCCCCGGCCTGGCTGTAGCTCGTATTGTGGGCCATGACCACCGTGAACGGATTGCCAGTCTGAGCCACAATCGTCGCGGAAGTCAGCCACCCGCCCACCGCTTCATCGAGCAGGTTGTTGTGATTCAGGAACGAACGTCCCTTGCCAAAGGGAAGCTCATAAATAACCTGGCCCTTGAACATGTCCCGGATATCAAAATTAGAAGGCCCGTAGTTGGCGCGAGGATCGTAAGCATTCTGGAAGGGCTGTACCCCGAAATAGCCGCCCTGACCTGAACTGTCCTGCTCGTTCAGAAATTTTGACCAGGTGTAGTTGAAATTGAATTCAAGTCCCGAGCTCATGCGCTTGGTGATTGAAGCCTGCAGAGAATTGTAATTCGAGATACCGACGAGCCTGTATCCGGAAATTCCCTGAAACTCCGGATAGGGTCGCGCATTCGTAGCGCCGCTTGCGTCATTCGGCCCCAGCTTGCCTTCAGGCACCTGGTTCAGATTGGTCGCAAATGGCTGATCTGCTCCATGGCTGGCCACATAAGCGATCTCTGTAACTATGTTCGCGGTGATCTGCCGCTGGATAGAAAGATTCCATTGATACAGCTGAGCTGCCGGGGCATGATATTGCGTATAACCCACACCCTGTCCGTTATACGAAGCAGGACCTAGTGGGGCTTTCACATACCTTGAATTGATGCTCGCTCCAGCCGCCCCTTGGTAGTTCGTGTTTCCGCTCGAGTTCAGAACGACCACGGGAAGCGCACCGTTTGTGTTATCCGCCTCTGCACCGCTTGAACTGAAGGCAGCCCCATTGCCTCCGCCGTAGGTATCTGCCGACCACGGATAGGTATAAAGACCAAATCCTCCTCGGATCGTCATGTTATTGACCGGCTGATAGGAAAACCCGATGCGCGGCATGAAAACATTCCACAGCGGATGCTGAAGTGACCGACGGCCAGTTGCATGCGTCACCGCATACCACATAGCTCCCGGCATCCCGGTGGCGGGATTCGTGACGGAGGGATCGAAGGACCTCTGGTTGCCATGGACTTCATGCCACCCCGTCTCGCCCATCCATCGGAGTCCGAGATTGATGGTCAGATTCGGACGAATCTTATAGTCATCGTTGACAAACATTTGCGGAGCTTTCATTCTTGCGCCGTACTCGGGAGCAACTCTTGCGTTCCAATTACTTGCGTAGCCAAGCAGGAAGTCTGCATACGAGACACCGGTGGAACTTGCCGTTCCCTGGGTCGACGCCGTGTAATCGCCGCTGAAGGTCATCGTGCCGGCATTGATATTTCCCCACGATGTCGAATCCAGCCTCTCAATCAGAAACTCACCGCCGAAATGAAGAACGTGCCGGCCGCGAATCAATGTGACAACATCAGACGGGTCAAAAACGAATTCCTTGTAGACCGCGTTCACACCCGGTCCCAGAGTGTACTCGCCGTTGATGTTGAGCGTAGGAAATTCGTCCGCCTTAGCGAATCTCCAGCCCAGCTTGGCAGGGAAACCCTGCCCAAGTGTGTAAGGGACAAAGAAGTCGAGTTCGTCCGTAAAGCCGAGGCGCGCTTCGTTCATCGTTGACGAACTGATAGCCCATACATCGGAAACCTGGGCATTACTGTTCTCAATACTCGACGAGTAGCAATTGATTGGGCAAATACCCTGTGCCAGAGTCTGGGATGGCCGGTCGCCCCAGAACTCAGACGCCGTGAACCGGTTCTTCGAAGTGATATCGTAATCCAGGCGGCCAAAGAAACGCTGCTCCGGAGTTGAGGCGGGAACGTTGTAGAAATAATTGTTGGTCGGGATGCCATTCACGATAGTCCCTGAGATATTCGGCTTGGGAAAGTAAGCCTGAATCGCCTGGGCGACAGAATCAATCAGGTTGGCCGGAAGCTTGTTGCCATTGCCATACTCACTGGCGAACGATTCCCGATGCACTACACCATTGGCATCCACTGTCTGCGTCGTAGGATCGTAAATGGTTGGCATACCGGTGAAGTCCCCGTGGCGCATCGCCTCGCTTGGAACTGTGATGAAGCCATTGGCTGCCCCGCCCTTATCCACGATCTTGTCATAGTCGAAAAAGAAGAACATACGGTGCGGCAGGATCGGCCCGCCGATGTTTCCGCCGAAGTCGTTGTAGTGCAAAATGGGCACTTTGGCTTTGACACCGAACGAGTACGGCGCAGCATTCAGCGCGTTGTTTTGGAAGTATTCGTAAGCCTCGCCGTGGAAACGGTTGCCGCCACCTTTACTGATCCGGTTATAGATCATGCCTCCGACGCCATACTGAGCGGAGAAGAGAGAGTCACTGACCTTGACCTCTGACAGTGCGTCAAAGATCATTGGCACGGCGATGTTGTTGCTCTGCGGGGAAGAGGTCGTTGCGCCATCGAGCAGAGTCGTCGAGAATGGCTCGCTCCCGTTTGCCGAAATGCCCGACACCCCGGGATTCACATTGCCGAATTTACTTGAAGCGGTACCGGAGGTTCCGGGCAGCAAGGTCAGAAATGACTGCCAGTCTGCCCCAAATCCCACTTGGGGCAACTGCTCCATCTGGTGTGACGTAAGGCTTATGGATTGGGTGGGACTCGTCGTCTGCAGCAGAGGAGCGTTGGTCGTAACCACAACTCTCTGCGTTTCCGAGCCCACCTCAAGCCGTGCGTTCAGCCCCAGAGTTCCAACCTGCAGCGTAATTGGTCCCTGCACCAGCTTCTTGAAGCCCGGTGCGCTAAACGTAATCAAATACCGGTCTGCCACAATGGAGCCCGTATCATAAAGACCTGAAGCATCGGTCTTATAGGTCCTCGTCACATCTTTGTCTAGATCTTTTACCGTTACCGTCACACCTGGAATAACCGCACCGCTCTGATCGGTAACAGTGCCTCGAATATCCCCGGAGTTTGTGGCTTGCCCCCACAAAGGAATTGCGCCCATCAGCAGTGCGATGCTCATGATGATATATAGCTTTCCCCTCACGTTCTCCTCCAAATTCTTTACTCTTTTCGTTCATTTTTCGTGGCTATCTGCCTTCGGTCGCATCAGCGGCAGCTGTTGCTCCGGCGCAGCCACGCGACTCCTCAGTTCCGCACCAATGGTTGGCAGCCCTTCCTGTCAAGGAATCGTGCTTTGCTTACCAGCCTTCCGTGTGGAATGAAGCTCTTGAAACCGCACCGCTCCGGCAACTACGGCGCCGTTGGCGAGATTGGTCAACTTGACGGACGTCGGATCGTCAAACACTCCGAGCGAATGCCAATCACCCTGCCCCTTTTGTTGATTCACCGGGAATGACATCGAGCTGCCCCGATAGTAGACCGTGTAACTGGCATCGGTGGCCTGTTTCACACCCGGCTTGCTGATGCCGCCATACCAGACCGAAATTTTGTACTCGCCGATGAACGGCGTATCCGACCGGTAGATCACATACGCGTTTGCCGGCCCCGGGGGCGCCCAGTAGGCAAAGTGGCCAAGATTGTTCGCAGCGTTGTCCATGCGCCACGCACTCCCAGTCAGCTGGTAGTGCGATCCCCCCGTGGGGTTCACCACCGTAGTGGCGTGCGACAGCATCTTCAGATTTGTTGAGTCACGGCCCTGCAAAATCGCAAGCCCAAAGTTATGCTTCCAGTCTGGATAGGACTCTGCCTGCTTAACCTCTTCCTGGATATGCTCGTCGAGCACCGCCTTCAGTCGTGCAGCTTGCCGGGGAATTTCCGAACAGATACTGTGCGGTTCCCGCCAGTCCGTCTCTTCGTCAAAACACTGAAGCCTGCCCGTGGGCATAGTCTCAATCAGCTTGTAACGGTTGCTGCGGATCGAATACTGGGGTACCAGGTTCGACTCTTCGGAAAAGATGTATTTGTGCGGCGGGGTCTTCGTCGTGCCTTCAATGATCGGCTTCAAGCTCACTCCATCCGTCTTCGCAGGAGCGGGCAAATCGTCGAGGCTCATAATCGTCGGAACAATGTCGTAGTTGCTCACCAGGTCATTGATCCGCTTGCCCGCTGGCACGTGCGGCCCGACCACGATCAATGGAACATGCAGGTCGGTGTTGTAGAGCGAACGGTGATCGGCCGTGTTGAAGTCTTTCGGATGCGAGTACAAGAGTTCGCCGTGATCGGACGTAAAGATGATGATGGTGTTCTTGTTTAGCCCAAGCGAGCGAACAGTATCCAGCAATTCACCAATGTAGTGGTCTGCATACAGAATTTTCCCCGCATATAACTCCCGCATCCTGCGGATCGCATGAATGTTTTGTAGCTTTGCCAGCCGGTGCAACTCCGGCGTGTCGCCCATGTTCGGGAAATTTCCCGGCTCCTTGAACCTGTCGTATGCCGCTGGCTCGTTGAAGGGAGCATGCGGTTCCATGTAGTGCACCCACAGGAAGAAGCGCTGATGCTGATGCTGCTCCAGCCATTTCTGGGCCCACGCCGTCGTCTTCGGCGCCGTCAGATAAAACTCGCTTGATCCCGGATGCCCCGGAACCGGCAACTGATATCCCGGGAAAAATTTGAAGTAATCCCAGCCACGATGCACCACATCCCATATCGACCAGCAGTTCGCGTTATCAGCCGCCGTGATCATCCCATACGGTTTCAGCATTTCCGGCAAAATCGGCTTGTACGGAGACAGCAGCAACCTCGATGGAACTGCGGGCAGTTTCCCATCCGTCAGCGGCTGGCTGATCCTCGGCCCACATCCCTCATAAGGAGGAAGCGTCATGCCGTGGACCGTCGGGAACAGCCCTGTCAGGATCACCCCAAAGGACGGCGTCGTCCACGGAGCCCCCGCGTACATCCGCGTAAATACCGTGCCTCTGGCCGCCAACTTCTCAAGGTTCGGCGTGTCATTGTACGGCGCCCCGTACAAATGCATGTAGTTGGCACTCATCTGATCAGCCGTCAACAAAATGACGTTGTACGGCGCAGTTTTCTCTTGCGAGTTCTGCTGCACCTTAGCCGACGCCGTGACCGGCACCGCCGCCAAACAAAGACTCAGGATCAAACCTCTCCAGCCCATTCCCGCTAACCCTCTGTGCATTCACTTTTCCTTTTCGCATCTACAACTGCTCAAACTGCCATCTCTGTCCGAGGACTCCGGAATCTCCACGGAAACTGAGCCGTCAATCCTCCAGAAAATGCTTCAACCATCGACGACTCTGT
>JAJZAL010000213.1 GCA_021799405.1 Acidobacteriota bacterium
GTGGCTCAACTCAATCGGGGCCGCGTTAGCGACCCCATTAGCCGCTTTGAGCGGCTCACACAATAAAGCCCCCGGCTCTGCCGGGGGATAATTACTGATCCGGCCCGATTGGAATGACCAATCTTTCCCACCCTAGTCGCAAAAGACGCGGCGAGGATGGGGCACCCGAATGCAATGCTTTCGGACCGGACCAATAACGATATTGTGTTCAAAAATTACAATGTCTGGAGGTATTTATGAGAGTAATTGTTGTAGGTGCCCGCGTACTCGTGCTCGTGTTCGCAACGAGCGTTGCACCAATGCTGAATCTTTCAGTCTTTTCACAACGCACGAAGATGAGCATGAAGTCTTCTCTGGTGGTTCCAGTACCGGCAGCTGCTGCAGGCTTCCGTTCACTCACCTTCGATGATGAGTTCGATTCCATGAAAACCATAGATGTCAACACCACCGAACAACAAGGCTATAACTGGTATACTGACTTTCCTTTTGGCGGTGGCAGAACTCTACCACCGGCTTACAGTATTTCCAATGGAGTACTCACGGTTACAAGTACAGGCTGGACCGCTAACTGGGCACTCTCTTCTTTTTCCTCTGGTGGCAATGTGGGCCACTCGTTCCAGTACGGGTATTTTGAGGCCCGCATGCGCTTTGACCCTACCCTAGGCCCCCAATCACAGGGAGGGCCTGCCTTCTGGGCGGAATCTACCAACTGGTCTGCTTCCGCCAATCATACTGCTCCTATCCATTTTGCCGAACTTGACTTTTTTGAGGCATACCACAAGGAGCATGCTGCTTACAATGGGGTTTTTGACGGTACCCTTCACGATTGGCATTATTGGCCAGACATTCCTCCCGTGGATTACCACAATAGCAACAACTTTCATGCACAGCCTGGGGTTGATTACAGTCAGTGGCACATCTACGCTTGTTTATGGAAGCCTGGCCAGGTTACCTGGTATTTTGACGGGGTTCCTCTAATGACGCAAAAATATTCCGCGAACAGGGGGCCCAATCCTCCAGGGAAAGGCTCTGTACTCCAATTGAACACGGGCCTTCAAGCCGGGGCCTTCCATATTCTTGACAGCGAAGTCGGCGGTATGCAGATTATTTTGGGAAGCAGTCCAGGCTGGCCGATGCAGGTGGACTACGTGCGGGTATGGCAAAATATGCCATCGCCCAGCCTGTGCAAAGTCGAGAAGAGGCCATGAAAATGTGTAAGGTCTGGCAGTTGGCTGTTGAATCGGGCAAGCGCAAGACGTCACCCAGGGAATGGGGCAGATGTTACGCCGCAGGAATCGCGGACGATGAGGTTGAATGGGAGGATAATCTGCTGTGGTGCGCGATCCGGATGATGGATCCGTTCCTGCATGGCGCGTACGGCGGCATGGCCTATCGCGCAACATGGCTGATGGATGGTTGTCAACGGCACTGTAAGGAGTGTGGCATATCTCACATTATCGAATCCCACAACACGAACATCGCGTGGCATGCGCATCCCCATATTGGAGAGGGTCTGAATCAGCTTTGCCGCAGTTTGGTCATTCGAGCAGAGGATTGCATGGGGGGGATATGACAGTAGCATTTCCCGAATAAATTCGGGATCACTTGGATCGCCAAACCAAGCCAGTGGTTGGGATTGTTTGAGTTGTGCACGCGTGAGCGCCTCCCGGCATCCGGCAAGGCGCAGATCCGTAGTAGATGGATAGTTTGGCCTAGCTAGAAAGCGGAAGTCCTGATTGCCTAGTGCGATTAAATGTTCCGTAAGTACAAATCCAGCACTGAAATTATCTATACCGACCAGATCGAATTGGCTTCGGGCAGGGAATTCAAGTACATCTCGATCCAGCAAAACCACGGCAACGTCGGCCTCGTACAGCATGTGTGCGATTTCTTTATTGACGGCTTCGCGATTCTGGATGGATTCAATGGGCGCAAAAAAAACGCCGTCTATTTTCCGATCGATATACTGGCGGCATAGTGCCAGCGCGTCTTCAGCCGTTGTCACAGGCGTGATTGCATCTCCCCAAAGCACTGCCGCTCCAAGACCCTGGGCAGAGCGGGTAATTTCATTGCATATGGGATCTAGAATTTCGGTATTTCCCAGGCCCGGAACAAGAAGTCCGAAGGTTTTGTTCGCCAATGGGATATCTCCGGTAGCAGCGGAGTTTAGGAAGCTTCCCGAACCGGCGCGGCGCCGAATGATTCCCAAATTCTGCAGGTCTCGAAGGGCACGAGCCGCCGTTGGACGCGAGACACCGAAGCGCTTGGAAAGCTCAGTTTCGCTGGGGAGGCGCTTGCCATCCGCATACTTACCCGCAGCAATCTGTTGTTGTAGTGCTTCAAAAATGGATCGATGCTTGGTTATACGGCCTCCTCACAACCTCGAAGGGAAACTTGTAATAGCAGATATATTGACATTTCCACAAATTATTCTCTTACTCAGCAAGGAATATAAAAATATAATCCCTATAACACTAGGAAAGTGCATGTAAGTTGCACTCCTTGATTGATATTACAGGTTTCTTAAATAAAAGTGAACTAATGCTTACTATATCTGAGCCGCTATCTTGGCTTGAGCGTGCGCTTGCTCCACTGTCCGGACTTTACGTGGCGGTGTTGGGCGACTTTTGTCTGGATGCCTATTGGCAGCTCGATACGGACGAGACAGAGTTCTCTATCGAAACTCGGTTGCCGGTACGACGAGTGCGCAGCCAGCGGTACTCGCTTGGAGGTGCCGGAAATGTTGTGGCCAACCTGATTGACCTGGGCGTGGGACGGGTGCAGGCTATCGGCGTGGTGGGGAAAGATATTTTTGGTGTGGAATTGCTGCGTCTCTTGGATGAGCGTGGGGCGGAGATCCGCGACAAGATGGTGATCGCTGAACATTGGCAGACGATGGTCTACGCCAAGCCCTGCCGTAAAGATGAAGAAGAGAGCCGTATCGATTTCGGAGCCTTCAATGTGCTGACGGAGAAGATCATCGATGCGTTGATCGCCGCGCTGACGCAGGCGGCAGCAGAAAATGACGTTGTGGTCCTGAATCAGCAGATTCCCCGTGGCGTGAGCAATCTCGCAGTGATTGGAAGGATCAATCAGGTGATTGCGAAGTATCCCGACACGCATTTTGTGGTGGATGCGCGGCATCGGCCTGACCTGTATCGCGGAGCGGTGCTGAAGTTGAATAGCCAGGAAGCCGCGCGATTCCTTTCCGAACCCATCGAGGATTTTGTTCCCGCAGAGAAGGCCCAGGATTTCGCCCGTCGCATTGCCCACAAGACGGGCAAGCCTGCATTTCTAACGCGCGGCGAGCACGGCATTCTGGTCGCTGACGGCGAACGAGTTGACGAGATTCCTGGAATTCAGATTATGGAGAAAACGGATCCGGTCGGCGCGGGCGATACGGTGGTGGCCGTGATCGCAGCAACGCTCGGCAGCGGGCATGATGCTTCGACTGCGGCACGATTGGCCAACATCGCGGCCTCGATCACAGTACGAAAGCTTCAGACAACCGGGACGGCGACACCGGCAGAGATTCTCGCCGTAGGCCCAGAGCCGGATTACATCTATAAGCCGGAGTTGGCCGACGCACCCCGTCTGGCGCGATATATCGAAGGAACGGAGATCGAGGTGATCGACGACTTGCCCACTGATCTCCAGATCGAGCATTGCATCTTCGACCACGATGGCACGCTTTCCACGCTGCGCGAAGGGTGGGAGAAAATTATGGAGCCGATGATGGTGCAGGCAGTGCTGGGGCCTCGCTATGAGACCGCCGACCCTGTGCTGTTTGCCAAAGTTACGAAGGAAGTCCGCAGATTCATCGACCGCACTACCGGGATCCAGACGCTGGTACAGATGAAAGGGCTGGCCGACCTAATCAGGCAGGCTGGTTTCGTCGACGAGAGCCATATCTTGGACGAGCATGGGTATAAGCACATTTTCAATCAGGACCTTCTCCGGATGATCGGCAAGCGCATGGAGAAACTGGAGTCGGGGGAACTGGCCCCGGTCGATTTCCAGATGAAGAACGCCATGTTGCTGTTGCAGGAGCTGCACGGGCGCGGAATCAAACTGTATTTGGCCAGCGGTACGGACCAGGCCGATGTCGTTACCGAGGCCAAGGCGATGGGATATGCGGATCTGTTTGAAGGCAGGATCTTCGGTGCCGTCGGAGACATCAAGGTGGAAGCGAAGAAGGTAGTCCTGGATAGAATCATTCAGGAGAACGATCTGGCTGGCCATCAGTTTGCGACCTTCGGCGACGGGCCAGTGGAAATGAGAGAGACGAGGAAGTGCAGAGGTTTTTGTGTCGGCGTTGCCAGCGATGAGGTGCGAAGGTTTGGCTGGAACATGGCCAAGCGCACGCGGCTGATTCGGGCCGGAGCCAAACTGATTGTCCCGGATTTCAGCCAGCTTCCGGCATTACTGAAGGTGATGCATCTGGCGTAGTTCAGTTTAGGCGACAGATGAATTTCTGGGCGAGGGAGCAGGATGCAAATTGATAACCCAAAGGTAGTAAGCGTCGAGGAAATGCGTGCCGAGCGGGACAAGTTAGTTGCAAAGGGCAAGAAACTAGTGTTCACGAATGGGTGTTTTGACATCCTGCATCGCGGTCACGTTACCTATCTTACATTTGCTCGTAATCAGGGCGATGCTTTGGTAGTTGGCTTGAACACCGATGCTTCGGTGAAGGCGAACAAAGGCGATGATCGGCCTATCAATTCCGAACAGGATCGAGCTTTCGTGCTTGGATCGTTGAGGGCCGTGGATTTTGTGGTTCTATTTGGCGACGAAGAGCCTAAAGACATCATCGCGAAAATCTTGCCTCAGGTGCTGGTGAAAGGAAGTGACTGGGCCCACTACGTGAGTGGCCGCGAAGTGGTGGAGAACAATGGCGGAAAAGTAGTTCTGGCCGACATGGTGGAAGGCCGTTCGACCACCAATACAATCCAGCGGATTCTTGAAGTGTATGGCCAGGGAAGGGTTTTTCATGGGTAAACGGATTGTTGTGACCGGCGCCGACGGATTTATCGGACGTAATGTAGTTGCGGAGTTGAATGCGCGCGGAGTGGACGATCTGCTTCTGGTTGACAGCCTGGGCCAGGAAGACAAGTGGCGCAATCTGCTGGGCCTCGCCTATGAGGACATACTGGAGCCGGAGGAATTTCTCTCTAGCGTGGAGAAGGGAAAGCTGGACGACTTAGATGCGATCATTCATCTGGGGGCCTGCAGCGCCACTACCGAGCGGGATGCGGATTATCTGCTGCGGAACAACTACCGCTACACGCGGACCTTGTGCCAGTGGAGCTTACAGCACAACACGCGCTTCATCTATGCATCGAGCGCCGCTACCTATGGCGACGGTAGCCAGGGCTACCGCGATGATGTGGCCCAGCTGCCAATTCTGCGGCCGCTGAATATGTATGGATACTCCAAGCACATGGTGGATCTGTGGGCAAGAAAGCATAACTTGTTCGACCGTATTGTCGGCTTGAAATACTTCAATGTTTTCGGTCCGTATGAGGACCATAAAGGCGACATGCGTTCGATGGTTGCGAAATCCTATGAGCAGATAAAAAAAATGGACAAGGTGCAGTTGTTCAAGTCCTATCGGCCCGACTATGCCGATGGCGAGCAAATGCGCGATTTCATCTACGTGAAAGACGCCGTCGCGGTGACATTGCACTTCCTGGAACATCGCGAGGGTGGAGGGCTATTTAACTGTGGCACAGGACAGGCGCGGACCTGGAAACATTTAGTGACGGCTGTCTTTGCTGCGATGAACATACCGCTGCAGATTGAATTCGTCCCCATGCCGGAGGCCCTGCAAGGCAAGTATCAATACTTCACGCAGGCGCCGATGGAGAAAATGCGAAAGGCCGGGTACACAAAGCCGCTTACTTCTTTGGAAGACGCTATCTTCGACTACGTAACAACCTACTTGGATAAGCAAAACGAAGCGGGAGTATTGCAGCAGAAGAGGAGCCCGGAAGGGAAGGAATCCATATGAATCCGGTGGTCAGAGAAAACCTGCGCGATGCAATAGCGACGCTCAACCAAGCGGCCAGTCTGGAATCGGAAATGATCGCCGCAGCCGATGCCATCTCGAAGACTTTGCTCTCGGGAGAGAAATTGATGGCCTGCGGCAACGGCGGCAGCGCTGCCGATGCATCGCACCTGACAACGGAATTTGTCTGCCGCTTCAACCATGATCGCCGCCCCTATCCGGCAATTTCGTTGGCCGTCCATGGAGGCGACTTGACTGCCATAGGCAACGACTACTCCTTCGACGACGTATTCGCGCGGCAAATTCAAGCGTTCGGAAAGCCCGGCGATGTGCTGACGGCATTTACCACCAGCGGCAGAAGCGAGAATGTTCGCCGTGCCCTGGTAGCGGCGATCGATCGGAAGATGAAGACGATTGCGTTTCTGGGCAGAGATGGCGGAACATGCGCGGGGCTGGCGGATATCGAACTGCTGGTGACCGGCAGCGTAATAGCCAGGATTCAGGAAGGCCATCAGTTCCTGTTCCATACCATCTGCGAAATGGTGGAAGAAAGATTGCAGACTCAGGGTTGAACGGAAGCCCTCCGCGAGGTTTGCTTCGGTGAAGGCGTCAACGGTTGAAACGGGAACGGAACAGCAGCCCAATCGGCTGTTATGGGTGTTGTTTGCCTCCTATTTTACCTTTGGGATTGTTCTCAATGTGGTGGGAGTGGTCATCCCGATCCTGATTCATCAGTACCGCCTCAGTTTGTTTGCAGGAGGGTTGCTGGCCTTCGCCTTATACATACCTTTTGGGGTATGCTCAATCCCGGCTGGCTTGGCTGCGGACCGCTTTGGGGCGAAACCGGTCGTGATTTCCGGCGTTTTTTTGATGGCCGTGGGTTGTGGTGCTATTCCGTGGGCCAACAGTTTCGCGACTATAACCTTTCTGGCATTTGTCATAGGCGCTGGCGTCGCTCTCTTGGAGACGGCCGGCAATCCGCTGGTCGCGCGTTTGGATCGTCGCGAGAATTACCATCGAAATCTCACGCTGACCATTGGCTTTTGTGGAGTTGGGGCCTTTGCCGGACCCTTCTGTCTCTCTGCCTTGCAGTCGCATGGACAGCCGTGGCAGCGGCTCTATGCATACTATGCATTGCTCTGCGCCATCCTGCTGGTTTTCCTGGCCCTCTCCAACTTTCCTGAACAAGCGATTGTGGCCAGGGAAAGGCTTCGCTTGCGCGAGATCGTTGAACTTCTCGGGCACCCCATCGCGATCACCTATTTTCTGGCGGTATTTTTCTACGTAGGGGCGGAGGTAGGGACGGCATCCTGGATCGTAAAGTTTTTTCAGCAGGTCCATGGTCTGGGAGCGGAAAGGGCTGCCAACGCAAACCGGAATTTCTTCTTGCGCTACCTGCCCGCTCTTCCGGTTCTGACAGTGTCCCTGTTTTGGGGACTACAGGGTCTTGGTCGTCTCACAAGTGGCCCTGGGATTCACAAGATCGGAGCACGTTCCATGCTGCGGCTGTATTCGCTGGGCGCTTTGGGTTCCCTGCTTCTTGCCATGTTCGCCTCGGTGAAATTCACGGCCTTCGGATTCGCTGCTTGCGGCTTCTTCACGTCTGTGCTTATCACGCTTCTGTTCAGCGGGGCCATTCACACCTTCAGCCAATCCCAGGGGGCCATCTCCGGATTGTTGATTACGGCATCGATAGGGGGTGGGATCATTCCTCCCTTGGTGGGCTTGACTGCGGACCACTTTGGCCTTCGGATCGCAATGATGGTCCCTGCGCTCTGTTTTGTCTATGTGCTCGCAGTTTCGATGCTAGGGAAAGCCACCTATGAATGAAGGACAAAGCCGGTACGATAGAGGAAGCAAAATGTGGATTGGCGTGGACATCGGTGGAACTAAAACCGCGATTGTCCTTTCCTCGGAGCCACCCGCGATCCTTGCGCGGGTCGAATTTCCCACTTTGCCAGACCAAGGCCCCGCTAGGGCAGTGGATCTGATCCAGAAAAATATTCGACAGCTTCTTCATGCACAGGGTAGCCGCAAAATTCAACCTGGGGCCATTGGCGTAAGTTGCGGTGGGCCCTTGGATCGCACCTCGGGAGTGATCCAAGCGCCTCCGAATTTGCCCACATGGGTGGATGTCCCCATCACATCCGTCCTGCAACGAGAATTCAATATCGATTGCAGGCTGGAAAACGATGCCAACGCCGGCGCTGTCGCTGAGTATCGATTTGGCGCGGGGCGCGGAACGCAGCACATGGTGTTCCTGACTATGGGGACTGGGATGGGTGCGGGCATCATCGCAGATGGCCGTCTGTATCGCGGAGCATCGGACCAGGCTGGGGAGATCGGGCATGTTCGGCTTACCCGCTCCGGGCCGATCGGGTACAACAAAATCGGCTCGGTGGAGGGTTGGGCCAGCGGAGGAGGAATGGCCCAGGTGGCCTATCGAGAGGTCGCCGCTGCCATCCAGCATGGCGAAGCCACGACGATGTCCACGAATTTTCATAACAACGGAATGCTTACTGCGAAGGACGTTGCCGAGGCCGCGCAGCAAGGGGACGAACTGGCGAAGCGGATTGTTCATAGTACGGGAATCCGGCTGGGAGAGGCATTGGCAATCCTTGTGGATGTCCTGAATCCAGAACGGATCGTCATCGGAGGACTGGCCATGCGCCTTGGCGAGGGCCTTTTGGCTCCCGCGCGGATAACAATGCAGCGGGAAGCGCTGTCCGTTTCTGCCAGGAACTGCCAGATTATACCCGCCGCATTGGGAGAACAAATCGGCGATATCGCGGCGATCTGCGTGGCGATGGCTTGTTAGAATGGTTGAGTTCTTACTGATCCGGCATGAAACGAATGCGTGATTTCAACGTCTAACATGGCATGAGTTCATGCGATGGAAGGAAGTTGCCTGAGGCTGTGCTGAATGAGCGGCGCCGGCGGGCGGTCAAGATGGTTCTC
>JAJZAL010000001.1 GCA_021799405.1 Acidobacteriota bacterium
CGTCGCCGGCGGGTTGGCGGAGGAGGATTTCGTTGAGGAAGAGTGCAGCTTTGGTGAGTCCTTCTTCGGCGGAGAGGAGGCTGTCTTCGTGCTCGATGGAGATGGGGCCGTCGTAATGGCAGAGGCGGAGGGTGGAGAGGAATTCCTTCCACCAGGCGGCGTCGTGGCCATAGCCGACGGTGCGGAAGAGCCATCCGCGGGTGCGCTCGGCGGTGTAGGGCTGGGTGTCGAGAACGCCGGTGCGGGGCAGGTTGGCGGGGTAGAGCTGGGTATCCTTGGCGTGGACGTGGTGGATGGCGTCGCCGAGGACGCGGACGGCGGCGATGGGGTCGATATTCTGCCAGAAGAGGTGGCTGGGGTCGAGGTTGGCTCCGACGGCGGGGCCGGTGATGTCGCGCAGGCGGAGCATGGTTTCGGGCGAGTAGACGACGAAGCCGGGGTGCATTTCGATGGCGATGCGGACGCCGTGATCGGCGGCGAACTGGGCGTGTTCGCGCCAGTAGGGAGCGACGGCGTGATCCCACTGCCAGGCGAGGAGGTCCTGATAGTCGGGCGGCCAGGCGCAGGTGACCCAGTTGGGATGGGTGGCGTTGGGCGAGTCGCCGGGGCAGCCGGAGAAGTCGACGACGGTGGGGACGTGGAGCTTTTCGGCGAGGAGGATGGTTTTGCGGGCGACATCGCGGGCGGCGGCTGCGCGCGCGGGGTCGGGGTGCAGGGCGTTGCCGTGGCAACTGAGGGCGCAGATGGAAGCGTCGGCGTGGGCTAGGGTCTGCTGGAATTCGGCGAGGTCGTCGGGGTGGTCGAGGAGGGTGAGCGGGCAGTGGGCGTCGCCGGGGTAGTTGCCTGAGCCGAGCTCGACGGTGGTGATGTTGAGGGCGCGGAGCTTGGCGAGGGTTTGTTCGAGAGACAAGCCGGAGAGCAGCGGGGTGAAGACGGCAAGTTGCATGCCGCTATTGTGAGCGCGCGGGCGGGGTGGTGGGAAGGGTGAAAGATTTTGAGAGGCAGGCGATAGACTGAGCTTGCATGAAGAAATGGGTGTGTGTTTTTTGCGCGTCGGCGGAGGGTGAGAGCTGGGAGTACATGGAGCAGGCGCGGGTGATGGGACGCGCGATTGCCGGGCGCGGGCACGGGCTGGTGTACGGCGGCGCGACGGTGGGCACGATGGGCGCGGTGGCTGATGCGGCGTTACGTGCCGGCGGCGAGGTGGTGGGCGTGATTCCGGATGTGCTGATGGAGCGTGAGCTGGGGCATGCGCGGCTCACGGAGCTGCATGTGGTTCGAACGATGCACGAGCGGAAGGCTCTTATGGCGGAGCGGGCGGATGCGTTTGTGGCGCTGCCGGGCGGGTTTGGGACGCTGGACGAGTTTATCGAGATTTTGACATGGGCACAGTTGCGCATCCATACGAAGCCTTGTGTGCTGGTGAATGTGCTGGGCTATTACGACGGGCTGCTGGAGTTTTTGGAGACGGCGGTGGCGCGGGGATTTTTGAAGCGGGAGAATTTTGAGCTGATTAAAGTGGCGGGCAACGCGGATGTGGCGCTGGATGCAGTGGAGCGGGCGTGGGCGGCGGAGGGGGAAGTCGCCGGGGATGCGAGGATGGGGAAGTTGGTGGAGTAGCTCGTAGATTTAAGCTGATAGCTCCCAGCTCTTAGCCTTTAGCTGTGTTGCTTTCAAGAGTGGCGGAACTGCAGATTCTTCGATTTTGTTCGCCGCTTATACATTGCACGACGCTCAGGATGACAAGAATATTGGGTGTGTTGGGCGTGGGATCAGCTTTGCTGAGAGTGGTGGAGTTTGCACTCGTCACAGGTGCAGTGGCGGCGGAGAAAGTCCCAGGAGTAGATGCCGCTGGAGTGGCCGTCGTTCCAAGTGAAGCTGATGGCGTAGCGACCGACGGGGGCGACGAGGGTGGGCCGCGGCGGCGGTTCATACATAGGGAGTGGATTGTTAGCCTTGGGGCGGGGCTCGCCGGGCTGGCGTCCGGAGGCTTCGCGCTCTTCGTGACAGGTGGCGCAGGGGCATGCGTTTCGCAGCCAGGCAAAGGTCCAGGAACTGTGGTGGCCGTCCTTCCAGTCGATTTCCATGCCGGTGCCTTCGGTTTTGTTGACGCGGACCTTGGCGGGCTGGGTGGCTT
This sequence comes from Acidobacteriota bacterium, assembly GCA_021799405.1. The sequence continues at coordinate 2,138 of JAJZAL010000001.1, forward strand.
CCGGCGGGAGTGTGCGGTCCTGCTGGACGGTGCGACGTGCTTCTTCTTTTGAAACGAAGCGGATGCCTTCGTGACTCATATCTCTATTATTGTCGCCGATTCGCGTCGGTTGGGGCGAAGCGTGAAGGGATTGCGCATTAGCGGCGGTGGTCAAAGCGGAGCTTGAGGATGAGGATGGCGACGGAAAGCGCGAGGGTGGTTCCATTGGCCAGGATCATGGGGATGGAGTGAAGCGAAATGCCATAGACCAGCCAGAGGAAAACGCCGAGGGAGAATGCGAGGAACATGGTGAGGGAGATGTCGCGGGCGCTGCGGAGGCGCCAGACGCGGACGAGCTGGGGGACGAAAGAGAGCGTAGTCAGGACGCCGGCGAGGTAGCCGGCCAGGGTGAGCAGAGGCAGATGGAGGATCATAGGAGCTTTGCGTTCATAGAGTGGGGTGGGTGAAGAACCAGATAGCGATGGCGAATCCCAGGGCGATGATGATGGGGCGGAGGATGCGGTCGCTGATGCGGCGGGAGTTGCGCGCGCCCGTATATCCACCGATGGCGCAGGTGATCATCATGAACCAGCAGTAGCGCCAGTCGACGGCGCGGTAGGCGATGAACATGATGACGGCGACCAGATTGGCAACCGTGGTGATGACGGTTTTGAGGGCGTTGATTTCCGCGATGCGCTCGACTCCGCAGAGCGAGAGCGCTGTCATGGTGAGCAGGCCGGCCCCGGCGCCGAAGTAGCCGATGTAATAAGTGATGCAGAGCAGGAGGAAGAGCAGGGGTACGACGTAGATGTGCTCGGGCGAGCCGGCATGGGCGACGGCACGGGTTTTGATGCGTCGGGAGATGGGACCGCTGAGGGCGAAGCTGGTGGACCCCAAGAGAAACAGATAGGGGACGAGGCGGAGGAAGGAGTTCTGGCTGTTATGAAGGAGTGTCCATGATCCGGCGAAGCCGCCGATGGCGGCGACGGTGACGACGGGGAGTACGAGGCGGAGGTTCTTGCGGAGATCTTCTCGGTATCCGGCGATGGAAGTGAACTGGCCTGGCCAGAGTGCAACCGTGTTGGTGGCATTTGCCTGGATGGGCAGGAGCCCGGCTGCGATAAGCGAGGGGAATGCGATGAAGCCTCCGCCACCGGCAATGGAGTTGATGACGCCCCCGAGAAAGGCAGCCGCGGCGAGGAACAGGGACTGGAGGAAATCGTGAGGCACGTGAATTTATTGTAGATGTCGTGTGGGAGTGGAAAGGTGCGGCTTTTTGCGCGGCAGGGCGCGGGAAATCTGCCGGTCCTGAGCGGTCTCCGGAATGGGTATACTGACTGGTCTGAGAGGGGGGTCAAGCAATGCGTAGATTTGTGGCGGCAGTGGCGGGGATCTGCCTGGCGGCGCCGGTTGCGTTATGGGCACAGAGCGGTGTGAAGGCCGGGCATGACGTGGTGGACCGGATTGCTCCGGTGCAGGCCGAGCAGATGGATGCGGCGGCCGAGAAGATTCTGAAAGAGACAGGAACGCCGAGCGCGTCTGTTGCCGTGGTGGAGCACGGACAGATTGTTTACACGCACGGATATGGTCTGGCGCGGCTGCAGCCGCCGAGTCCTGCCGAGCCATGGATGCGGTATTCGATTGGGTCGATTTCAAAGCAGTTCACGGCGGCGGCGATGTTGATGCTGCAGCATGAAGGGAAGCTGTCGATCAATGATCCGGTATCCAAGTACTTCCCGGGCCTGACGGACGCGAAGAATGTGACGATCAAGATGCTGTTGTCGCATACGTCCGGCTACCAGGATTACTGGCCGGAAGACTACGTGATGCCTCCGATGGAGAAGCCGACGACGCCCCAGCACATTCTGGATGTATGGGGGAAGCGGCCGCTGGATTTTGCTCCCGGGACGAAGTGGCAGTATTCGAACACGAATTATGTGATTGCCGGACTGATTGTGCAGAAGGTGAGCGGGATGCCACTGATGCAGTTTTTGCGGGAGAGGATTTTCAGGCCGCTGGATATGAAGGACGTGATGAATTCGGATCTGCACGAACTGCTCAAGACGGATGCTGCGGGATACCAGAGGTATGCGCTGGGGCCGCTGCGGCCGGCGACGCCGGAGGGTCCGGGCTGGATGCTGGGGGCGGCGGAGCTGGCGATGCCCGCTTATGACCTGGCGCAGTGGGACATTAGTTTGATGGACCGGTCGCTGATGTCGCAGCAGTCGTATGACGAGATGTTTACGCCAGTGCTCTTGGAAGACGGGCAGAACTCGCATTACGCGCTGGGCCTGTTTGTGGGGACGCGGGATGGGCATGCGTACCTGGAGCACAGCGGCGAGGTTTCCGGGTTTGTTTCCGAGAACATTGTCTTCCCGCAGGACAAGGCGGCGATTGTGGTGCTGACGAATGAGATGGCTTCTCCGGCCGCGGGCGCGATTGGACGGGCGCTGACGCCGCTGGTGCTGGGGATGCCGGTTGGGAAGTCGACGGCTGAGGAAGCGAAGCAGGCCGAGGCACAGGCAATGGAGATTTTCACCGGGCTGCAGCATGGGAAGATTGACCGCGCGAAGTTCACGGACTGGTGCAATGCATACTTCAGCCATCAGGCGATCGAGGACTATAAGAACAGCCTGGGGCCGCTGGGCAAGCCGGCGAGCATTCAGATGCTGCAACAAGGTTTGCGGGGCGGGATGACATTCCGGGTTTTCCGGGCGATGTTTCCGAATGGGAAGAACACGCTGATGATTACGACCTATACGGAGCCGGACGGAAAACTGGAGCAGTTTCTAGTGCTGCCAGTGCCGAAGGTGTAGAGGCGGCTTTCAGGCTTTGTATGGGGATAGTTGGGTGGGGAGTGGTGCGCCGATGGTGACGGGGGCGCAGCAGGCTTTGCTGAATTTTGCGAGGTCGGCTCGCATTTCCTTATCTGCCTCGAAGGATTGGAGGGTGGCTTCGAGGATGGCGTTGGCGGCGGCGTCGGTGGGGCGGGTGATGCGGTAGTGCATCCACTTGCCTTCGCGGCGTGCGCTGACGATGCCGGCGCGGCGCAGGTAGGCGAGGTGGCGTGAGATTTTGGGCTGGCTCTGGCCGAGGATATCGACGAAATAGCAGACGCAGACTTCGCGATCGCGCATGAGGTTGAGCAGGCGCAGGCGGGTGCGGTCGCTGAGCGCGGCGAACATGCGCGGCATGTCAAAGTCGGAACGAGCCATAGATTTACTATACCCTAAACATATTCGTTTTGACAGATGTGTTGTCTGGAGATATATTCGCATCAGCGTATATGAGGGCGCACAAAATGGAATCCGCGAACAGCGTAAGGGAAGAAGTCAGGCAGAGGTATGGCGAAGCGGCGCGGGCGGTGGCCGGTGGAGAAAGCAAGGGATCGTGCTGCAACAAGGCGCTTCGCTATTGTGATCCGATTACGGCGAATCTGTACAACGACGTGGAGGCCGCTGCGGTTCCGGAGAAGGCGATGCTGGCATCGCTGGGATGCGGGAATCCGACGGCGCTGATTGAGCTGAAGGCCGGCGAGGTGGTGCTGGACCTGGGTTCGGGTGGCGGGATTGACGTGCTGCTGTCTGCACGGAGGGTTGGGCCGACGGGCAAGGCGTACGGGCTGGACATGACGGACGAGATGCTGGCGCTGGCGAGGGAGAATCAGCGGCAGGCGGGCCTGGAGAACGTGGAGTTTCTGAAGGGTGAGATCGAGAGCGTTCCGCTGCCGGACGAGACGGTGGACGTGGTGATTTCGAATTGCGTGATCAACCTTTCGGCGGACAAGGACAAGGTGCTGCGAGAGGCGTTTCGCGTGCTGAAGCCGGGCGGACGGTTTGCGGTTTCCGACGTAGTGGTGCGCGGCGAGGTTCCAGCCGCTGTGCGCAACAGCATGATGATGTGGGTGGGCTGCGTGGCCGGTGCGCTGGAAGAACAGGAGTATCGAGCGAAGCTGGCGGCGGCTGGATTTACGGCGATTGATATGGAGCCGACTCGCGTGTATGACCTGGAAGATGCGCGGCAGTTTTTAGAAGAAGCGGGTGTGGACGTGGATGCCATTGCGCCGCAGGTGGAAGGGAAGTTTGTGAGTTCGTTCATTCGTGCGACACGGCCTGCGGAGGGTTGCTGTGGCTCGGGATGTGGATGTGCGAATTCGAAAAACGGAGAAGGTAAGTGAGCAAGGTGTGGAATGTGCTGTTTTTGTGTACGGGAAATTCTGCGCGATCGGTCATGTCGGAGGGGATTTTGAATCACCTGGGTAAGGGGCGGTTCAAGGCTTATAGCGCGGGGAGTCATCCGTCAGGCAAGGTGCGGCCGGAGGCGCTGAAGCAACTGGAGCGCGTGGGAATATCGACGGAGGGTTTGCGGAGCAAGTCGTGGGATGAGTTTGCGGGGCCGGATGCGCCGCACATGGATTTTATTTTTACGGTGTGCGGCAACGCGGCGAAGGAAGTGTGCCCGGTGTGGCCGGGGCATCCGGCGACGGCGCATTGGGGCGTGGATGATCCGGCAGCGGTGGAGGGACCACCGGAGGATATTGCACGGGCTTTCAGCGATGCGTTTATGGTGCTGGAGAGCAGGATTCGGCTGCTGCTGGCCCTGCCCCTGGAGGAACTGGAGCGCATGGAGCTGGAGCAGAAACTGCATGAGATTGGCCGATCATAGAGAGGCATTTGTTTGATGAGAAATCATGTTCTCCGTTCCAGAGGATTGTGCGCATGAAAGTTACGAATAAGTTGTCGTTTCTGGACCGCTACCTGACGGGTTGGATTTTTGGCGCGATGGTGGTGGGGGTTGGCCTAGGATGGCTGCTGCCGGGCGTGGTGCCGTTTCTGAACCGGTTCAGCGTGGGAACGACGTCGATTCCGATTGCAGTGGGGTTGATCGTGATGATGTATCCGCCGTTTACGCGGGTGCGTTACGAGGAACTGCACGAGGTTTTCCGGAACAAGAAGGTGCTGGCGCTGTCGCTCGTGCAGAACTGGGTGATTGGCCCGGTGCTGATGTTTGTGCTGGCGATCGTGTTTCTGCGCGGATATCCGGAGTACATGGCGGGTCTGATCATGATCGGTCTGGCGCGGTGCATTGCGATGGTGATCGTGTGGAACGAGCTGGCGAAGGGCGATACGGATTACGCGGCGGGGCTGGTGGCGTTCAATTCGCTGTTTCAGGTTTTTTTCTACTCAGTGTATGCGTGGGTGTTTATCACGGTGCTGCCGGCAAAGCTGGGGCTCAAGGGCGCGGTGGTGCATGTTTCGATGGGCGAGATAGCCGAGAGCGTGTTTATTTATCTCGGGATTCCGTTCCTGGCAGGCTTTTTGACCCGCACGGCGCTGGTGCGGCTAAAAGGGCGCGGCTGGTATGACAGGAAGTTTGTGCCAAGGGTGAGCCCGCTGACGCTGCTGGCGCTTCTGTTCACGATTGTGGTGATGTTTTCGCTGAAGGGCGGTTACATAGTGCGGCTGCCGCTGGACGTGGTGCGGATTGCGATTCCGCTGCTGGTGTATTTCGTGGTGATGTTCCTGGTGTCGTTCTACATGGGGCGGAAGCTGGGCGCGGATTATTCGAAGACGACAACGCTTTCGTTTACGGCGGCTTCGAACAACTTTGAGCTGGCGATTGCGGTGGCGGTGTCGGTGTTCGGCATTAACTCTGGTGCGGCGTTTGCCGCGGTGATTGGGCCGCTGGTGGAGGTTCCTGTAATGATCGGACTGGTGAATGTGGCGATGTATTTCCAGAGGCGATATTTTCCGAATGCGGAGGCGCTGCCGATGGTAGAACCGGTTTGTATTTCCAGCAAGCGATAAGGGGCAAGCAAAGAAAAAGGGCACGGTTGCGATGGCAGCCGTGCCTCATTGTTTTGGTGCGGAGGGGGTTACTGCTGACGCAACTCCATCTGCTGTTGCGGGGTGAGCGGCCGGTCGGTGTAGAGGGTTTTGTTGGAGAGATCCTGGATCTCGTAGAGGCGCCCGCCGAGGAGTTTCTGGATGTGGTTGTAGTACTCAGGGGGGACGAAGAGGAATTTGCGCTTGCCGTGTCCCCACATGGCGACGAGGTTGGTGTCGTCGAGGAAGACGTTGGGCGTGTCGGGGTAGTCGGAGCCCCAGATCATGGATGAGCCGAAGAGGTCTTTGGAGCCGCCGTTGTTCTTGGGGTCGGGTTCGAAGTACCAGTACTTGCCGTGCACGAATTTCGCATAGGGTGGCACGAAGTGGTGGGTATAGAAGATGACGGAGGAACACTCGCTCTGGTCGCCATAGCAGAGCAGCGTGTAGCTGTTGTTATCGCCGTGGGTAAGGCGATTGATGGTTTCGGCGAAGGGCTTGGAGGAAAGCAGCGGCGAGAATCGGGCGAAAGCGATGTGCGCGGCGATGAGGAAGAGAGCGACGGTGAATCCGAGCGAGATGGTGGATTCGAAGTGGTGACCGCGGCGGCGGAGTACCCAAGCAATGAGGGGGCCGACGAGGAATGTGACGCAGGCCAGGCCGGCGGGGAGACGCAGCGCGGCGAATGCACGGGTGGTGATGTCAAAGAAATGGGACATGGCCATGGCGTAGTCGCCGACGCCGCGATGGGCAAGGAGCGTGCCGATGTCCGGGATGTAGGGCAAGTTTCGGGAGGACCAGAGCCCCCAGGCAAGGAGACCAGCAACGATCAGGCCGACGATGGTAAAGGCGAGATGGATGCCTCGCAGCCAGCGCGAGGTGGCAGAGTCGGGATTCTCTGCGTCGGGGCTTTCTTCGGCGGCAGCGAGCGAGCCGGAGATGATCAATAGCAGGGCGAGGTAGGCCGGCCAGGTGTAGTACTGGTCGTTTGTTCCCGAGAGGCCGAAGAAGATGAGGATGAAACCGGCGTAGCAAGCGAGCAGTAGGCTGGTGCGGGCACGGAAGCGCAGGCGGGCCGCGGCGCTGGAGGCCTCAAAGGCGCTAGTGTGAGGATCGAGAAACGCGATCGTATCCGTACTGCTTTCGCGGAGGTCGCGGAGGAAGAGCCTGCGGTTGCGCCATGCGCGGCGAATGAAGATGGGGACGTAAAGGCTCCAGGGAAAGATCCAGACGAACTGGCAGAGCCAATACACCCAGGAAGGCTCCTTGCTGTAATCGCGTGGGTAGCGGGTGCCAAGGAAGCGCAGGAAGTGCTCGTTGATGAAGTAGAAGTAAAAGAATCCGTGGACATTACCCCAGGTGGGAATGTTGCCGATGGGGTGGCCCTGATCGGGATTGGCGAGGCCGCAGAGGATGTGCCAGGGGGCGGCGATGGCCAGGAAAACGACGGTGCCGGTGAAGAGGCGCATTTCGCGCCAGCGGCGCCACTCGCCGGTGATGAGCAGATAAGGAATCAGCGCGCCCCAGAAGAAGACGATGGCGACGAGACCCTTGGAGAGCAGCGCGAGGGCGATGGCTCCGTAGGCGATGTAGAGGCGGGAGGGTTTTCGATCCTCAAGGCCGGTGAAGAACATGTAGAGGCCGAGGATGAGGAAGAATGTGAGGATAGCGTCGGGAATGAAAAGGCGGGTGAAAAGAAAGACTCCGATGGCGGTGAGCATGGCGAGGGCGGCGTAGAAGCCTGCTCGATCGCCGTAGGCACGACGGCCCCAGAACCAGCCGATGATCGCGAGGCCGAGCACGGAGAGGGTAATGGGCAGGTGGGTGGAGAAAACGTGGAAGCCGAAGATGTGATAGTCGATGGCCGCCAGCCAGTAGTACATGGGGGGCTTTTCGAGGTAGCGGACGCCGTCAATGTAGGGCGTAATCCAGTTGCCTGTGACGGCCATGTGGGCGGCGGCTTCCGCGTGGCCGGAGTCGACATCATCCATTTGTGGCGGTCCGAAGAGCGCCGCGAAATGGACGGCGAGGAAGACCAGGATGAGGATGGTCCAGGCTTTGACGCGCGATTGATAGAGCACGGGCGGCTTGCTTGTATCCGGATCGGCAGTAGCGGTCACAGCAGGGCGCAAGTTATTCACATTTTCGAGGATAGCAGCGAGAACGGCGTTAAAAATAAAGTAGAGCGAGGACATGGCGATGCGGGCTGAAAGATTTGCCGCCGTGGCGTCGCGTCTGGGTTGTACGCTGGGCCGTTGCGGGGAGACGCCGGACGTGGGGGCGATCCATCACGTAAGAACAGGCTCGCGGCGACTGGATGCGGCACTGGACGCGCTGGAACGAGAAACCAGCGAGAGCGAAGCCATGCGCAAAAGTGCCGTGAAACTGCGCAAACTCTTGAAAAAAGTGAGACGCCGGGCGGGCAAAGTGCGAGACCTGGATGTGCATCGCGGGCTCCTGAGGAAATTGACGCCGGAGTTGGACTCGGACCCTCGGGCCAGCCGCGCCGGAGATGGTTCCGCTGGCTCCGTTCTGAAGCAGGCGGAGGATCTGGACGCTGAACTGGAACGGCGGCGCGGCAGACGAGCGGAAAAATTCAGGCAGAGGGCCTGCCGGTGGCAGGGAAGACTCGATCAGCGAGTGGGTGCGGTGCTACAGGCAGCGGCGGAGGCGGGTGATCCGCCGGCGAATGCCGGGGCGGCGGAGTTGGCCCTGGAGAGCTTTGCAGGGCTTTGCAGGGAGATTCCTGTGCTGGATACGGGAACACTGCACGATTTCCGGAAAGGCGCGAAGCATGCCCGCTATATTGCCGAAGGCGGGGACGATGATTGGAGCAAACGGACGGCGCAACGGCTGAAGCGCGTGCAGGATGCGATCGGGATGTGGCACGACTGGCTGGTGCTGGCGACCGAGGCACAGGAAGCGGCGGGCGGTGAGAGGAACGAGCTGGTGGAGCGGATGGAATCAAGACGGGACCGGCAGTTCCGTTCCGCGATGAAGACGACTGAACGCGTGCGCGAGGAACTGCTGGGCGAGTGGGAAGACTTCGCGAAACAGAGGGTGGGACGAGGAGCGGATGAAGCCGGAGCTGGGCTGGCCAAGACCGCGTGAGGGCAGAGTGAGCGTGCATCGTGTATGGTGCTTCGTTAGAGTTGTGTTTCCCGGGGTGAGAATAGATTGCGAACCTTTGCGTCCATTGATATCGGATCGAACTCCTGCCGTTTGAAGATTGCCAGAGTGGTGCAGCACGAGCTGCGCACGGTGTTTGAAGACCGCGAAGTGACGCGGCTGGGCGCGAGTGTGTTTGAGACGGGGCTGATTTCGCCGGAGGCGATGGCCAACACGATTCGCACGCTGAAACGCTTCCATAAGGCTGTGCAACTGCACAGCGTGGACCGGGCGCGGGCGGTGGCGACTTCTGCGTTGCGGGATTCGCGGAATTCGAGGGCGTTCCGCGCATGGGTGAAGGATGAGACAGGCTGGGACGTGGAAGTGATCTCGGGGCTGGAAGAGGGGCGGCTGATTCACCGTGGAGTGGTGGACTGGGAGCCGGGGACGCGTGGGCGGTGCGTGCTGATGGACCTGGGCGGTGGCAGCTGCGAGGTGATCCTTTCAGAGCACAAGCGGATTGAGGCGATGGTGAGCCTGCCGCTGGGCGCGGTACGGCTGACGCAGGAGTTTCTCAGGAGTGATCCGCCGACGGAAGAAGAAATTGGGCGGATGAAGCAGTTTATTGCACGGGAACTTCGGCGGGCGGCGAGAAGGGTGGACGCGACGAAAGTGAAGCTGGCGATTGCGACCAGCGGCACAGCGGCAGCACTGGCCGAGGCGAGCGCCGCGATGGCGAAGTCGACCAAAAACAAAGGGAAGGCTGCAGCGGAGCGGGAGCCGAATACGGCGAGCGCGCGGGATGTGCGACGGCTGACCGATAAGTTGGCGAAGATGAACAATGCCGCGCGGGGCGCGATTCCGGGGATTGGCACGAGGCGGTCGGAAATCATCATTGCGGGCGCGCACGTGTATGCGGAGCTTCTGGAGCATTATCGGTTGCCGGGATTCCGGTATTCGCAGTTTGGGATGCGGGACGGCATTTTGTCGCAGATGCTGGCCGAGGAAGACGTACGGACGAGCGCGCACCAGGCATTTGAGCGCGAGCGCTGGGCCGGGGTGCTGGAACTGGCGCGGCGGTATGGGACGGATCCCAAGCAAATGGAGCCGGTAAGGCAGCATGCCGAGCAGATGTTTCATGATCTGGCGACGGTGCATGAGTTACCGGAGGAGTATCTGTTATGGCTGGAGTCGGCGGCGGTGCTGCGTGATGTGGGGAAGTTTCTGAATTACCAAGGGCACCACCGGCATGCGCAGTACATTGTGGCGAGTTCGGAACTGTACGGGTTTACGCCGCAGCAGCGGGTGGTGATATCGGCGATTGCGCGCTATCTGGGCAAGAGCCGTCCGGCGCCGGAGGGGCGGACGATGCGGGATGTTCCGCCAAGCGAGCACGAATGGGTGAAGCGGGCGGTGGTGCTGCTGCGGTTGGCGGTAAGTCTGAACCAGGATCGGGCGAGCGATGTACTGAAGGTGAAGACGTATGTTTACCCGAAGCGAGTAATTCTGGAACTGTACCCGGGGCGGACGGGGGCGGAGCTGGAGTTGTGGTCGCTGCGCAAGGAGGCGGATTATTTTCGCGAGGTCTTCCGTCGGGATTTGCTGGTGACTTTGCCATAGATGCCGCGCAGGATGCGTGGCTCGACCAGCCAGAGGAGGGTGCCGGGGCGGCGGGTGTAGTCGACGCGGGCGAGGGCGCCCTTGCGGAGGCGCAGGCTGGTTTTTCCCGTGGAAAAGAGTGAGCCGAGGAAGGTGCTGATGTTGGGATTGTGGCCGACGAGCAGCACGTTTTCGTCGCCGTTGAGCGAGTCGATGAGGTTGTAAAAGTCGCGGAGGGTGGCGCCGGGCGCGAGTGCGTCAGAGATGACAATCTCGGATTCGTAGCCGACCTCGGTTCCGACAAAAGAGGCGGTCTGCTGGGAGCGCTTGAGCGGGCTGGAGACGATGCGGTCGAACTGGACCTTGAGCCCGTTGAGGTAGGTACCGACGAGGATGCATTGCTGCTTGCCCTCCTTGTCGAGGGGCCGCTTGACGTCAATGGTGGGGTTAGCGCGCCGCGTTCCGGCGCTGGCATGTCTCAGAACGTAGAGATTCATAAGGCGTTAGAAGGGCTGACAGCAAGGACGGCTGCCCGCGAATTTACAGAATTGTAACAATCGAAGCAGGGGAGAAATGTTAATTTTTTGCCGGCTGGTTGCGAGGGGTTGAATCTTCAGCCGGTGATGGCCGCGCATCGCTATGAGAGGGCGGATTCGATGTGATCGTCTTCCGCTGCGGCGATCTGGAGTCCGCTGGCTCGGGAAGGCTTCTTGCGGCGCGGAGAGCTGGCGGCTTTCTTACGGGATTTGTTGCCGGGTGTAAGAACGGCTGGAGGAGCCGGAGGTTGCGCGTCTGTGAGTGGATAGAGGATGGCCGGCGGGATGTCACGGACCGAGGCTTTGCCTTCGGCAATGCGCATGAGGAAATCCTGCGAGCTGAAGGCAGGCGCGCTGCGTGCCGTTGGGGCTTCGGCAATGCGGATGTATTCGCCGTCGGAGCGCAGGAGGCGGGATTTGATCGTGTCGGCGAGGCAGGAGGCGAGAATTTCTTCGCGGATGCGGTCTCGGAGCGCAGGGTCGCGGACGGGGAAGATGGTTTCGCAGCGCTCAAAGAGGTTTCGGGGCATCCAGTCGGCGCTGCCGCAATAGACTTCCGGGTTGTTGCCATTTTCGAAGGAATAGATGCGGCTATGCTCCAGAAATCGGCCGACGATGGAACGGACGCGGATGTTTTCGCTGACACCTTTGAGGCCTGGACGGAGCGAGCAGATGCCCCGGACAATAAGGTCGATCTGGACTCCGGCACGGGAGGCGTCGTAGAGAGCCTCGATGACGCTGCGCTCGAGGAGAGAGTTCATTTTGGCGATGATGCGGGCGGGGCGGCCGGCGCGGGCGTGCTCGGTCTCGCGATGGATGAGCTGCATGAAGCGCTCGGCGAGGGTGAGCGGGGCGACGAACAGGGGCGCGTAGTCGTCGGACTCGGAATGGGCGGTGAGGTAGTTGAAGACGTTGTGGACGCCGGCGGTGATTTCGGGGTCGGCGGTGAGCAGGCTGAGGTCGGTGTAGAAGCGGGCGGTGTCGGGGTTGTAGTTGCCGGTGCCGAGGTGGGCGTAGCGGCGGATTTCGCCGTCGGGGTCGCGGCGGACCAGGAGGGCCAGCTTGCAATGGGTCTTGAGGCCGACGATGCCGTGAAAGACCTGCACGCCTGCATCCTCAAGGGCCCGTGCCCAGCGGATGTTGGAGGCTTCATCGAAGCGGGCGGTGAGTTCGACGACGACGGTGACTTCCTTGGTGGCGGCGGCTTCGGTGAGAGCGCGGAAGATGGGTGAATCCGGACTGGTGCGGTAGAGAGTCTGCTTGATGGAGACGACGTTGGGGTCCTGGGCGGCGGATTCGATGAGGCTGGCGACGCCGTCGTAGGAGTCGTAGGGGTGGTGCAGGAGGATGTCGCGGTGTCGGAGCTCGTCGAAGATGTCGGTCGATTTGCGATGGAGGCGGAGCTCGCGGGGTATGAAGGCTGGGAATTTCAGATCGGGCCGGGGCGTGTCGGAGTAAATCTGCATGAGGCGGGAGAGGTTGACAGGCCCGTCGGTGCGGTAGACCTGCGACTCGGAGAGCTCGAAGTTGGTACGCAGGCGTTCGATGATTTCGTGGTCGGCGCTGTGCTCAATTTCTAGGCGGACGGCATCGCCTTTGCGGCGATTGTGCAACTCGGCGCGCACGGTTTCGAGGAGATTGCGGGATTCTTCCTCCTGGAAGTAGAGGTTGCTGTTGCGTGTGACGCGGAAGGCGGCCTTGGAGAGGATCTGGTAGCCGCGATACATGCTGGAGGCGTTGCGCTCGATGAGGTCGTGGAGGGAGACGTAATCGATGGTATTGGCGGATGAGGGCAGGCGCACAAGACGAGGCAGGGCGCGAGGCACGGTGATGACACCGAGGACGGGTTCGCTGGTGGCTTTACGTTTGCTGTGAAGCAGCAGAGCGATGCAGAGGGCCTTGTTGAGGACGCGAGGGAAGGGATGGGCGGGGTCGATGGTGATGGGTGTAAGGAGTGGGTCAACTTCGCGCTGGTAAAAGGTGTTGGCGGCCTCGCGGGCGTCGTCGTCCATCTGGTCCCAGCTGAGGACGCGAATGCCAGCGCGATCGAGCTCGGGCAGGAGTTGCTCGTTCCAGCAGCGGTATTGTTCCTTGACGTAGGCGTGCATTTCCTCGACGAGGGCGTCGAGGGTCTGCTCGAGAGTACGGCCGTCGGGGTCAATTTCGTTGTAGCCGTCTTCAATGCGCTGCAGGATGCCGGCGACACGGATTTCAACAAATTCGTCGAGATTGCTGGCGGTGATGGCGAGGAATTTGAGGCGCTCGAAGAGGGGGTTGGATGGGTCTTCGGCCTCTTCGAGTACACGGCGATTGAACTTAAGCCAGGAGACATCGCGCCCGAGAAAGAGGCTGGTCGTGGTTTGCTTTGCTTTGCCCATGCATGAACCGGCGGTGTTCCAGTGAGATGTGCGCTCGTGCTGCAGTTGGAAGCTCTTTCTCGCGCGGGTGACGAAAAAGAGCTCCGAGTCATATTCCAGTGTATGCCTACCGTCCAGGAGGGGCAGGTTGACTTGGCAGGATGCGCGGATGAGGATACAGAAAGTAGAAGAACCGGGGGTGAATCGTGCCGAACCAGGATTGCCTTGAGCAGGGAAGCGCCGGCGTGGCGCGGGCCGAGCATACGGCTCTGGAGCTCTTTCAGTTGGCGTCGTTGCTGGTAGGCGACCCGCAAGAGGCGCTGCAACTTGTGGAGGAAAGCGTTTCGGCATCGGACCTGGACCCCTGCGCGGCTGAGCCTGGCGCCGAGGAGAGAGTTCGGCGGAAGCTGACGGAGCGGGCATTGCAGTGGATGCGGCAGCGGGCTCCGCAGTCGTTCGAGGTGGAGGGGACGTCTGTATCCCTTGGCGGCTGCGTGGAAACTGACGATCTGGAAGCGGCGGGAATTTCGAGCGCAAAACTGGCTGAGATGCTAAGTGGCGGGCAAAGGCAGAAGCTGCGGAGCTGGCTGGACGATCTGCCGATGGCACAGCGAGCGGTGTTTGTGTTGCGGGCCGTGCTGGGCAGGAATAGTCAGACGGCTGCAGAGGAATTTCGGCAGGTGTGCGGGGCAGACGGCTGGACAGCGGATTATGTGAGCGCGATGTTCCGATCGGCGCTATGTTCGCTAGCGAACCAGCTGGCGCATTCCACTTCAGCCGCAACGGCTTGAGGGGACGAACCCAGCGAGGGATAACGCGGTGCAAGCGGATGTTGGCGGGGCTTTGTGGCGGAGTCCAGGCGGACTACCCGGCGCTGCTTTCGGGGCCGGTGAAAAGTTTTGCACTGTTTTCAGGGTGCATGCGCATCCAAAGGACGTACTTTATTGATAGAGGCTGTTATTCAGTTTGGGGTAGGCGACGTGAGGGTCGCCCATCGTAGAGTGAATAACAGCCTCTAGACAATCAATTCTCTTTCCGACCTAAGAGGAAACATATTTCAGTGTTGAAAGCTGGCAAGGGAAACAGGACCAGCGCCGGCTTAGGCTGTGCGCTGCTGGCGATTGCGGTCACTGCGTCGCTGCAAGCGCGGGCGCAACAGACGGGGGGTGGAGTGTCCACGCCGCCGCCTCCGATCCAGGTGATTCAGCCGCAGATCAACAACTCGACCTACGAAGGCAGCGTGGCTGTCCCGCAGGTGAAGCCGGGGGTGATTGGGCTGTCGCTGGATGATGCGATCCAGATGGGGTTGCAGCATAACCTTGGATTGCTGCTGACGTCGCAGTCGACGCAGTCGGCGCGCGGAGCGGAACTGGATCAACTACAGGCGCTGCTGCCGACGGTGAATGGCGATATCAAGGAAGCAGAGCAGGAGACGAACCTAGAGGCGGAGGGATTGCGGATTTCAGGGTTCCCGAAGATTATTGGGCCGTATGGGTACACGGATATACGGGGCAGCCTGAACTGGTCGCTTTTGGATTTGTCGTCGTTACAGAATTACCTGGCGGCGAAGCATGATTTTGATGCTGCGAAGTTGTCAGTGGAAGACGCGCGGCAGATGGTGGTGCTGACGGTGGGGAACGCATATCTGCGGGTGATTGCCGACAAAGCACAGATTGCCGCCGACAAGGCGGAGCTGGCGACGGCGCGGGTATCGCTGAACCAGGCGATGGACCAGCACAGCGCAGGGACTGCGCCAAAGTTGGATGTGTTGCGTGCGCGCGTGGACTACCAGACGCAAGAGCAGACATTAATTGCGGCGCAGAATGCCTTTGAGAAAGACAAGATTGCGTTGGCACGAGCGATTGGCCTACCGCTGGAGCAGAAATATGTTGCTACCGAGACAGCTCCATTTGCGCCGCTCGATCATATTGATCAGGCCCAGGCTGTGAGCGAGGCACTGGCGAGCCGGCAGGACCTGAAGGCTCTGGAGCAGAAGGTAGAAGCGGCGAAGCATGCGCGGAAGGCGGCGACGTACGAGCGGCTTCCGGTAATCAAGTTCAGCGGCAATTACGGCGATATCGGGATCAACGTCGCGAATTCGCATGGAACAGGCAATGCGGTGGGCTCGCTGGACGTGCCGATTTTCGAAGAGCCGAAGTTGCGCGGCGATGCGAAGCAGGCGCAGGCGCAGCTCGATGAGGAAGAAGCAAAGCTGAGCGACCTGCGCGGACAGATCACGCAGGATGTTGACGACAGCATTCTGGACATTGAGTCATCTGCGAAGCAGGTGCAGGTGGCCAAAAGCAACGTGGCGCTGGCAGCGGAAGAATTGAAGGAAGCGCAGGAGCGCTATGTGGCAGGAGTATCTGACAACCTGGCGGTATCGCAGGCGCAGCAGGCACTGGCCCAGGCGGATGCGCAGTATGTGAGCAGCCTGTACGCGCACAATGTCGCGAAGCTTTCCCTGGCGCGGGCAATGGGTATCGCCGGCCGCAACTATAAGACATATCTCGGAGGGAAGTAAGTGGCGGATCAAAATCCTGAACAGCAGAATCGGCCGGGCGGCGGACAGCCCGCGGGGCCGCAGGAAGAGCAGCCTGAAAATCTGCAGCCTGAGAAAAAGAAGAAGAGACGGCTGATCCTGATTGTTGCGATTGTGGTGGCGGTGATCGGCGCGGGCTTGTGGTGGTGGCACTCGACCTATTACGAGGATACCGATGACGCGCAGGTCAACGGCAACCTGATCCAGATCAGCGCGCGCATCAATGGGCATGTGATTGCGGTGAATGTAGAGCAGAACGAATTCGTGAAGGCTGGACAGGTGCTGGTGAAACTCGACCCGAGCGATTACGAGACGACGGTCGAGAAGGACGAGGCGAACCTGGCCAGCGCGAAGGCGAACCTCGAAGCCGTGGAAGTGAATATGCCCGTGGTGAACGTGAACACGAGCAGCACACTGCACTCCGCAAGCGCAGATTTGATGGGCGCCCACGATTCGGTGGCGCAGGCCGAGCGGCAACTGCAGGCATCCAAAGCGCAGGTGCTGGTGGCGCGCGCCAACTACACCAAGGCGAAGCTGGATTTAAGGCGTTACACGCCGCTGGTCGAGAAAGATGTGATCTCAAAGCAGCAGTACGATGCGGCGGTGGCGACGGCGGCGGCTGACCAGGCTGCGCTGCAGCAGGCGGAAGCAAATGTGCAGGCCAGCGAAGAGGGCGTGCATATAGCCCACGCGCGAGTAGCACAGGCCGAAGCAAGCCTGAGAAACGCGCAGACGCGGCCGAAGCAACTGGCGATACAGAAAGCACGGATCGACCAGGCGGCGGCGCAGGTGCAGCAGGCACAGGCGGCGCTGGCGCAGGCAAAGCTGAACCTGAGCTACTGCGTGATCAAGGCTCCGACAGCGGGAATTGTGACCACCAAGAGCGTGCAGGTGGGGGAAAACTTGAGCGCGGGCCAGAACCTGATGACGCTAGTTTCGCTGGATAACCTGTGGGTGACGGCCAACTTCAAGGAAACGCAGATTGACAACATTCACCGCGGCGAACCGGTGCAGATTTCAGTGGATGCGCTGGATGGCGAGAAGTTCGCCGGGCGGGTGACGGAGATTGGCGGCGCGACGGGATCGATGCTGAGCCTGTTTCCGCCAGAGAACGCCACAGGCAACTATGTGAAAGTGGTGCAGCGGATTCCGGTGCGCATCGACTTTACGAAGCCGAGCCAGAATAAAGATCACCGGTTACGGCCGGGGATGTCCGTCGAGCCGAGGGTCAGAGTGAAGTAATACGCGTCACACGTGAGAGATAAGGGGCGTCTGCGGACGCCCCGGTTCTTTTTGAGGAGAGGGAGCCGGATCGACGGCCGCCACGAGCCGGCGGCCCGGCCAAATCGGCGCGCTGAAAGTGCATCGAATTATGCGTACGCACAAGGCTGGCGACAAGGAGATACGGCATGAGCGCGACAACGATTCCTGTTACTCGAACGAAGACGACTTCGAAGATTTCGGACATGGTGAGTCCACATCTTCGGCAGAATGCGCATGAGATCCAGCGATTCGGCACGGTGATCCAAGAGCTGCCGATCGGGCTGGATGCGAAGGTGCGCGAGAAGGCATGCGCCTTTTTGAATGTGCTGCTGGCCGATACGATGTGCCTGCGCGACCTGTACAAGAAGGCACATTGGCAGGTGGCAGGACCGACTTTTTACCAATTGCACCTATTGCTCGACAAGCATTACGAGGAACAGAGTGAAATGGTGGACCTGATTGCGGAACGTATCCAGATGCTCGGCGGGGTGTCGGTGGCGATGGCGCACGACGTGGCAGAGATGGCGCGCGTGAAACGGGCCCCGCGAGGCCGCGAAGAGGCACCGGTGATGATTTCGCGGCTGCTGGAAGCGCACGAGCTGATTCTGACGGATGGCCGCAGCCGGGCGCGAGAGGCCGCAGAGCTGGGTGACGAAGGCACGAACGATCTCCTGGTGAGCAACCTGGTACGCACCAACGAGATGGAAGTGTGGTTCCTGAGCGCACATCTGGTGAACATGCCTCTGACGGATGCACGTTAGAGCTGCGAGAGTATTGACGGCGGAAAATGGTGAAGGACCGGGCCGAGGGGTTCCGGTCCTTTGTATTTTTGGGGCGGTTCGCAACGAAAAGCCTCCGGCAACATCTATGATGAAGGCCCGGGGAATTCCAGTCTGGCCGGAGTAAGGAGGATGGCGCGCCAATGGCTTTGAACTTCTTTGTCCGCCATGCCTACTGGGTTCTGTTTTTGTGGGTGATGGTGGAGCAACTGGGGGTACCGGTGCCGAGCGCGCCGATCCTGTTGACGGCGGGGACGCTTACCGCGACGCATCACCTTGATCTGGCGCTGGTGCTGCTGGCGGCGCTTGGCGGGAGCCTGGTGAGCGACTCGATCTGGTACTGGCTGGGCAAGCGGTACGGCGGATCGATGGTGCGACTGCTTTGCCGGCTGTCGCTTGAGAGCACGGTATGCGTGCGCAAAACCGAGGAATATTTTGCGAAGCGTGGTCCGGCTTCACTGCTGGTTGCGAAATTTGTGCCGGGCCTGGGCACGGTGGCGGCTCCGATTGCGGGCGAGACGGAGATGCCGTTTCAGTTGTTCGTGCTGTATGACGCAGCGGGGACTCTATTGTGGGCTCTGACCGTTACGCTGTGCGGCCGATTCTTTGGCGATGTGCTGCGGCGTCATCCGGATGCATTGGCGTGGGTAGGACATTCGGCGCTGCTATTGTTCGCGCTGCTGTTCGCAGGCCTGCTGCTCTGGCGGGTGGTGCAGCAGCGGATGTTCCTGCAGGAGATGCGCATGGCACGGATTTTTCCTGATGAGCTGAAGGCACAAATGGACCGTGGCGATGAGGTTTTCATCGTGGACCTCAGGCATCCGCTGGATTATCTGCCGGATCCGCGGACGCTGCCGGGCGCGCTGATGCTATCCCCGGACAAGCTGAGGCAGCAGGTGACGCTGATTCCGAAAAATCGTGAGGTTGTGCTGTTTTGCACATGCCCGAGCGAGGCGGTATCGGTACACACTGCGCTTGAATTGCGGAAGGCTGGGGTTAGCCGCGTCCGTCCCTTATACGGTGGTTATGACGAGTGGAAGAAACGCGGGTACCCGCTGGTGGATATCGACATGGTTGAGGAGCGAGCGGAGGGATGAGACGGGAGCGTTTTGACCTCGGGCGGCAACGGGTACGATAAGAGCAGATACTCGGAGCGAATAAATTGGCCTATAACGACTTACGCGAGTGGATGAAGGCGCTGGAACGCGCGACGGAACTGAAGCGGGTGCGCGAGAGTGTGAGCCCGATCCTGGAGATTGCGGAGATTACGGACCGTGCATCGAAGGCCGGCCGCAAGGGCGGGGTGAAGGGCTATGAGCCGGGCGGTCCGGCGCTGCTGTTTGAGAACGTGAAGGACTATCCCGGCGCAAAGGTTCTGATGAACCAGTTCGGCAGCGAGCGGCGGATGAAGCTGGCGCTGGAAGTGGAGACGCTGGATGAAATTGCAGGACGAATTCGCAATCTGCTGGAGATGAAGTCTCCCGATGGCCTGATGGAAAAGCTGAAGATGCTGCCAATGCTGGCCGAGATGGGCGCGGTTTTCCCAAAAGTGATCAAGCCAAAGGATGCAGCCTGCAAGGAGGTCATCTTGCGGGAGAACTTCAGTGTTCTGGATTTTCCGGTTCTCCAGTGCTGGCCGATGGATGGCGGGCGGTTTATTACGCTGCCGGGGGTGGTGACAAAGGATCCGAAGACGGGCCGCCGCAACATGGGCATGTACCGCATGCAGGTGTATGACGGGCAAACGACCGGCATGCACTGGCAGCGGCAGAAGAATGCGGCCGAGCACTTGCGCGAGCGGCTGCGGACCGCTGCGGGGGAAGACAAGAGCGCGCAGGTGGAGGTGATGGCCGAGACGGCGGGCGGAACAACAAATCTAGCCTTTGGGAATGTGAAGGCCGACCGGCTGGAAGTGGCAGTGGTGATCGGGACAGATCCGGCGACGACGTTTTCGGCGATTGTGCCGGCTCCGCCGGAGGTGGAGGAGTTCATCATTGCGGGGTTCCTGCGGCAGAAGCCGGTGGAGCTGGTGAAGTGCGAGACGGTGGACATCGAAGTGCCGGCGCACGCGGAGATTGTGCTGGAAGGGTATGTGAATCTGCACGAGCTGCGGGCGGAGGGTCCGTTTGGCGATCACACGGGCTTTTACACGATGACGGATGATTACCCGGTGTTTCACCTAACGTGCATTACGCACCGGAAGGACCCGATTTACGCGGCGACGATTGTGGGCAAGCCTCCGATGGAGGATGCGTGGATGGGCAAGGCCGTGGAGAGGATTTTCCTGCCGCTGATGCGGTTGACGCTACCGGAGATTGTGGATGTGAATCTGCCGCCGGACGGGGTTTTCCACAATTTGATGATTGTGTCGATCAAGAAGAGCTATGCGGGGCAGGCTCGGAAGGTGATGAACGGCATCTGGTCGATGGGACAGGCGATGTTTACCAAGTGCATCATCGTGGTGGACGAGGACTGCGATGTGCAGGACCTGGGTGAAGTGACGCTCCGGGCGGCGAATAATATCGATCCGCAGCGGGACATCGAATTCACGATGGGGCCGGTGGATTCGCTGGATCATGCGTCGCGGTTGCCGAATTACGGCAGCAAAATGGGCATAGACGCGACCCGCAAGTGGGCGGCTGAGGGGTTCAATCGGCCGTGGCCTCCGATGATTGAGATGGACAAGGCAACGAAGGCGCGGGTGGATGTGATCTGGAAGAAGCTGGGGATCGAGTAGCAGCGGCGGTTGGCTGATGCCGTGGGTGAAAGTGGTGAGCGCACTGGAACGATTGTTGAGTTTCCAGGGTTTAGGGCGAGTGAAAATTCCGAAGAGGGAGCAAGGTGCACGCCAGCTTGCCGTTTGTATACTGGATACATGTCGATTGTTCGGAACATAACGGGTATCGCCAAAGGCATGAGCATCACCTTTCGGGAGATGTGGCAACCAACCGAGGTTGAAAACTATCCGGATGGTCCAGGACCGATGCGTGGCGCGGTTTTTCAGGAGCGGTTCCGTGGCGGGCACCAGCTTCAGCGCGACGAAAACGGCCTGGAAAAGTGCGTGGCGTGCTTTCTATGCGCAGCGGCGTGCCCTTCGAACTGCATTTACATCGAGGCGGCGGAAAATACGGAAGAGAAACGGATTTCCGGCGCGGAGCGATACGCGAAAGTCTACAACATCGACTACAACCGGTGCATTTTCTGCGGTTATTGCGTGGAAGCGTGCCCGACAGATGCGATTACGCACGGGCATGGCTTTGAGCTTGCTTCGCTGAATGCGACCAGCATGGTGATGCGGAAGGAAGACATGCTGGTTCCGTTGCCGGCAGGGAAGAAACAACTGTCAGAAGACGCGGAGCTTGCTGGAGCGGCCAAGTAATCGCTACGGGTAATTCACCCGGGAGCGCTGAGGAAAAGCTTTTCTACGGTTCTGGGATGGCTGCTGATCCATTCTGTCAGCAGCGAGCAATTCACAGATGAGCCTATATACGGCGGCCTGCGCTGCCATTGCGCCTTTGCGAGATCCGGCGCTTCCCTGGGTGAATGATCCATTTGAGGCAGCCTCGGAGGTGGTTACCAAAGGCCACTGTCCCGACGATATCTTGTCGCAATTTCAGATGAAAGCTACAACAGAATCAGCAATAACGCAGATCTGGGGAACGGGGCTGGCGATAGCATCGCAGCCCCCTCTTTTTTTGTATTTACGGGTGTTTTGCAACCCGGCTTTCAACCCGAAAGCCGAAGTCGGCATCTATCCCAGTCAATACTGGTTGTTGAAAAGGCAACATCCCAGCAGCCAAGACTGTGCCGTGCAATATGGACAGAACGTAACTTTTTGACCACCCCTATTGCGTGTGGGCTTCTGCCACGGGTAGTTTTGGGAGAATATCCGTGGTTCGTATATTGAACTCATGACTGGAGAAAAAGATGATTAAGAAAGTAGTGGCTCTCCTCTGCGTTGCAGGTTGTGCAATTCCGGCGATGGCGGCACCGAGCCGTGACCAACTGGTGGCCCGTCTGAATGCGGCCAAGACAGTGATTCAGGAGATTGAATCGGTTCCGGACAAGGCGATTCCCGAGCAGATTACGGAAAGTGCGACGTGCGTGGGCGTGGTGCCCGGGATGCTCAAGGCGGCATTCATTTTTGGCGGTGAGCACGGAGAGGGTGTTGTCACCTGCCGTACCGGGCATGGCTGGAGCGCGCCTGTGTTTATCCAGATGACGGGCGGGTCCTGGGGACTGCAGATTGGCGGCCAGGCGACGGACCTGGTGCTGGTAGCGGTGAATCAGAAGGGATTTCAGGATCTGTTGAACAGCAAGTTCAAGATTGGCGCGGGCGCTTCAGCGGCGGCCGGGCCGGTGGGCCGCAACGCGCAGATGGCCACGAACTGGAAGATGCAGTCGGAACTGCTCACCTGGTCGCGCAGCAAGGGGTTGTTTGCCGGCATCGATCTGAACGGCACGGTGGTGGCACAGAACCGGGACGCGACAGATGCATTTTACGGCGCGCATCACTCGATGGAAGCCATTCTGAAGGGTGAGGTGCTGCCTCCGGCGGCGGCGCGGCCGTTCCTTGAGACGGTGGCTCAGTACTTCAGGGAGAGCGTGCAGCACTGACCGGACGAGAGTTTTTCCTGCAATGAAGGCGGTTCCCTCGGGAATCGCCTTTTTTTATCTGGGATTTAGTTTTCCGGCGTAACGGGCAGGTTTTGTTGAGGATTTACACTGACCAGAGTCCCCGGGAAGTCTGCTGGATGCGAGAGAGGCTGGAATACAGCGCGGTTTGGGTGCTGGTGCACGCTTTGCGGCTGCTGCCACGCGGCGTGGCACGGCGGGTGGCAGCGGCGCTGGGCGCTGCGGCCTGGCATGCAGTGCCGCGGCTTCGGCGGGTGGGTATGCGCAACCTGGAGCTGGCTTTCCCAGAGTGGCCAGAAGACAGGCGCACCGGCGTGCTGCGGCGGCTCTATCGGAACCTGGGCTGGCAACTGGCGGAATTCTGCCAGATGCCAAAGTATACGCGGGAAAGAGCGCAGCGGTTTATTCGTTATGAAGGGCTGGAGCATTACCTGGCGGCGCGGGAGCGCGGGCACGGGGTGATGATCGTAACCGGGCATCTGGGTGCGTGGGAGCTGTCGAGCTTCTGGCATTCGTTGATGGGGTATCCGATGTCGATGGTGATTCGGCGGTTGGATAACGCCCGTGTGGATGGGCTCGTAAACGGGATCCGATGCCTGCATGGGAACCGCGTACTGCACAAGGATGACTTCGCCCGCGGGCTGATTGGCGCGATGCGGCGGGGTGAGACGGTTGGCATCCTGATGGATACGAATATGACGCCACCGCAGGGCGTGTTTGTGCCATATTTTGGACGTCTGGCGTGTACGGCGTCCGGGCTGGCCCGCGTGGCGCGGAAGACGGGTGCGGCGGTGCTGCCGGGTTTCCTGCTATGGGAGGAAGCCGAGCGGAAATATGTACTGCATTTTGGGCCCGAGATGGAGGTTGCGCGGGATGGGACGGACGAAGACGACGCGGTGACCAACACGGCGCGGTTTACGGCAGTGATTGAGGATTACGTGCGGCGGTATCCTGACCAGTGGCTGTGGGTTCACCGGCGCTGGAAGACGCGGCCGGTGGGCGAGGAACCGATCTACAACCGGAAATAGAGGGGAACGGATGAAACTGACGGAGCTGGCAAGGGCACTGGGCGAGAGCTGCGAACTGGGTGGCCATGCTGACCCAGAGGTGCAGGGCGTGAGCAGTGCGAGGCTGGCGACGGCGGAGTCACTGGTGTTTGCCGAGGATGAGGCATCGCTGGCGGTGGCGCTTGATTCCATGGCGGCGGCGGTAGTGGTGAAGCCGGGCCTGGTGGATGCAGCAGCAGGCAGGAAGGCGCTTCTGGTGGCGCATCATCCGAAGCTGGTGTTTGCGCGGGCGGCGAAGCAGCTGCTGCCGGTTGCGAAAGCGGCGGGAGTGGATGAGTGCGCGGCAGTGAGTGAGACGGCGGTGCTGGGAGAGGGGGTTTTCATTGGGCCGTACGCCGTGATTGGGCCGGGCGCGTCGATTGGCACGGGGACGCGGATTGAGGCTGGCGCCGTGATTGGCGAGGGTGTTCGCGTTGGCGCGGAGTGCCGGATTTATCCGCGGGTAGTGGTATATCCGGGGACCGAACTGGGTGATCGCGTGGTGGTGCATGCGGGTGCGGTGCTGGGCGGTGACGGGTTTGGATACGTGCGCGATGGGGCGACGGGCGAATATGTCCAGTTCCCGCAGCAGGGGCGGCTGGTGATTGAGGACGATGTCGAGATTGGCGCGAATACGACGATTGATCGTGGGGCGCTGGAAGAGACGCGGATTGAGCGCGGGGTCAAGGTCGATAACCTGGTTCACCTGGGCCATAACGTCAGCGTGGGGCGGAATGTAGTGATCGCGGCGCTGACGGGGATTTCGGGATCGAGCAGCGTGGGCGCGGGCGCGGTGGTGGGCGGCCAGGTGGGGATGGGCGATCATGCGTCGATTGGCGAGGGCGTGATTGTGGGCTCGGGTGCGGGGATTCTTCCACATAAGCATCTGCGGGGTGCGGGGACGGTGTTCTGGGGGACCCCGGCCAAGCCGCTGCGGGCATATCTGAAGGAACTGGCGACGCTGGCGCGACTGACGCGGCGTGGCGGCAGGGACGGAGAATAGCGGTGGCGATTGTCGTCGTGGGCGGGCATTCCCGGAACATTGGGAAGACCTCCGTGGTGGCGGGGCTGATTGCGGCGATGCCCGAGATGCGATGGACGGCGATGAAGATTACGCAGTATGGGCATGGGTTCTGCTCGGCGAATGGGGAGCCGTGCGACTGCCAGACGGCCGATCACTCGGTGGCAGTAAGTGTGGAAGAGGACGCGACGACGGGAACGGATACGTCGCGTTTTCTGGCGGCGGGCGCGGCCCGATGCCTGTGGGTGCGGACGCGGATGGGGATGCTGGGTGAGGTGATGCCGCGGATTCGGCGAGAGCTGGAGACGGCTGAGAACGCAATTCTGGAGTCGAACAGTGTGATGCGGTTTTTGCGGCCGGACTTGTATCTGACGGTGCTGGATGCGGGGACGGCGGACTTTAAGGACTCGGCGCGGCTGTTTCTGGATCGGGCGGACGCGGTAGTGTTGAATGCCTCGGGTGAAGGGTTGGAGCCGCAATGGGAGGGGGTTTCGGGGCGGCTGATTGCACGGAAGCCGCGATTTCGCATTGCTCCGCCAGGATTTATGAGCACCGAGCTTGTCGAATTTGTGAGGGCGAGGCTGGGCGGGAGTGCGCGTCCGGCGAATCGCACGCGTTGCGCGCCCGACTCCCCCTAACTTTACTTTGCGTTGTTCGGCTTGACTTCGGAGCGGCGCCATTTTGATTGCCGAGCCGCATGCCTGATTTGCAGGGCTGTTTCTCCGGGGATAAACTGACGCGTGCGGTCCGTGAGGTCCCTCCCGGTATTCCAGGCAACGCTCCTTTCGCTGCTGGCGCTTATTGTGGCACCATGCGCGTTTGCGGCCAAGCTTGTCACGGTGGAGCAGCTGAGCCAGATCATCGTTTCTTCCCAGAAGGAAACGGATGCCGAGGTTGCAAAGGGCTTGTCCGGCCTGCAACTGACGGAGCGGTTGAGCGACGAGAAGCTCGCTGCGCTTGAAGCGGAGCTTCCCGGAACCGAGTCGCGCCAGACGCTGGTGATCCTTGCCGATCAGGCCGTATTCCTTCCTTTACCGGCGAGAGAGATTCCGGATCGGCCGGCGCCTACCATCCAGCAGCAGGAAGAGATCATCGGCAAGTCTGCTGATTACGTTTTGACTGCGTTGCGCCACATGCCGAATTTGTTTGCCCGAATGGACACTACCGGCTACCAATACTCGCCGGCGGGAAAACAGTTCCAAACTCCGACGACGGGCCGGGTTACGGCTTACGAGCCGATGCATGTGGTCGGCCGGTCGACCGTAACGGTTCTATATCGCCATGGTAAAGAAGTCATTGAGAAAGGTGGACGAGAGCGAGACCGCGCCGATTCACCGGGGGCTTTCATGACCACCTACGGCGAGTTTGGCCCGATTTTTTCGGTGATTTACGGGGATCTGCCCAAAGGCAAGCTGGCATGGGGCCACTGGGTGCAGGGGCAGAACGGGCTCGATGCAGTCTTCCATTTCGAGGTGCCGAAGCGGGCATCGCATTACCTGATCGGTTTCTGCTGTATTTACGGGCGACCTTACCGAGGCTTCAGCGCTTATCATGGTGAACTCGAGATTGATCCGTCGGATGGAACCATCCTTCGCGTGACCGTGGTGGCGACGGTGGAACGTGCACCCCTTAACCAATGGGGAATCATGGTGAAGTATGGCCCGGTTGAGTTGGGCGGACGGAAGTATTACTGCCCAGTCAGAAGCGTTGCTGTATTCCGCACCCCTATGCCGGGACCTATTGCGAGATTCCCCGCGCATGACGCGACGATGCCGTCGATGTATCTCTCATCCGGAAGGTTTGTGCCCATGGAGACCCAGGTGAATGACAGCGTTTTCGAAGACTATCATCTGTTTCGGGCGAAGGTGCAGATTATGCCGGACAAGAAGAATTTCCTGGTCAAGCCCAAGCGATCCAGGGCTGCGCATGGTTCGTCCGGGAGTAAGGATCGACCTTGACGGCGCGACGGGAGAGGCAGGCGTTGCGCGGTAGGATCCATTGGCTGAGTTCTATGATGGTGTCCACGGCGGAAGGCGGTTTGCGGTGTGAGTTTCCGGGCCGGCTAGAAGTGGAAGCGATAGCGGAGCTGGGCGTAGATTTCGCGCGGGGCGTTGTAGTGGAATCCGCCGAAGGTAAGACTGTTGTCTAGCAAGACGCGGGAATCGGCGGCATTGAGCGCGGTGAGGCTGAGCTGGTAGTGGCGACCGAGAGATTTGCCGGCGGCGAGGTCGATGGTGGTGTTTTGGGGCAGATAGTTGCCGGGGTATTGGGCGGTCTGGACGCCATTGGAGAATCCTGAACCGTAATAGAGATTGATGGATGCGTAGGCGTGCGAGGGCAAATGTGCGTTGAAGCCGGTGTTGAGGGTGTTGCGCTGATCGTGGTCGAGGGGCGTGTAGCCGGGCGGAACAGCGCATGCGGGCGAGCTGGACGGATAGCAGATGAGGCCGCCGGTGATGGCTCCGCGCTGCTGGGCGAGCTGGTTGGAGTAGGCGAGATGGAATGCACCGTACTTCCAGAGGCGGGGTGAGCGGAGGGTGAGCTCCCAGGCCTGAATAAGGGCGCCGTCGATGGTGACGGGGATGAAGATGCTGGACTCGCCAACGTTGCTGTGGTCGAGGAAGTTGTTGGCGCGGGTTTCGAAGTTGTCGGCGGAGAGGGTCCAGCCGTGGATGGGGATGGTGACGCCGAACTGGTGTTCCTCGTCACGCTCGCCGTGGAGGGGCTCGAAGCTGGTATTGGTGGATTGGGCGTAGGCGAGCAGCGGGCCCGAGACGCTGGTAAGCGGCGGCGGCTGGTAGAAATGGCCGTAGAAGCCGCGGAAGACCCAGTGGAGCCAGGGGATTTCGACGGCGAGGCCGATGCGGGGGAAGAGGTAGTTCTCGTTGATTGCTGCGGAGAAGATTGACTCGCGGAGGCCGCCGAAGAGGGTGACCCAGCGGCTGGGTTTGTATGCGTCTTCCACATAGAACTCGACGACGGCGCCGTTGACGATGTTGCGTTCGGCGACTGAGGGAGAACCGTCAGAGAAGGTGGAGCCGAAGAAGTCATTCTCATGCTGGCCGTAGGAGTAGAGGCCGACCTTAACGGTGTGATTTGCCACTATTGAGGTTACAGATGTCTGTAGGCCGGTGTAATTGCCAGTCTGATCGGAGGTGGTTGCGGCGGGAGCGTCGTGCGGGCCTGGGACGTAGTGAGCTCGATTGAAGTGGTAGAAGGGCGAGATGCTGAGCAGCACGGATGGCGAGAAGTTGTGAATCCAGGTGAAAGCGGTGAAGGCGTCGGTTTCGTGCTCGCCGTCGCGAAGCTGGCTGGTGGGGAAGATCTGGTTTTCGTAGTCGTTGGGGTTGGGGTCGTAGGGAATCTGGTAGTAGTCGGCGCGGGCCTGCGAGGCGAAGCGAAGCTGGTCGTTGGGCGTGGGGTTGTAGATGAGCGAGTTGAAGCCTCCGTAGCCGTTTTCGGCGTCGTGGTAAGGTTGGGGGATGGGCGGCATGAGTCCATAACTGCTGCGGTTACCATTTGCGCTGAGGTACCAGGCGAAGCGCTCGGAGTGGCTGCCGAAGCTGAGCTGGTCGTTGGTTTGGGCGTAGCTGCCGCCGCTGAGGACCAGTTCACCGCCGCGATTGCGCTCGAATCCGTTGCGGGGAACGATGTCGAAGATGGCGTAGGTGCGGTCGCCCAGGTCGGCCTGATAGCTGCCGCGCTCGATGTCGAGGTAGTCGATATCGAGGGGGTCGATGGCAGGGCCAATATTGCTGCCGATGTTAGTGTTGGGGATCTGGACGCCGTCGATGAGCCAGGCAAGCTGGTGGCCGCCACGGACGTGGAGCATGTCATGCACCATGTATGCGCCGGGTGTGTAGTCGGTGATCATGGCGAGCGAGTTGGTGAGGCTGGCGCCGGGGGTCTGGGCGATCTGGCGGCGGCTGACGAGAGTGGTGGGCGTCATGGAGTCCGGCTGCAGGCTGGAGGTCTGCGCGCTGACCTCGGTGGTCTGGGTGACGATGGCGACGGTGAGAGCAAAGTGCAGGACAGGGCGGCTGTTGGCGGTGATTGCGACTACCTGTTTTTGCGAGGTGAAATCTGTAGCCGTGACGGTGACGATATAGACTCCAGCCGGAACGCTGTTGAAGCGGAAGATGCCGTCGGGGCCGGTGGTTTGGGAAAACGTGAGCGCGGAGTCCGCTGCGTGGAGGGTGACATGCGCACCGCGAATGGGGCGGTGCTGGGGGTCGTGGATGATGCCTTCGACGGGAGCAAAGATGGAGGCGCGAGCAGAAGGCGATGCTGCGAAAAGGCAAGCGGCGCACAGGATTACAAGTACGACAGAGAGAGGACGCATACGAGCGGGGACCTTGCGTGAAGTGAATGAGACGCGGCGCGGGGACGCATCACTATTTCTGTGGCCGCCAGTAGCCTTCGGTCATCTGGACGAAGAGGCCTTTTTGCTTGGGTTTGAGGATGATGTGGTGGAAGCCGGGATCGCTTGAGGCTTTGGTGCGTGTATAGCGGAGAATGTAAGCGTCATTCATCTGGTCGGCGATCTGCGCGAGAAGCGTCTGGAGGCTGGCGCGCCTGCTGTCGAACATTTCGCCGCCTGTATGACCGCAGATGTCGGCGAGAACTCCTTTGCCGTTGACGCGGCGGCTGGGTGCGGGTGGGGGTGGCTGGGAAGTTCCACCACCGCCGGGATAGCCCCCTGGATACCCACCGGGATATCCGCCTGGGTATCCGCCGGGGTAACCGCCTGGGTATCCGCCGGGATAGCCGCCAGGGTAGCCGCCAGGGTAGCCGAGGCCGCTGCGTCGGTTCATGTTCTTATGGAATTTCTCAGGCGGCGGGACGCCTTTGAAATAGATGGCATAGACTTCGACGCCATTTCGCTGCGCGGCATTGATGGCGGCGTTCATGGTTTCCTTGCTGCCGCGGTCAACACCGTCGGAAAAGATGATGAGGGCTTTGCGCCCGGACTCCTTGTTGAGCACCTGTGTGGATGCAAGGTAGATGGCGTCGTAGAGCGCGGCTCCACCGGGACGCTGTTTGCGGCGTCGTTTGGTGGCGCCGGAGGCGGAGTATGCACCGTTGCTGTCGCCGTTGAACTGGGGGACGCCGATTTGGGTGAGCGCCCGGTGTAGTTTTTGCGTAGAGGGCGATGGATCTTCAAGGAGATCGACGTCGAGGTTGAACTGCATGACGAAGGCTTTGACGCGTGAGTTGGAGCCGGCCATGAGGCGATCGAAGAATTTTTCTCCGGTGCGGCGCTCTGCGGGGAGCCAGGAGCTCATGCCGGGGCCGGTTTGCGCGACGAGGCCGACGGTGAGCGGCAGGGAAGTGTCGGGCGCGAAGGCCTGGATGGTTTGCGGGTGGGTGTTGTCCGTGAGAGTGAAGTCCGCTGCAGTGAGGTTAGGGACGAGTGTGCCTTTTTTGTTGTGAATGAGAACGGGGACAAAGACGTGGCGATTCTGCGATGGGGTGAGCTGCGCGGCGGGATTGCCTGAAGCGGACGGGGCGGAGGCAGTTTGCGCGGCGGCTGCGCAACAGAGAAGCGCGGCGAGAGCGACGGAGAATGCGGACGAGAGTTTCATGGCAAAGCCGGGGTGAAGGCTCACGTAACAGTATCTATAAACCGGACGGAAGAATGCAGCAAGGATTGTGAGCCGATGGCGGCAAAGGAAAAGCGCGGAGTGGTCATCCGCGCTTCTTGAGACGGGAAAATTTGGAAAAACCGCTCAGTAGTAGAGGTATTTGCGCCACTTCTGGTCGGAGTGGCCGATCATGCGCATGATGTGGCGGCTGGTGTGGAGCGAGAAGGGGCGCGGCTCACGCAAGAGCTTCATGTCAGTGAGTTCGCCGAGCAGCTGATTACCTTTGCGGCGATTGCAGGGGTGGCAGCAGGCGACGAGGTTCTCCCAGGTGGAAAGGCCGCCGCGCGAACGTGGGATGACGTGATCGAGGGTGAGCTCGCCAGCCGTGAGTACGACGCCGCAGTATTGGCAGGTGTTGCGGTCACGCAGGAGGATGTTTTTGCGCGAGAGGGCGCGCGTCTGGTGCGGGATGCGGCGGTACTCGAGCAGACGGATGACGGAAGGCAGAGGCATGAGGACGCGCGCGGCGTGGAGGATGGCGTCATGCTCTTCTTCTGTTTTAGCGACGCCTTTGAGCACGAGAACGAGGGCGCGGCGAGCGCCGCAAATGTTGATGGGTTCATAGGACGCATTGAGCACGAGCACGGGTGTCTGCATGGCGTGATGCGAGGCCGGCGTGCGGAATTCTGCGGCCGGTGCTTGTGTCATGGTGTGGCACTTGGCAAGCGATTTTTGCTTGCGAGCGTGGACCGTGTTTTTCCCGAGCGACATGATTTCCCCCTTATCGGTTTTGAGTCGTGACGGTTCCCCAGAAGGCGACATCTTCGTGCATGGGCAGCTCGGGCGTGGAGGCCGGAGCCGCAACTTCGTCTGAGAAAGCAGAGCGAACCTGACCGTAAAGCGCCTCATAGCGCTGGGCGCGGGCGACGGTGGCCACATAGACGCTGGCCGCGCCGGCACGCATGAGCGCCTGGCTGCAGGCGCGCGCGGTGGCGCCGGTGGTGTAGATGTCGTCGACGAGGAGGATATGGCGGCCTGCGACAACGCGCTGTGCTCGTTTGCCGGAGATGAAAAAAGCGCCACGCACGTTGGCGCGGCGCTGGCGCGGGCTGAGTCCGGCCTGACTTTCCGTGGCCCTGCCACGCTCGAGAGCTTCAGTGGCTAGCTGCAGGCTTAATTGCGGATGCTTCCGCCGGAGACTGCGGGCAAGACCGCGCGCGAGAAGCTCCGCCTGATTGAAGCCGCGACGGCGCCTACGGCTGCGATGCAGGGGGACAGGCACGACAAGCAGGGATTGGGGCAGGTTAGCTATTTCGAGGACACGGGCGGCCAGCAGTGCGCCAAGGCGCGGAGCGATGGGTTCGATGCGATCGTATTTGAGCAGATGGAGAAGCTGGCGGAGTTCATCCTGATAGACGCCCCAGGCCACGGCGAGCGCGAAGGGCGGCTTGGCCATGCGGCAGACGCGGCAGAGTGTTTCCGGAGCGGCGGGAGTGGGGACGAAATCGACGCCGAGGTGCTCTCCGCAGCGGGAGCAGAGCGAACCGGACTGGGCTTGGAGGTGATTCCAGCAGGAAGTGCAGATGGGGGCTGTAGTTAGTTCAGCGAGCGGAGTGCCGCAGAGGCGGCACGGAGATGGGAACAAAACCGTAGAGACAGCGTTGAGGGTTCGGCTCGGGGTACTTCGAAGCACGCGAACCACCGCGCGCCAATCCGATGTTCCGGATGGCGCATGCTGATTCAGTGGCGCATGCTGCACGCTGCGGAAGGCTCACCCCTCGCGGCAAGCCGGACTGAGAGCGCCCGGCTCCCGTATGGCCAAAAGTATACGAGCAATGCCTCGAGACTGCAACGCCAGAGATGCCGTTGCGCGCGGTGCCGAGACTAGGGCCTTCTCATGGAAGGCCCTAATGTTGGTTACTGGTGGATTTGGCGGAGGGTTCTTGTGCGAGTGGCTGGAATTCGAGATAAACGGCGTTGGTCCAGCCGAAGCCGATGACATTCTGGCGGTATCCGGCGGTGACTTTGAAATGCTTTGTGGCGTTGACGACGTCGTATTTCTCGAAGATGTTGCCGGTTTGCTGATAGATGCGACGGACGGTGGTGTTGAACTGGTTGGCGATGCGGGCGGCATCGGTGCGGTCTCCGGCGGCGAGCATGCCCTGGACGGCGATCCAGGTAGTGGGGGCCCATCCGTAGGGAAGGTCCCACTGGACGCCGGAGTCGTTGGCGCTGACGGCGAGGCCTCCGGGGTAGTCGAAGTCGGAGATATGCGAGAGCACGCCCTGTTGCTGGGCGCGGTCGGCGGCACGGGTCCAGAGCGGGTAAAAGGCAGTGAGGAAGAGGTAATTCGACTGACGATGGGTGAGGAAGTTGTAGTCGAAATATATTTTCTGCCGGGGGTTCCAGAGGTAACGGTTGATGGCAGCGCGGCGGGCGAGGGCCTCGCGTTGCCATTGTGCGGCCTGGGCCGGATGGTGGAGGGTCCGGGCCATCCAGGCGAGATCGATTTCGTATTTGTATAGCAGGGCGTTGAGGCCGACGGGCGCGAAATGCTGGGTGGATCCACCGAAGGGGCCGAATCGGAAGGTGGTGTCGAAGCCGGATTCGCGCATGGCGCGATCGCCTTTGTAGAAGGAGCGGGTGAGCCAGTATCCGCGAACGTGCGCGTGGGCGCAGACGATGGAGTGGGCGGGGTTGCAACTGAGGGTGGCGAGGCGGGCGCGCTCGGCCGGGCTGGGATGGCGGCCAGCGTGGACGAGATAGCCAGGATCGTCGTGGGGATGGGCGAGGAGCCAGCGGATGACGTCGGGGTAGTAGGCGCTGTCGTCGGCCATTTCGGGGACGGGACCGTTGCCGAGATCGAAGTAGCGGGCGAGGCCAGTGTTTCCAGCGCGATGCACGGGCAGGAGCCAGACGGAGTGGTCGCGCTGGGCGTAGATGTAGGCGCGGGCGAGCCATGCGAGGGCCTGCTTCCGGTGGCCGGAAGCGACTTCGGCTTTGTAGACGGCGCGAATCATGGATGAGAGGAACGGCGGCTGAGAACGGGTGAAGTAGTAGGTGCGATTGGCGTTGAGAATTCCGCCGTAATGCTGAATTTCAAAGAAAAAATTGTCGACGATGCCGCGGGCGAGGGCGACGCGGTGATCGTCGAGGAGTCCTTTGATGATGAAGAAGCTGTCCCAGCCGTACATTTCGTTGAAGCGGCCGCCGGGGACGACGTAGGGGTGGGGGAGATAGAGCAGTCCGGGCGGCTTGATCTGCGCGGGGTTGATTTGTCCGAAGTGGGTGATGGTGACGGGCAGGCGCAGGACGCGCACGTGACAGCGGTGCTGCATGGCGGCAACGTCAGCGGGCATGGGGAGATCATGCGGCAGGTAAAGAACGGGGATCGAGTGAAGCTTGGGGTCTGCGATGGAGTTGCAGTCGCTCATGGAGCGGGTGAGGGTGTTCCAGGTGTTGCGGATGTAGGTGTTGATGGGCTGCGGAGGCGTGGGCGGTTTGTCTTGCGGCGCGGATTGGGCGAGGGCGAGGGAAGAAGTGAGGGAAATCGTGAGTGCGAGAGCAACGGTTCGGAGGCGAAATGTGCGGAGGCAAACGGTCATCGAATCCCTGTGAGGCTTGGATGATGGCGGAGCGCGCGAGGAGGCGCTCCGGAAAGAGAGGGTTCAGGATACAGGGCGGGGAGTGGGATGGGAAAGCGCGAATAAGGGAGCACTATGCGCGTTCGTAGGGTTCGTAGGCGGGTTCCCAGAAGTTAGCGTCGATTTCGGCGATGAGCGATGCATCATCGGGGATTTGCGCCATGCCTTCACGGAGTGCCTGTTTTCCGACGGCTGCGGCGATGTGGCGGCTGAGGGCGCGTGCTTCTGAGATGGGCGGCAGGAGGCATGCGTGCGGGTCGCGCTGAGTGGGGAGATGCCGAATGAGTTCCGTGGCGGCGGCTTTGATCATGGAATCCGTCACGTAACGTGCCCGAGAGGCAATGATGCCGAGGGCGAGTCCGGGGAAGATGTAGGAATTATTTGTTTGCGCGATGCGGATGGTTTGGCCGGCGTAGTGGACGGGCTCGAAGGGGCTGCCGGCGCCGATGAGGGCGCGACCCTCGGTCCAGTGGATGAGGTCGTGGGGGGTGGCCTCGCTGCGGGAGGTGGGATTGGAGAGCGGGAAGATGATGGGGTGGTCGACGTGGGCGGTCATTTCGTGAATGACTTCCTGCGTAAATGCGCCAGCCTGGCCGGAGACGCCGATGAGGACGGTGGGTTTAGCGTGGCGGACAACATCGTGGAGCGTGACGGCGTCGCCGGAGTGGCGCCAGGACTGAATTTGCTGTGCAGGGCGCGCGAAGGCGCGCACGGCGGGGTCGAGGTTGGGCCGGTCGTCGACGATGAGGCCGTCGATGTCGAGGGCGTAGAAACGGGCGTGGGCCTCTTCCGCTGAGAGGCCGGTGTCCTCCATGAACTGCGCGAGCAGATTGGCGATGCCGAGTCCTGCGCTACCGAAGCCGAAGACGGTGATGGTCTGGTCTTCCAGCGGGGTGCCCGTGACATTAATGGCGGAGATGAGTGTGGCGGCAGCGATGGCGGCTGTGCCCTGAATGTCATCGTTGAAGGTGCAGAGCTGGTTGCGGTAGCGGGCTAGAAGACGCGCCGCGTTGGCTCCGGCGAAGTCTTCCCACTGCAAGAGGACGTGTTGCCAGCGCGCTTTGACGGTCTGGACGAAGGTGTCGATGAAGTCGTCGTATTCCTGGCCGCGGATGCGGCGATGGCGCCAGCCGATGTAGATGGGACTGTCAAGGCGGTCCTGATTGTCCGTGCCGACGTCGAGGAAGATGGGGAGGCAGTGCTCGGGATGGATGCCGCCGAGAGCGGTGTAGAGTGCCATTTTGCCGATGGGGATGCCCATGCCGCCAGCACCCTGATCGCCGAGGCCAAGGATGCGTTCGCCGTCGCTGACGACAATGCAGCGGACGTCGTCGTAACGGGGATGGCTGAGGATCTGCTCGATGCGGCTTTTGTTGGCATAACTGAGGAAGAGGCCGCGCGGCTTGCGGAAGATTTCGCTGAAGCGCTGGCAGCCTTCGCCGACGGTGGGGGTGTAGACGAGTGGCAGCATCTTTTCAAGATCGCTGAGCAGGAGCGCGTAGAAGAGAGTTTCGTTGAGGTCCTGGAGGTCGCGGAGAAAAGCGTACTTGTGAAATGGAGTGGACTGGGTGTCGAGCGCGTAAGTTCGTCGGCCGACCTGCTCTTCCAGCGTGCCGACATGAGGCGGAAGCATGCCGTGAAGGAAGAAAATGTCGCGTTCGTGGTCAGTGAATGCGGTGCCTTTGTTGAGGCGCGGCGAATTGATGAGGTTGAAGCCGGTGAGAGAGACTTTGCGGGGAAGGCGAGATGGGAGGGATGGCGTGCTCATCGGTGGATTTCCTTTCAGGCCAGAACTCAACAGCGAATCAGATTCCCGAGGGAAGATCAAGTGGATGAGAGATGGATGCTGTTGGAGGTGAAGCAAAGGCGAGTCGCCAGGAGTTAGATTTTTGACAATTCGAACCACATGGTTGAGTCTGTGGCCGCACCCTGAAATGGGTGGTTGTGATCACTGAAAATTGACGAGTGCCGAGTGAGACAGGTGCGGATGTGAACGCACAGTACGAGACGGCCGTGAAAGAGTTGCGAATGGAGAGGATGCTGATGGATTGGTTGGCAAATGGTTCACGATTCCTGTGGAAGCGGGCATTGGTTGTTGCGCTGATGCTTGCAGGCGGTACGTGCATGGGTCCGGTTGCGACCGCGGCGGCGACGAGCGGGCGCAGCGGTGTTGTGGTGGATGGCCATGCGCGATTTACGGTGATAACGCCGACGCTGATCCGGATGGAATACAGCCGCGATGGGAAGTTCATCCACCGGCGGTCGTACTTCGCGTGGGAGCGCAATGTGACGCCGCCCGAGTACAAAGTTTCTCGGGGGGATGGGGTTCTGAGCATCACGACCTCGCGTATGAAGCTGACGTGGAAGGGCGGGACGGATGGCTTCAACGCGGAGAATTTGTCGGTCGCGTTTGTCTTTGACAACGGGACGTGGCGGACGTGGAATCCCGGTGAGAAACAAATGGGCAACCTGGGCGGCACCTTGACCAAGCTGGATGGCTGCAGCGGTGCGGAGCCGCTGCCGGATGGAGTAGTGTCGCGGGACGGCTGGTTTTTGTATCGGGACGATACGTTTCTGGTGAGTAATGGGGCGCATCCGTGGCTGCAAGCGCGACCGAAGGATGAGATCGACGACTGGTATTTCTTCGGATATGGGGTGGGTGGATATCACACGGCGCTGGCGGATTTGACGACGATCAGCGGGCGGGTTCCGATACCGCCGCGCTTCATGCTTGGGTCGTGGCGGTCAAGGTATTACAGCTACACGCAGAACGAGTTTCAACAACTGGTGCTGGACTATGACGCGCACAGGTTTCCGCTGGACGTGTTGGTGATGGACATGGGCTGGCACACGACGCCGCACTGGGGATCGATGGACTGGAACAAGAAGCTGATTCCTGATCCGACGGCGCTGCTCAAGTGGGTGCATGCGCATGGTCTGCATGTGACGCTGAACTGGCATCCGCAGGGCGGCGTGGGGCCGTGGTACAGCCAGTACGGGGAATTTTGCCGGGCCATGGGGATCGATCCGGCGAAGAAGGAAGTGATTCCGTTTGAAGACACGAACGAGAAGTTCATGCAGAACTACTACAAGCTGCTGATGGACCCGCTGGAGAAGCAGGGAGTGGACTTCTGGTGGCTGGACGATGACGGGAATCATCTGGCGTGGGACAATGCGATGGACTTCTGGGATGTCGAGCGGCCGGGGACTGGACGGCGCGGTGCGTCATTCAGCCGCTGGGGCGGATGGGGCGATCAGCGCTATCCGGTTTCATTTTCAGGAGACACGTCTGCGCTGTGGAGAGTGCTACGGTTCGAGATTCCGTTTACCGCGACGGGTGGCAACGTGGGAGCGGATTACTGGTCGAACGATGTGAGCGGCTTCCGGCTGAAGGTTCCCAGCTCGGAGCTGTTTACGCGGTGGGTACAGTTTGGGGTGCTGAGCCCGGTGTTCCGGACGCATGGCACGAATCATTTTGGGAACTACCGGATTCCGTGGGCCTACGGAGAGCAGGCGGTAACAGCAACGCGACAGGCGTATGACTTACGGGCGAAGTTATTTCCCTATATATACACATCAGCCTATCTGACGTGGAAGACGTCGCTGCCGCTCGCTCGGCCGCTGTATCTGGATTATCCGAAGGAGGAGCAAGCGTACGCGCATCCGGAAGAATACGAGTTTGGTCCGGATGTGCTGGCGGCGCCGATTGTTACGCGAGGCATGGGAAAGACGTGGCTGGGCGCGACGGACATGTGGTTTCCAGACGGGACGTGGTGGAATCTGCTGACGAGCGAGCGAGTGAATGAGCCGGGGAATCATACGGAGCTGGCGACGGCCGGGGAGATCCCGGTGTTTGCGCGCGGCGGTGTGCCGCTGCCGTTGCAGAGGGTGAAGATGCGCATGGCGGCGAAGCCCGCGAATCCGCTGGTGGTGCGTGTGTATCCGGGGCCAAACGGGAAATTCGCGATGTATGAGGATGACGGGAGATCGCCCGCGTATTTGCACGGAGCCTACGCGCTGACGCCGCTGCGCTACGAGAACCTGGGCGCTCAAGGTGTGCGGGTCATGGTTGGCCCGACCACGGGCAGCTATGCAGGACAACTACCAGCGCGGCGGATCGTGGTGCAACTGCCGGTGACCTCGCATCCGGTGAGCGTGACGGTGGACGGCGGGCTGGTGCCAGAGTCAGCGACGGCGGTGCCGGGGTATGAGTACGATCCGGTGACAGCGACGACGGACGTGCGGTTGCCGGCGGAATCCATTCGGAAACAGGTGGTGGTTGGTGTGGCGTTCCGCGGCTCGCAGCGCGTTCAAGCGCTGATTCCTCAGATATTGAACAGAATTGCCGATGTGCAGCGGGCGCTGGCGGGAGCCGGCGAGGTGCGCGCGGAGTGGAAGTACGAGTTGATTGCGTTGCGTTTCAAGCTGCGAACGCTGTTGAGTAAGGCTGAGCAGGAATTTGGTCCTGCCAGTCAGCAACAGATTCAAACCTCGTTGACGTCAGCCGAAGGTAAGCAGGCGCAGGTCGCATTGGAACTTGAGGAGTACAGGAACGAGCCGGCTCGGGCCGCGGCGTTTGCGCTGAGCGATGCGTATGTGAGCGCGAGCGTACGGCTGCGGAAGGCTGGGGAAGGGCTGATGACGCGTGATGTTCCGCGATATCACAAGCCGTATGGGCAGCCGAGCGACATTGAGGGTTACAACACGGGTTTGCTGGTGCGCGTGTTGAGACCTTCAGGAGAAAGCGGAGATTTACTGACTGTAGATGTGCCCGGCCTGGCGGATAAGAGCTTTTCGTTGCCCGAAGGAAAGCAGTCGATATATGCGTTTCTGCCGCTGATGAAGGCGGCGCAGGATCCGCTATACGACCTGAGCGGCACGGCAACGCTGACGATGGGTGCAGGGGGTGCGCATCGTGTGTTGACCCGCGGGATCGATGTGCGGCACGAGTTGCTTGATGCGTGGAATATTGCCGGACCCTTTGCGAAAGGACAGGCACCGGAAATTGGCGGGCAGACCGTCACGACGGCGATGTTGCGAAACACGTATGCGGGCAAGGATGGCAAGCGTGTGTCGTGGGTGACGTGGCTGGCGGCGACGAGCAAGCAGACGTACGCGAAAGGCGGCGATTATCTGCAGATGCGAAAACGCTGGATCGATTTGTACACGATTTTCCCGGAGGATGATGCGTCAGCCCTAGCGGTGACGTGGGTGGATGCTCCCAAGGCAGTAACGGCGAAGCTGAGTGCCCGGCACAATGCGGGTATTGCGGTTTGGGTGAACCAGACAGCAGTGATGGAATCAGCAGGCGTGAAGGGTATAACGAATGTGCAGGATCCACCGCTGGACGTAGCGGAAGTTCATCTGCAGAAAGGGTGGAACCAGATTGTGGTGAGAACTCAGGATGACAAGCAAGACTGGGGATTCGGGCTACGGCTGGAACTGCCGCCTGGTGTGATATGCGCGCAGTCTGCCGAGCCCCCTATGCATGAAGCCGAGGAAAGTGGACAGTGATTTCCGGATAAATGAGGCGTCTCCTGCGATGCATGGAGACGCCTGGAGGTTATTCAAGAAGACACTTTCAGAAGTGGAATTTGGCGCCGAACTGCATGGTTCGAGCCTGGTACGCAGTAGTTACCTGACCAAAATTTGAATCCGTCGAATTGGCATCTACGCCTGTAAAGTTGGTGTGGTTAAAGACATTGAATGCCTCAAATCTCAATTCCAGATTCGGCAGCGCGGCCCTTGTGAAGCGGAAAGTCTTGAAGAGTGACCAGTTGAAATTCAGGAGTCCAGGCAGGACCACAGCGTCTTTTCCTGCGTCGCCCCATCCTTGATTTTTTCCGCCGTTCCATGGAGCGACCGGATTTGAGAATGAAGATGGACTGAACCACTGCAGTCCGTGCTTGACGTAGGTTACCTTGCCGTTCACGAGATTGGGACGGTTATCTGTGCCACCACCGAGACCCAGGGTGTCTGGGCCTGTATAGGTGATGTATTGCGGCGTGCCCGTCTCCGCGGTGGTAATTCCTGAGAACTCCCATCCACCAAGAACCTCGCGTTCTGCAACATGGTGGCTATGCTCGAAGAATGGAAAAGCGTAGATATACGTAAGGTTCAAGATATGACGGCGATCCAGAGCTCCGGAACCGCGGTCGTATTTTGGGTTGAACGGATCAGAGAGAGCATTCAGGTCGTAACTGACCTCATCGATTTCATGCGAATAGGTGTACGCGACCTGCAAAGTGAGATTATGCCAGTTATCTGCGCGCAAACCCACCTGGAGTGAGTTGTAGTTGAAGTTGGTTTCATTTTCGTCCTGGCTGATCCCGCTGTAACCAGGAAAAATGCGGTACAGGTTTGCATTCAGGGTGCCGTTCGCGACGCCTTCGCGGAGCGCGTACGGGCTTGTTGGATCCTGGGGATTGGTAAGAGGCAATGTGTTAATTGCTCTTGAGTCGCTCTGGTCCCATCCATCTGACCCTGCATACTGGACGACGCCAATGACGGAACTGGCGAATCGGTGCTGGACGCCGAGACTGTATTCAGCAGTTCCCGGATTTGGGTAATGATAGGAGATGTTGGACAGCTGAGACGGAAAGTGCTGTGTGGTCGTTTGCCCAGTCAGGGCGCTCGTACTTGGGTTGGAGAAGTAAACGTTGGTGGCAGACGGCTGATAGGCAAAAGGTGGATTCAGGGCTGCGCCATAGACGTCGTTGCCCTGGATGCGTTCATAGAAGATTCCGAATCCGCCGCGAATGACGCTTCTGCCTTTTCCGAGCCAATCATATGCGAATCCCAGTCGCGGCTCGAGAGTGTTGAAATCGTTCTTCACGCCGCCCCTGGGGAAGCCGTTGACGCCTGCCTCTTTCATGCCGTTGAGGTAGAAGGGCTCCCCGTTGTATTGCGTGAGGAAGTTGGAGTTGAGGGTGCCGTCAGAATTGAGAGGATATCCGCGTAGATAGCTGTAATCCGCGGGTACAAAATTGGCGAACTGATCGTACCGCTCTGCCGTGTGAGGCATGGCATCATATCGCAAGCCGAGATTGAGCGTGAGGTCATTCGTGATACGCCAGTCATCGTTGACGTAGCCGCTATAGTTATTGCTTACCCAGTGTTTTCCTGCAAGGTATTGCAACTGCGTGAAGCTGCTTGCATCGCCCAGCAGGAAGTTGATGTAGGAATCGCCGGAAAACTGGCTGGAGTTGAAGACCGCGGTTCCCTGCGTGTTGGCCTGCAGTTGTTGATTCTTATAGAAATGGAAGATGCTGAACCCAAACCTCCATTCGTGACGGCCTTTGTTCCAGGACAGATCGTCACGCAGCTCATAGCCTTCGTAGCCGTTTTTCCATGGGAAGTACGACGAACTCCAGTTGACATTGAGAGGGGATCCCTGGAGGTCAATTTCTGGAAGCCGGCTATCGAAGTTATCCGCAAGGGGGAAGAAAGTTTTCGCGGTCCAGCCGTTCGGCTGGACAAAGGATCCCCCTGGTCCGTTGACCGGATCGAGTGTGATCTTATTGCCGCTGTAATCGAAGGCGGTAACGTTCAGCAGGTTAGGGTTGATTGTCTGTGTAAGGCTGATGACCGCCGAGTAAGAGGGATTCTTCATCTGCGTGCCGACGGTGGGATACGAACTGTCGCCCCACAGAGGTGGATAAAAAGTCTCGCTCACCCCATCGTGGAGGAAATGTCCCATCAGCTGTAATTTGGAGTTAATCGTCTCATCGATTCGAACTACATCTTCATGTACATTGTCGACCGTAGGGATGGAAGAAATGTACTGAGCATTTCCGTAGTTTGGCCTGGGAAAGGTTCCTGCATTGACTTCGCGAACGGCATTCTGATCAATCAGGTTTGCCGGAATCACATTGTTGGGGAATGGCTTACCCATTGTGAGGCCGTCAGACGCGTATAGCCGCATCTTCGCTGGATCACTTGTGATCGGAACGATCGGTGTAGCGCCGCCAGCAGGAACGTTGTAATTCAGGGGCTGCCCTAGCGTGGGGAAATTGCCGGCAGCAATGGTATTTACGATGGATGGCGTGCTTCCCTGAATGAGTCTCCTCCACTCCTCATTGACGAAGAAGAACGTCTTTGTGCGATTGGTATTGTAGACGTGAGGGATATAGAGCGGGCCGCCGATATTGCCGCCGGGTTCATTCAGCTTGAACTCTGGGCGGGCCTGATGAGCAAGATTGGTAAAGTAATTGTTTGCGTCGTAAGCCTGGTTCTGGTTGAACTCGTAAAGTTCACCGTGATATTTGCGGGTACCAGACTTGATGACCATCATGATGACGCCGCCGGAACCAAGGCCATAGTAGGGTGGGTAGTTGCTGTCGAGAGTGCGGAATTCCGAGAGCGCATCGATGGAGGGCAGTGAACTGAAGCAACCGCCGCATCCACGATCATTGAGTTCGCCACCGTCAAGCAGGTAGATATTGTGCGACGCCCGCGTGCCGTTGAAGCTAATGCCGTTGGCGGATGTGAGTGCATTGACGCCGCTGAACGCAGGCAGGTTGTTGGAGACGCCGAGGCCGAGCGCAGCCAGCGCCGTAACGTTGCGACCGTTGGTTGAAAGCTGCGAGACCTGCTTGCCGGTCATGAGCGTACTCAGTTCGTTGGTTTGCGTCTGGAGGTGCAGTGCTCCGGCCTGCACGGTAATGGTTTGCGAGGCACTCCCAATGGAGAGCGTCACGTTCTCGGTGACGGTTTGACCCGTGTTGACGGAAATGCCGCCGATGGTTGTCTTGCGAAAGCCCTTTGCACCGACGGTTAAGTTATATTTGCCGACGTTCAGGTTGCCAAAGAGATAGATGCCAGAAGAATTGGCGACCGAATGCTGTGTATGTCCTGTGCTCATATTTTCGAGCACGACTGTTGCGTTCGGAATGACGGCGCCCGTGGGGTCAGTTACGGTTCCAGTGATGTTGGCGTTCTCCTGCGCTGCCGCGAATGACGTTATGAGACAGGCAACAGCTATCAGCGCGAGGACTCCATAGAGCTTGCGAAGCATAGCACCCCCAAAAGGTGAATCTCATTGTCGTACAGAGTTAAAAAGCGATTTACTTGAGCAGGAAAATGAGGAAACGTTTCCCGTGAAAAGCTACCCTACGTGGTTGTGAACTGATTTGTCAATAGCACAAATGGAAAATTTTAAAGCGGCTGGATTCCTGCGCAACCAACGGCGCTTCGATGCCATGTTAGTGGTAAACATCAGGCGGCGTCATCCGGAGAGCCGGTAGCTAATCCTTAATGGTATAAGTGCTTGAAAGTAAGAGCTCAAACTCATCCAAAGGAATCCATGGCAGGAAGATTCCTACATTAATGCCGAATGCCGTGGATGTGTATTGCGCCTACTTTTGCGAAGCTACTTTTTGTCCTGCCGCAGCACGAGCCTCAGAACTGCCAGCCATTTCCCTATAAAGCTTTTGCGCGGCCTCACGGTGCAGAGTGGCGACCCGCGCGAATTCTTTTTTTGCTGCCTGGCGTTCGCCCATGGCCGCTTCAAGGCGACCAAGCTTCCAGTACGGGGTGGCGTCGTTGGGGTTGAGCGCGATGGCTTTTCTGTATTCGAGGATTGCCCGCTGCTTATGGCCTGCCTGAGCATCGATATCCCCGAGGTCGAGGTATGCCAATTCAGAGGTTGGATCCAGCAGGAGTGCATGCTCTAAGGTGTTGCGGGCAGTGGCGGGGTGGTTCAACTGCATCTGGACATCTCCGAGATAGACGAGTGATTTGCCGTCTCTCGGATTGTTGGCGAGCTCTGCGCGGAATTGCGCTTGTGCCTCGGTATAGTGTCTTTGGGTCCACAGGAGATATCCAAGGCCGAAATGGACTTCCGGCTCATTGGGGTTTGCTTTTACTGCTGCGCGAAACTGCTTGATGGCTCCGGCGGTATTCTCTTCGGCGCTCAGCGCTTCACCTGCAAGCATGTCAGCTTCAGCGGATTCGCCATTGAGGGAGAGTATCTGCTTGTAGACCGTGAGGACGCACTTGAACTGCTTTGCCCAGAGACAGCTGTTGGCCAAGGGGAGCCGAATCGCGATGTTGTCAGGTTGACTGTCTGCTGCCCGGCGCAGATAGGGCACGGCGCGTGCATACTCTCTTGCCCCGTAGTAGGACATCCCAACCAGGACGGTGAGCCGCGGATCATCCGGATGCTGCATGAGAAGGCCTGCGAAAACCGGGGCAGCCTGCTTGAAGTCACTCGCTTTGAAAAGGGAAACGCCGAGGTTCATTTGCAAAGGGAGTGCACCGGGGTCGAGCGCGACTGCTTTGCGATATGCGTTCGCGGCCTGCTGATAGCGGCCCATCTGAAATTCGTCCATGGCGAGGTGAGCCAGCGCTTCCAAGTTTTTTGGGTCCTGACTGAGCAGAAGCCTCCATGCATGCTCAGCGCTCCCAAAGTCCCGGTGCTGTTCCAGGGCGAGTCCCTGCTGGCGAAGATTCGTCTGGCCAAGCGCGGGTCCCGGAGGAACGACGAGACAAAGCACCGAAAGAAATAGAAGGCCGCTGAGACACATCACTGCAAATCCTTTAAGAGCCTAATGGATACCAACCCTGCTGATGGTCCGTCAACCACATTGGTAATTACAGGAGAGGAGCCGGGAGATGATTTGTGCAGTTAACTCGGGGCTGAATCACAACTTACATCAAATACAGAGCTCCAGAGGTCTCATGGATTCCAGATCGTCTCGTGCAGCTGGCGGGGGCGTGAGGGTATTTCCACGGAGACGTTATTGCGCACTGAATTTCAGCTTGCGTCTCGACATTCCCGGGGTGTGTTAACCAAAATGCCGCTGTTCCAAAAGGAAAAATCGTTTTATTCTGACGAAATCCTGCGCACCGAGGCGAGATAACATTTTCTCCGAGAACGGTGCGAAGGGGACTGTCGTTATTACAGGAAGAGTAAACTTCGTTGAAGAAGTGCGGTATGGTTGTT
Source organism: Acidobacteriota bacterium (assembly GCA_021799405.1). The sequence goes on from JAJZAL010000001.1 coordinate 47,002, forward strand.
TCCCGAGCGAATTTCTTGCAGGCGTAGTTTCTCCAAAAGAAGAAGTCCATCCAGATCCGGAGGTTACTGAATCCATGGCAGAGCGTGAATCTAATGCACGTCCGAATGTAAGCCGTCGAGAATTTCTTACGTTTGCCGGTTACGGCGCGGCGATCGCCGTGACGGGCTGGCCACTTACGCAGCGCGCCGAGGCGGAATCATTTCAACCTATGGGTGCAGGGCAGGCAGCCGCGTCGTCGCTCGACACAGGTCCGATTGCCATGGAGTATTTTGAGGCGGCGCGCAAGCGAGCCGCCGGGATCGTCGCGAAGATGACGCTGGAAGAGAAGATTTCGCAGTTCGGGAATCGTGTGCCGGCGATTCCGCGATTGAACCTGCCTGCGTTCAACTACTACGCGAGCGAAGCGCTGCACGGGTTGATTCATCAGGGGCCCGTGACGTCGTTTCCGCTGCCGCTGGCGATGGGATGTTCATGGAATCCGGCGTTGATTCACCGTGTATTCACTGCCGTTTCCGACGAGATATGGGCGTGGCACAAGAAGAACGGGCAGGGACTGGCGATGTTTTCACCGCCGACTGTGAACATGGGCACGCGCGATCCGCGCTGGGGGCGCATCGGCGAAAACTACAGCGAGGATCCGCTGCTGGTAGGCAAGCTGGCGGTGGAGGCAGTTCGCGGCATCCAAGGAGACAATCCGCAATATCTGAAGAGCGTGGCCTGCGCGAAGCACTTTATCGCCAACGATACGGAAGATGATCGCGAGGAGACTTCTGCGACGGTAGATCCTCGGAGCTTCTGGGAGTATTACAGCCGCGGATTTGAGGATTGCGTGCGTGAAGGCAAGGTCTTTACGGTGATGTGTTCGTACAACGAAATGAACGGCATCCCGACAACGGCGAATCCATTCCTGTTGACGGAGCTGCTGCGCAACCGGTGGGGATTCCGCGGTTACGTGGTTTCAGACTGCGACGCCGTGGGCGACATTACGCGGACGCACCACTTTGTGCCGACATTTGCCGAGGCCTCGGCACTGGCAGTGAATGCGGGTTGCGACATCAATTGCGGCAACACGCTTCCACAGTTTTTAGGTGAGGCAGTGGACAAGATGCTGATCAGCGAAGAGACGATTGATCACTCGCTCACGCGCTCGCTGACCGGCCGCATTCTGCTGGGAGATCTTGATCCGGAAGATCAGAATCCGTACCACACGATTCCTGTTTCGTGCCTGGAGAGTGAGGCTCATCGCGAGTTGTGCCGCGAAGTCGGACGGCAATCGGTGGTGCTGTTCAAAAACGAGGACAACACGCTGCCGCTGAATGCAAACCATGCAGGAAAGCTGGCGGTGATTGGGCCGATGGCGGGGGTATGTCACCTGGGGAATTACAGCGGTAAGCCGCTGCACCTGGTTTCACCGTTGGACGGAATTCTGGAGCACTTTGGCATCCAACCGCCAGCGCCTATTGCTCCGCCGATGCCGGGGAAGAAAAATACGGTGAGTTGGGCAAACGGCTTCACTGGCGACGAATATACCGGTCCGGCGTCACAGACTTTCACCAATGGCAAAGCTCACATCACGTACGCCGTGGGCTGCGCGGTGACCGGGCCGAAGGATGAGAAGCTGTTTGATGCAGCGGTGCGGGCAGCGAAGGACGCGGATACGGTGCTGATTTTTGTTGGCGACGACCAACAAATTGACCGTGAGGCGCATGACCGTGATTTCCTTGGATTGCCCGGGGTGCAGCCTGAACTGGTGAAGGCGGTTTACGCGGCGAACCCGAAGACAATCCTGGTAATTTCTTCGAATTGTCCGGTTGCCGTGAACTGGGAACAAGAGAATCTGCCGGCGATTATGGGTGGGATGTTTCTGGGAGAGGAGCAGGGCCATGCGCTGGCGGATGTAATCTTTGGTGCGTACAACCCTGGCGGCAAACTAAACACCACCTGGTATCGAGATGTGTCAGACCTGCCAGACTTCCATAGCTACAACATTCGTTATGGTCGGACGTACCTGTATTTTGCGGGCGTGCCGCTGTATCCCTTTGGGCATGGGCTGAGCTATACAGAGTTCCGGTATTCGAATCTGCAGGTGACGGGGAGCTCTCTCCAGCCGGGAGGTCGCGTATCGCTCCAAATGCAGTTGACCAACACCGGTAAGCGCGAAGGCGATGAGGTGGTGCAGTTCTACGTGCATGTCGCGGGCGGAACGGTCCAACGCCCGCTCAAGCAACTTGTGGGGTTTGAACGCGTTCATCTGGCGGCGGGAGAGAGCCGGACATTGCACTTCACCCTGCCTCATAGTGAACGGGCGCTGAGCTACTGGGATGAGAAGCGGCACGCATTTGTTGTGGAGCCGGGGATGGTTGACCTGATGATCGGGTCGTCTTCCGCGGATATTCGCTTGCGGCACCAGGTGAGGCTCGAAGCGTGACGGCAGGCCAGCGCAAGGGGATCGAACTGGAAAATTGTGGATAACACAAGGAGCGGCAAGAGAGCGCCGCTCTTTTTCTTTCTTCTGCATGGTTCTTCCCTGTGCGTGTTTTATATGACAGCCGGCTTCCAGTTCGCTTGATGTGTCTCTGGCGGCGTAGCTGCGATCAACTCGCAGCAGAGGTCATTTCGCTGGGGCGGCGAAGGCCGAGCATCAACGCGCCGCCAATCAGCAGGGATGCCGACATGAAGAGAAATCCTGCCTGGGAATTCCCAGTCACCGCCTGCAGTAGTCCCACCAACCATGTGCCTACAAAGGCGCCCAATGCGCCGAAACCATTGATGAGAGCCATGACTTCTCCGGCGACGTTTTCGGGGAGCATTTCGGGAACGATGGCGAAGAATGGTCCGTAGGGCGCGTACATGGCGCCGCCGGCAAGGATCAGGAAACCATAGGCAAGCCAGAAGCTGTGGTCCGCCGAGAGATACGATCCGAGCAGTCCGAGTCCAGAGAGCATGAGGAATGGCCAGACGTATCGCTTGCGGTTGAGCGTGCGGTCGGACCGCTGCGACGCCACCACCATGAGAACGATTGCGAGCAAGTACGGGGCCACACTGAGGAAGCCGACCGTTTCGATGCCCTGTCGCATTCCTGATTTGAGGATGGTCGGCAGCCAGAGCACGAATCCGTAGACTCCGATGCTCCAGCTGAAATATTGAAGGCATAGCAGCAACACACCGGGGATTCGGCAGGCGGCAAGGAGGTTCCGTGTCCGCGGGAGGACTTTTTGCTCCTGCTCGAGTTGCCGGTTCAGGTGGTCGCATGCGGCGTCGCTGAGCCACGCGATGTTCCGCGGGCGGTCACGCATTACGGCCAGCCAGACAAAGGCCCACAGGACGGAGGGAACGCCTTCGAGGATGAAGGTCATCTGCCAGCCGAATATCTTGATGAGGTAGCCGGTTAACGCGGACATCCACAGCATGGCGATGGGATTGCCAAGAATCATGACGGCGTTAGCGCGCGAGCGCTCGCTGCGCGTGAACCAGTGCGTGAGCACGATGAGCATAGTGGGGAAAATGAAGCTTTCCGCCACACCGAGCAGAAAGCGGTCGAGTGCGAGCAGCCAGAAGACTCGAATGACGCCGGTTAGCGCTGCGAAGATGCCCCAGCAGACAAGCGCGACAAAGACTATGCGTCTTGCGCTTTTGCGTTGCGCATAAGCCGCGCCAGGGACCTGAAACAGGAAGTAGCCGAGAAAGAACAGAGCGCCAAGGAATGCAGACTGTGAGCCGCTGATGTGCAGGGTTTGCGCCAGTCCGGCCGCGGCGCCGAAGCCATAGTTGGCGCGGTCGAGATAAGCTAGGCTGTAAGTGATGAATACTGCCGGCACCACAAAGTACCAGCGCCGCCTTAGCTGATGCTGAAGCAATTCCACGTTTTCCGGCTGTTGAGTGAGCACGGAAGCCTTATAACATTTCGGGGAAGCAGTTGGCACGTTCGGTCTGGTGCGGTTCTGCTGGAGCGGACCTTGGCGAGGGTTTAGGCGGAGGCCGGGAAGTGGCTGATGCGGTCCAACTATACTTGTGAGGAAAGTGAGGCGTTCGATTCCGGATATTTCTCTTACGTCTGTACTTGAGAGTGGCCAAGCGGAGCTGTGGCACGTCGACACGCACGCGGCTGGGCCTGCCGGGTCTTTGCCGCTGACGCCGCAGATGCTGCTCGCGGAGCCCTCAGGCAATTTGTTTGGGCTCTCCCAGAGCGCGGGAATGGGCTGGGAGCCCGCGCGGCTGCTTGATCCGCAGTTTTTGATCTTGAGCACTCATGGTGGATTGCGAGCAGAGAATGGCGAGCCGATTGCGCTTGGTTTTCATACCGGTCACTGGGAAGTAGGGCTGCTGGTCGCCGAAGCTGCGCGCGAGCTGAAAGCTCTGCATGCGCTGCCGTTTGCTGGTGCGTGCACGGACCCCTGCGACGGACGCACGCAGGGCACGACGGGCATGATGGATTCGTTGCCATTCCGCAATGATGCGGCCATGGTGCTGCGGAGGCTGATTCGCTCCCTGCCAACGAGAAAAGGCGTCCTGGGTGTAGCGACCTGTGACAAGGGCTTGCCCGCCATGATGATGGCGCTGGCTGCGTGCGGGACGATGCCCGCGGTGCTTGTTCCCGGCGGTGTAACGCTGTTGCCTGAAGACGGCGAGGACGCAGGGAAGGTTCAGACGATTGGAGTGCGCTTTGCACAGAAGCAGATTTCACTTGAATACGCATCAGAAGTAGGCTGCCGCGCGTGCGCTTCGCCCGGCGGCGGGTGTCAGTTTCTGGGAACAGCTGCGACTTCGCAGGTGATTGGCGAAGCGCTAGGGCTCTCGGTTCCACACTCGGCGCTGTCGCCCTCGGGCCAGCGCATCTGGATGGATATGGCGGCGCGCTCAGCGCGGGCAATTATGAGGCTTTACCAGTTACAAATTGGAGTGGCTGATGTATTGACGGAGGGTTCGCTGCGAAATGCGATGGTGTTGCATGCAGCCTTTGGCGGCTCCACAAATTTGCTTTTGCATCTACCTGCGATTGCTCATGCTGCGAAACTATCCCGTCCTACCGTTGCGGAGTGGGCGGACGTGAACCGGAGTGTACCGAGGCTGGTGGATGTGCTGCCCAACGGGCCGCGGCATTTTGCGACGGTGCAGGTTTTTCTGGCCGGCGGTGTTCCTGAGGTGATGCTACACCTGAGAAAGCATGGGTTGATCGATCCATCCGCGAAGACAGTGACAGGTACGACGCTGGATGAATGCCTGAACTGGTGGCGCGAGAGCGAGCGCCGTCATGTATTGCGGAAGAGACTGCGGGAGAGGGATGGCATTGATCCGGAAGATGTGATCATGAGTCCTGATCGGGCGCGCGCGCGAGGGCTGACGTCGACACTTTGTTTTCCTGTCGGCAATCTTGCACCGGAGGGCTCGGTTATCAAGAGCACGGCGATCGATCCTTCGCTGATCGATGAAAACGATGTTTACCGGCATCAAGGACCAGCCAGGGTATTTGTAACCGAGGAAGCTGCGATTGCCGCCATCAAGTCGGGCGATATCTCCAAAGGCGATGTGGTTGTGCTGATTTGCGGCGGACCGGCGGGCGCGGGCATGCAGGAGGTGTACCAGATTACTGCCGCACTGAAGCAACTTCCGCATTGCAAGCATGTCGCGGTGCTGACGGATGCGCGCTTCAGCGGTGTGTCTACGGGTGCGTGTATCGGTCACATTTCGCCGGAGGCGCTGGCTGGGGGAGTTATTGGCAAAGTGCTGGAGGGAGACCAAATTGAGATCGTGATCGACCGGAAGGCGCTGACCGGGACGGTGCACCTGGTTGGTGACGCGGGGGAGCACTTTGGGGCTGAAGAAGGAGCGCGACGCCTCGCGGAACGCCAGTCGCGCAGTGATCTTGCACCACATCCGGCTTTGCCTGATGACACACGGCTCTGGGCTGCGCTGGTGCATGCGAGCGGCGGGGTTTGGGGTGGGTGTGTTTACGACGCCGATGCAATCATTTCCAAGTTGGAGAAGAACCAGTGAAACTCTTTCGCACGAAGCAAGGCATTTACGTCGAGCAGGACGGCAAGCATTACCACATTGCCGCGGTGACATGGGACGAGGTGGTCGAGCAGGACGATCCGAAGGCCTATCTATTGGGCCTGATAGAGCGGATGGAGCCGGCAGACAACGTCGATGCTGCAGAGGTCGAAGCGCCGATTGGCAGCCAGGAAGTATGGGCTGCAGGCGTGACGTATTTTCGGAGCCGCAGCGCGCGCATGGAAGAGTCAAAGAGCGCGGGAGGCGGCAGCTTTTACGATCGGGTGTATTCGGCGGAGCGGCCGGAGCTTTTCTTCAAGGCTACAGCGGGCCGGGTGGTTGGAACGGGACAAGCGGTGCGGATTCGCAAGGATGCAACGTGGTCGGTGCCCGAGCCTGAGTTGACGCTGCTGGTGAATCCGCAAGGGAAGATCATCGGCTACACGATTGGCAACGATATGAGTTCGCGCGACATTGAGGGAGAAAATCCACTCTATCTTCCGCAGGCTAAAGTGTATGACGGAAGCTGCGCGCTGGGGCCAGGTGTCCTGGTGAGTTCCGATCCACTCCCTGCATCCACGGAGATTCGCATCGAGATCGTTCGCGAGGGGCAGTCAGAATTCAGCGGGAGGACAACGCTGGCAGAAATGAAACGTGAGATGGGAGAACTTGTCAGCTACCTCTTTCGCGAATGCAGTTTCCCGACGGGCTGCCTGCTGATGACCGGAACGGGGATTATTCCGCCGGATTCGTTTACTCTTAAGCGCGGCGACGAAGTGCGCATTACGATTGACGGGATTGGGACACTGACGAATTTTGTCGAGACAGGAGCGTAGAAGAGCAGAGTTCCTTTTGCCATGTCTCGCGATGGCGTGGAGGGTGCGTCTTCTCCTGATGAAAAAGACGTAGACGGGGCGAGTGCTCCCGGATATGCGTACAGGATATGGCTCGAAAAAGGCGTCCCGTCAGATTTGTGAGAAGAGACGAACTTTTCAAGCGATGGGGGCACCCGCAGCGCGGTAGATGGCCTCCATTGCGAGCATGTCCTTGAGTCCTTCTTCGCCTGGGGTTGCCGGTTGGGTGTTGTTGCGAATGCAGTCGGCGAAGTGATCGGCTTCCGCGGTGAACTGGTAGGGAAGCTCGCCAGGGCTGATTTCGTTGACAGGTCCGTGGACGGTGGTGCCGTGGAACTTCAATCCGTCATACAGGAACGCCGGCTCAACCCAAAGATTGCCTTTGGTTCCGTCGATGCTGAGGAATGCGGGAGCGATGTATCCATAAGAGGAGCCGCTCGATGCAATCGTGCCGGAGGGGAACCTCATTGTGAACTGGATGCTCTCTTCCACTTTTGCGAAGCGTGGGCCAGGGATTTTGGTTGCCACCTGCGCAGAGAACGATGCGGGTTCTTCGCCTGCGATCCAGCGGATCGTGTTCAGTGGGTAGATGCCGAGATCGAGCAGCGAGCCTCCGCCTGAAAGCTTGGGATCGAGCCGCCAGCCCTTGTATTTCGGGCCGTAAAACCCTCCCTGAAAGCCCTGGATTTCGCCAATGGCGCCGCTGCGAGCCATGCTGCGAATCTGCCGCCACATGGGGTCGTAATGGACGCGGTAGGCGATCATCAGCTTCACATTGTTTTCTCGGCAGGCGTCGATCATTTGCCGGCATTCGGCTGAGGAGATCGCCATGGGTTTCTCGCAAAGGACATGCTTTCCTGCTTTAGCCGCGCGGATGGTGTATTCGGCGTGCATGCTATTGGGAAGACCGATATAAACCGCGTCGATGTCAGGGTTGTTGGCTATCTCGTCGTAATTTTCGTAGTTATAAACCGCCTTGGGAGAGACCCCGTAGAGGGCTTCGTATTTTGGAGCTTTTTCCGTGGCGTGGCCTGTGACGAGTGCGGTCACCTTGCATTTGGTGGACAGAGCGCAGGCTCGCATGAAGATGTCCGAGATGGCTCCGAGGCCGACAGGTGCAAAGCGCACTGGCTTGTGCTCCTCGGCGTGCACCGGAAGTGCGGTGGCGGCAGCGGCCATGAGGGAAAGCCTGGTGAAGTCGCGACGATCGATGGGACTCATATCTCCTCCAGATCATTGGGCTAGCGGCGAAACACGGGCAGGTAACCCTTCACGAGCGTGCGAATGCGGTAGACATGCGAAGTGTCCATGATGTACAGCGTTGTTCCGTTGCCGCCCCACGCAAGGTTGGCGGCCACCTGCGGCAGCACGATCAGCCCCAGCACCTTGCCCTGCGGCGTGATGACGCGAATGCCTCCCGGCCCGGTTGTCCAGATGTTGCCGCGGCTGTCGATCTTCATGCCGTCGGGGATGCCCGGGCCTTCCTTGCCAGTAAAGTCGATGATGTCGTGCGGCGGCCCGACCGTACCATTTTTATGCAGCGGATAGGCGATGACCCGCTCGGCTGGGCCTGAGTTGTTGACATAGAGCGTTTTATTGTCGGGCGAGAGCGCGATGCCGTTCGGAAGGGTGAGATTCTTGATGATCGCTGTGAGTTTTCCGTTTTTGTAGTGGTAGACGCCGTTGAAGGGGATCTGCTTGAGGGGGCTATGGTCGCCGCCTTTCAAGCCATAGGGCGGGTCGGTAAAGAAAAACGAGCCATCGGGCAGAAACACAAGGTCATTGGGGCTGTTCAGGCGCTTGCCGTGGTACTTGTCGAAGAAAAGCACCGGTTTCAGATTGGGTGGTTTACCGACCAGCTTGACGACGGCGCGAGCATACTGCTCGCACATGACGACTGTGCCGTTCTTATCCGACGCCATGGCGTTGGGGCCGGTCTTGTGCCCATCGGGAAGTGCGTAGGGCCCGTGTTTGAAGTTAATGAGTACGGTGTCCTTGCCGTCCGGTGTTACGGCGTGCACCTCGTCGCCCTCTTCGTCGGAAAACCAAAGCCGGCCGTCCCGCCACATCGGGCCCTCGGTGAAGATATAACCGCCGGAGACGACCTGCGGTTCCACGCCGGGTGCAATGAGTTTATTGAGGGCTGGAGAAAGCCGGATCACTCTTAGGGAGGCTTTTGCCGGCTGTGCGTGCGAGGCAACTGGACAGGAAAGCCCAAGGGAAACTGCAACAACGGCAATCGTGGAGAAGGTACGCATGAAACTCCTTGGTGTGGCGGAGCGCCGAATGGGACGCTCTCTGCAGGATTAAACGCGGATTTGAACCGCAGGCTCAAACGTTCAGGTGATGCGCACCATTCAGCCAGCAGTGAGGCGTTAGTTACGCGGAGCCAATAATAAGACGATTTACTAGCATCCTGCAATGTGATTGATCAGGGTGATTCCGGAGAAATGTGAGCGGTGGCCAGGGACGGGATCGAACCGCCGACGCCGGCCTTTGAGGGACCGCGGACTACATTATTGCGCTTGCGCCCAGAGATTGAGCGCGGCAGAAGTGAAACGGAAATGTGAGTGGTGGCCAGGGACGGGATCGAACCGCCGACGCCGGCCTTTTCAGGGCCGCGCTCTACCACTGAGCTACCTGGCCTTGGAGATCCAAGGGCGCTGAAGGGTTCAGCGCGGGTGGTCGGAGGGCGATTCAGGGAGCGGGCTGGCTCAACTCCAAATAACCTCAACAACCTGACGTAGTATAGCAGACCGGCCGGGGCGGTTTCCGGGTGTCTGATTGTGCTCGGCAAGTGTGAAAATTCTGACTCGAAGAGGGGTGTGAGGGCGGGTTTTTCTGTTGAAGCGACTAAACTTGTGCCACGACTCAATTTTCAGGAGTGTTTGGCTTGATGAGACAAGGAAATGGTCTGGCGCCCGTGAGATGGCTGATATTGCTGAGCGTGGTGTGCGGAGTCCTTGCGGTTTCGGCGGCCAGGGCACAGGAGAGCGCTGCCGAGGTGAGAACGGCGCGCGCATTCGCGGAGGCGCGGCAGGAAGGACAGCCGGAGCTCGAAATGTTCCTGCGTAAGATGCCGAAGGGCGCCGATTTGCATATGCATTTGTCGGGGGCTGTCTACGCCGAGACATTTCTGAAGGATGCTGCGGAGGATCATCTGTGTGTGAATGTGGCGGGGCTGCGGTTTGACCCGAAATATCACGCGCCGGATTGCCCCAAGGGGGATGTCGCTGCGTCAACGTTGCCGGAGGATGAGCACCTATACAGCGAGATGGTGGATTCGTTTTCGATGCGGACGTTTGTGCCGGTGACGGGCGACTCAGGCCACGACTGGTTCTTTGATACGTTCGGCCGGTTCAGCGGCCTTTCGACGAGCCATCGCGGCGAGTGGGTGAACGACGTGGCGACACGGGCCGCGGGACAGAACGAACAGTACCTGGAGCTCATGGTGACGCCGAATTTTGCGGAAGCGGCGAAGCTGGCCGAAAAGGTAGGATTCGACCCAAATTTTGCGCAGTACAGGCAGAAGCTGTTGGCGGCGGGTATCCGCAAGGAGGAGCCGGCGATTCGGAAGATGTTTTCGACGATGCTTGAGCAAAAGCGGGAACTGGAGCATTGCGGGACGCCAAAGGCGACGGCGGCCTGTGGGGTGAAAGTGCGATTCCTGTACCAGGTGCTGCGAGATATGCCTCCGCCGGATGTATTTGCGCAGATTCTGCTGGGATTTGAAGTGTCGTCGACAGATCCGGATGTGGTAGGGATCAACCTGGTGCAGCCGGAGGATGGGTATTACTCGCTGAAGGACTACACGATGCACATGGAGATGATCCATGTCCTGCACGAGTTTTATCCGAAGGTGAACATTACTCTGCATGCGGGCGAATTGACGATGGGTATGGTACCGCCGAAGGATCTGCGGTTCCACATTCGGCAGGCTGTGGAAATTGCGGGCGCGGAGCGCATTGGTCATGGAGTGGACATTGCGTATGAAAATCACCCGATAGAGCTGCTGCACGAGATGGCGCGGAAGCACATCATGGTTGAGATCAACCTGACGAGCAACGCGGATATTCTGGGGGTGAAGGGCAAAGATCATCCGTTTATGCTGTACCGGAAGTATGGCGTGCCGGTGGCGCTCTCGACAGATGACGAGGGCGTGGAGCGGATCGATTTAACGCATGAATATGTGCGCGCGGCCGAGACTTATCCGCTGACGTACGAGGATATGAAACTACTGGCGCGGACATCGATTGCGCACGCGTTTTTGCCGGGTAAGAGCCTGTGGGTGCGTTACACGCCGGAGCGACTGACGACGCCGGTCCCGGCGTGCAGAGGGCAGCTTGGCAACGCGAAGCCCACGGGAGCATGCGCACAACTGGTGGATCACAGCCAGAAGGCGCAGGAAGAGTGGGAGCTGGAGCGGAGATTTCAATTGTTCGAGGCAAGTTTTTAAGGCATGCGGATTGTACTGACGACATTTGGGACGTTTGGCGACGTCAATCCACTGATTGGGCTATCGCTGGAATTGAAGCGGCGCGGGCATGCACCCGTGCTGGCGATTCCGGAGATGTTTCGCGAGAAGATTGAACCGTTGGGCATTGAGTTTGCGCGTGTGCGGCCAGACCAGGATCCGCATGACAAGCGGCTTGTGGCGATGATTTACGACATCAAGCACGGGACCGAACGAGGACTGCGGGAGTTTCTGTTTCCGTCGATTCGCGAAAGCTATGAAGATTTGCTGGAAGCCGTGAGCGCGAAGGGCGGGGCGGATTTGCTGGTGGCTGGTGAACTGGCGTATGCGGCTCCGATTGTGGCCGAAAAGACCGGAGTACCATGGGCGAGCTATGTGCTGGCTCCATTTTCATTTTTTTCAGCCTATGATCCGCCGGTACTGCCGCCGTATCCGCTTTTGGCGAAGGTGCAAGCAGTGGTGCCCGGAACCGGCCAAGTGGTAGCGCGGTTTGCTCGCTACGTAACGCGGAAGTGGCCGGAACCGATATACGAGTTGCGCAGAGAGTTGGGGCTGCCGCGCGGCAAGGATCCCATTTTTGACGCGAAGCACTCGGAGCGGCTGGCGCTGGCGCTGTTTTCGAGCGTGCTGGGTGAGAAGCAACTGGATTGGCCGGAGCATACGCGGATTACCGGGTTTGTGTACTACGACGGGGATGCGGGTGTGCAGGAACTGGCGCCGGAGTTGAGGCAGTTTTTGGAGTCTGGACCTGCGCCGGTTGTGTTTACGCTGGGTTCGGCGGCAGTGCTGGACGCGGGGAGCTTTTACGAAGAGAGCGCGCGTTTGGCGGAAGAGTTGAATCAGCGTGCCGTGCTACTGGTGGGCAATGAGCCGGGGAATTATCCGAAGCGGAAGCTGCCGGACAGCATCTTTGTGGCGGAGTATGCGCCGTACTCGCGGATTTTGCCGTATGCATCCGTGGTCGTGCATCAGGGCGGAGTGGGGACGACAGCGCAGACGTTGCGTGCGGGCAAGCCGATGCTGGTGATGCCATACAGTCACGACCAGCCGGACAATGCGCGGAGGGTGCGGCGGCTGGGCGTGGCGGAGGTGATTGGGCGTCCGCAATATAACGCGCGGACAGCGATGCGGCCACTGCGCGCGCTGCTGGAAAAGCCGACCTATGCGCGGAGGGCGGTTGAAATTGCACATGCCGTTCGAGCCGAGCATGGGGCACAGACAGCGTGTTCGGCGCTGGAAGAGATCTTCAAGAAGTAGCAAAAGTATGGCCGCCGAGAGATTCGACCAAGGCAGTGTTTCGCGAAAAGTGGATCTGTAATCGACGTAGTTACGGTTTTGGCGGAGTGGGATTGGCGGCGGTGAAGGGCGAGCAGCAGGGTTTTTCGACGGGAGTGTATTCCATCAGCTCGACTCGGGCATCGTCCGGCGCGTAGACGTTGAACTGCCATTTGCCGTCGCGGCCGATCTGCGGGCCGTTGTAGCGGTTACTCTTGAGCCGGCCTTCCTTGCTCAGCGTGGTGACGGCCTGCTCCATGTTGACGATGCCGATGGAGAAGTGGTCGAGGATGCCAAGCTGCTGCTTGGAAATGTGCGCGGGGATGCCGCTGCCGGAGGGTCCGCTGGTGAGCATGTATTCGATCCAGTCGTGGCCGTTGGGAACCTGTTGGGATACCCAGTCGATTTTGCCGGGCTTCATGCCGCCGTACCAGTAGGGGCGGAAGCCGAGGATGGTGCGATAGAAGGTGTCTTCTTTGGCGCGGCTGTGGACCATGAAACCAAAGTGGATCATGTGGCGGCCGATGGGGTCCGCGCCGGCCATGGAGACGCCGTGTGGCGGCGGTTGTACGAACTGGACGTGGTTGCCTTCGGGGTCGAGGACATTGAACCAGTAGCTGCCGTCGGAGGCATGGCTCACATGAGCGGGCACCTTGATGCCGCGCGACTGGAGATAGAGGCGCAGCTGGCGGGCGTTGGTGGTGAGGAAGCCGATCTGGGCGAGGCGGTTGACGCCTTCGTTGGCGGGCAGGGGCAGGATTTCGACGAATTGGTCTGAGTCGATGTAATAGCGCGCGCCGGCGGAATTTTCGGGGTCAGACATCTTTTTGAGGCCGATGTCGTGTACGTAGAAATGCTGGGACTCGACGGGATGCGAGGAATAGAAGGAGATGTGCGAAATGCCGGTGATTGGCGGGCGAGCGGGTTGCTGTGCCATGGCCGGAGCAAGGGCCGCGAGCGGCAGGGCAAGCGTTGCGGCGAAGGTAATCAAACGTTTCATTGGGCGGCTCCTGGCGAGAATAATCGCCAAACAGGATACTCCTTCGGAGTAAGAGTGGTATACCCGGGCGGGTGCGGGCGTATGGAAAGCAGGCGACCCTGTTGGCGCGCCGAATACGACTCTCTTGATTACACTTAAGACATGCCTTTCCGCTCTGGATCTGACATTCGCGAGACCTTTCTACGCTTTTTTGAGAGCAAGGGACACCGTCGTGTCCATTCTTCGTCACTCGTTCCGGCGAACGACCCCACGTTGCTGTTTACCAACGCAGGGATGAACCAGTTCAAGGATGTGTTCCTTGGGTTGGAGCAGCGAGATTATGTGCGGGCGACGACCTCGCAGAAGTGTGTGCGGGCGGGCGGCAAGCACAACGATCTGGAGAACGTGGGGTTTACGCGGCGTCACCACACGTTTTTTGAAATGCTGGGGAATTTCAGCTTTGGCGACTACTTCAAGCGCGAGGCGATTGCCTATGCGTGGGAACTGGTGACATCGCCGGAGTGGTTCGGGCTGCCGAAGGACCGGCTTTACGTGACAATCTTCAAGGGCGAGAACGGGGTTCCGCGGGATGAGGAGGCGTACGAGCTGTGGCGCGGACAGGGGGTTCCGGCGGAGCGTATTTTCGAGTTCGGGACAAAAGACAACTTCTGGCAGATGGGCGATACGGGGCCATGCGGGCCATGCTCGGAGATTTTCTACGATATGGGGCTGGAGGCGGCGGAAACGCCGGGGGTGGACAAGCCGTTTGGGCAGGACGATGCGCGGTACGTGGAGATCTGGAACCTGGTATTCATGCAGTTTGATCGGTCGTCGAACGGGGAGTTGGCGCTGCTGCCGAAGCCGTCGATTGATACAGGCGCGGGACTGGAGCGGCTGGCCGCGGTGATGCAGGGGAAGATCAGTAATTTTGATACGGATTTGTTCATACCACTAATACAAAGGGCGGCGGAGCTGACGCTCACGAAATACGGGGACGGCGGTTCGCCGAGCGATGCATCGCTCAGGATTATTGCGGACCATGCGCGGGCGGCGACGTTTTTGATCAGCGATGGTGTGCTGCCGGCGAACGAAGGGCGCGGGTATGTACTGAGGAAGATTTTGCGGCGCGGGATTCGGCACGGGCGGCTGTTGGGGCAGGAGCAGCCGTTCATGGGTCAGATGGTGTATGCGGTGCGGGATGAGATGCAGGCGGCGTATCCGGAGCTGAAGGAGAGCGCCGAGCGCGTGGCGAAAGTGGTGGAGGGTGAGGAGCGGCAGTTTGCACGGGTGCTGGAGATTGGATCGGGCCGGCTTTCGCAACACATCAAGAGTCTGGTTCGCGATTGGCAGGACCATGCATTTGCCATAGCAATGAACGCTGCTGGTTTAAGCAATCCAGAGATAGAGGCTCTCGACCCAATCGTTCATGCGATCGAGCCGACCAATACTGGTGTAGAGGTACGCGAGCGCATTTACCGCAGTTGCCGAGATCTGTCTATTGCCCCGGATCAAACCTACCTGTTCCTTCAAGAGCTGAATAAGTGGCTTGAAATCCAAAGGCAGAAGAACTTGATGGTGGATGGCAGATTTGGCTTTCATCTTTATGAGACGTATGGGTTGCCGCTGGATTTCATGATGGACGCGGCGCGAGATGCGGGCATCAAGTTTGATCTGACGGGGTTTGAAGAAGCACGGGCCGAAGAGCAGGCGCGGGCGCGCGCGTCGTGGAAGGGCGGTGCGAAGCAGTCGGCGAGCCCGGTGTTTCTACAGTTGCCGAAGACGGAGTTTGAGGGCTACCGCAAGCTGCGCGTGGACGGCGCCGAGGTGCTGGCCATTGTGAAAGATGGGCTGGGCGTGAAGGCGGCGAATCCGGGCGACACGGTGGAAGTGGTGCTGAACACGACGAGTTTCTATGCGGATTCGGGCGGGCAGATTGGGGACCATGGGTGGTTGTATTCGGAGGATCACAACTCGGTGGTGGCCGAAGTGAGCGGCTGCACAAAGCCGGTGCAGGGCGTGTTTGCGCACAAGGCGGTGCTACGGCAGACGCTGGTAGTGGGCGACAAGGTGGACACGGTGGTAGATGCGGATTTCCGCGCAGCGACGCGGCGGAATCATACCGGTACGCACCTTTTACATGCCGCGTTGCGGGAGGTGCTGGGCGCGCATGTGAAACAGGCCGGGTCGCTGGTGGAGCCGGGACGGCTGCGGTTTGACTTTTCGCACTTTGCGCAGATTGCCGATGAGGAACTGCAGGACATTGAGGACATCATCAACAAGGAAGTGCTAAAGAACACGAAGGTGGAGACGCTGGAGGATGTTCCGATAGATGTGGCCGTGAATGAGTATCACGCGATGGCGCTGTTTGGCGAGAAGTATGGTGAGCGCGTGCGCGTAGTGAAGATTGGCGACTTTTCGACGGAGCTTTGCGGTGGAACGCACACGGGCGCAACGGGCGAGATTGGCGTGGTGAAGCTGGTGAGCGAAGGCAGTGTTTCTTCTGGCGTGCGGCGCGTGGAGGCGGTGACGGGTCTGGGCGCGCTGCGGGAGTTTCGGCGGGATTATGAAGTGGCCCAGGTGGCGGTACAGGTGGCACCGAGCGCGGAGTTGTCTCCGGCAGAGGCACTGAAGCAGCGGCTGGCGGCACAGGATGAGGAGATGAAGAAGCTGCGGCGCGAGCTCGATGAGATGCGGATGAAGTCCGCGGCGAAAGCGATTGCCGGCGCGGCGGATGAGGCAGTAGAGGTGGACGACATCAAGGTACTGGCGCAGCGCGTGGACGGCGTAGACCGCGGACAGATGCGGACGCTAGTGGATAATCTGCGGACGAAGCTTGGGTCGGGTGTGGTGGTGCTGGGTTCTGCGCAGGAAGATGGCAAGGTGGCGCTGATTGTGGGCGTAACCAAGGATCTGACCGGGCGGGTACAGGCCGGGAAGATTGTGGCGCAGGTGGCGAAAAAAGTTGGCGGCAGCGGCGGTGGACGGCCGGACATGGCCGAGGCGGGAGGGAAGGATGCTTCGCAACTGGATGCCGCGCTCAAGAGTGTTCCCGCAGTGGTGAAGGAATTGGTGGGGTAGCGGCGCGGATTTCAGACGGATGTGGGCTTTTCCCGTTTCGGATGTTGGGGGCGCGGTTGCGGGTTTCAAGCTGGATTCCCCCTGAAGTGAGAGGGGCGCGGGGCTTCCTATAATTGAGGTGGCCGCCGAAACGCGTATGCATTTTCTTCCTTATTTCAGGCGCGTCTGCCTGGCTGTGTTGCTGCTTTGCCTGGCTGTACCGGATGGTGCGGCGGAGAGCTACAGCGCGCAGCAGTTCCAGCATGCGCAGCGGATGCATGCCTCGCTGGACGGGAAACTGACGACGCGGCGTACCCGACGCGACTACGACCGCGTGATGGACGCCTACCGCAACGTTTACATGGATGATCCGGGTTCGCCCTATGCCGTGGCGGCAATGGCGGCGACAGCGGATTTGTATGCCGAGGAGGGCCGGGTGTTTCATGATCCGGCGCTGCTGCACAGAGCGATTGGGCAATACGAGGCTTTGCGGCAGCAATATCCGCGGAATGATTATGCGTATTCGGCACTGCTAAACGAGGGTGACATTTACGAACTGGATCTGGGGGAACTGGCACGAGCGCGGCAGAAGTTTGAATTGTTTTTGCGCTTGTATCCGCATAACCCGCTGGGGGAAGAGGCGCGGTATGAGCTGGCGGCGATTCGTCGGCGTGAGCGGCCTACTCAGGTGCGGCGGGAAACGGCTGTGGCGCGCGGGATGCAGAGCCATCCGGCACGTCCTATGAAGCAGCCAGCCGGGCTGGCAGCGCGGACGGCAGCGGGGTTGGCAGTCCCTGTTCCACGCAGGAGCAAGCCAATGATGGGCGTGCCGAGTGCAGCGATAGCGACGCCGGTGACAAGTCCGCCAGAGCGTCCTGTGGCGATGACAGCGCCGGCCGTAGCCGGAAACCCGGAGTTGCCGCAGGTAATGAGCATCCAGCACTGGTCGACGGCGGACTCGACCCGGGTGGTGATTGCGCTGCAGAAGGAAGTGCAATACGAGGCGGCGCGGACGACGAATCCGGACCGGATTTTCTTTGATCTGTATGGGGCGCGGCTTTCTCCTTCACTGATGGGGCGGTCGACGGAAACGGTGCAGGACGGCTTCCTGAAGGGCATCAGCGTGACGCAACTGACGCAGGATGTGACGCGGGTGGTGCTGGATGTGAGCCCGGTGAGCAACTACTCGGCGTTCTATCTGCCGACGCCTCCGCGGCTGATTGTGGATGTGCGCGGGCGCGCGCAGGAGGTAGCGGGAAAGCGATCATCAAAGGTTACAAATAGATTGCCCGGGAATGAACTGGCGGCAATGAGGGAGCCGACGCACGAGGTAAAAGCAACGCTAGCGCCCACTATGGCGCCGGTTGCGGCCAGGGTTCCGGAAACGAAGCCCGCGCCGGATGCGCCGGAGCGAGGCGCAAACAACAGCAATGCGCTGCCTCCGCCGCTCAAGAGCATGCGTGCAGCAGTGCCGGGACGGCCGGCGGTGGCTCCGGTGATGCAGCCGAATGCTCCGACGATGGTGCGTGCGCTGGGGCTGAAGATTCATCGGATTGTAATTGATCCCGGACATGGCGGGCACGACTCAGGAACGATTGGACCGAACGGCCTGGAAGAAAAGACGGTGGCGTTGGACGTGGCACTTCGGCTGGGACGGCTTCTGCGACGGAAGCTGGGCGTACAGGTGTTTTATACGCGCGACACGGATACATTCATTCCACTGGAGACGCGGACCGCGATTGCCAACAAGGACAGGGCAGATCTGTTCATCTCGATTCACGTGAACTCGAATCCCGACACGGCGATACGGGGCGTTGCGACTTATTACCTGAGCTTTACGAATTCGGCGGATGCGCTGGAGCTGGCGGCAAGAGAGAACGCGGTATCGAAGCAGTCGATTCATCAACTCTCTGGACTGGTGAAGAAGATTGCGCTCAATGACAAGCTGAACGAGTCGCGAATTTTTGCGCAAGATGTGGAACAAAGCCTTTACAACGGGCTGAAGCAAGGCAATCCGGGCTTTGAGGATCTGGGCGTGAAGAAGGCTCCGTTTGTGGTGCTGATAGGGGCGAATATGCCGTCGATTCTGGCGGAAATTTCGTTCCTGTCGAATCCGGAGTCAGCACAGGATCTGACCGAGCCAGCCTATCGGGAGCGGATTGCCGAGGCACTTTACCGGGGTGTGGCCAGGTATGTGGACTCTGTGAATGGGATGAGTCTTGCCCGGAATGGCGGAGGGAACTAGCCGGGACCGCGCGTCCATCGAATCGCGACTTCGCCGCAAAAACCTCTTACTGCAAAGATCACAAAAAACGCTGAGCGCTGACCACACGGGGGCTGGCCGTACAGGAATGCGTAATTTTAGAAGTTTAACGGTTTAGTTTGACGCTTTAGTCGTGGCGTAGGTAGGATTCGGTCGCGAAGCAATTACGACTGGAGATGCCGCAATGTTCTCTCGACCCCGAACGGTTGCACCGGTGTGCCTGTTGATAGCCCTGTTCTTGAGCCTGCCTGCCTTTGGCGCGCAGCTGAACATGAAGGTGACCGATAACGGCTACCTGCGGGGGCGCGGCGTGAGCGTGATGCTCTATGACGACGTGTACAGTCCCGTGTTCTTTGACCAGAAGGACTCGGCGATGCAGATTATTCTGCACGGGCACAGGATTGCGACGAATGGCAGTGTGCGGCTTTCACCGACGCCGGAGCAGTGGGGTCCGATTCCGCACATTCTGAGCCACCAGGCGGACAAGGCGCATGACCGGCTCACGGCGAGTCTTGCTTATCCCGCATACCACCTGAGCTACCACGTGGTGGTGAGCGCCGAACCGGGTGGAGTGAAAGTGACGGTGAATCTGGACAAGCCGCTGCCGGAGGACCTGGTAGGCAAGGCGGGCTTCAACCTGGAATTTTTGCCTTCGATCTACGAGGACAAGTCGTACGTGGTGGACGACAAAGTGTTTGGGGTGATGCCGCGCTATCCAGAGAGCAGGATGACAGCGGATCTGCCGAAGCCAGGCGCGCCGAAGCAGGTGTGGTACGTGGCGCAGTGGCGGAAGGCGAGAAAATACATGGTGCCGCTTCCATTTGCCGAAGGGAAGAGCATTACGCTGGCGGCGGGCAATCCGCTGGACCGGATCAGCGTGACTACGGATACGGGGATGCTGCGTCTCTACGACGGCAGGAACCAGGCGCAGAATGGCTGGTTTGTGCTGCGCACGTTGATTCCTGCGGGCAAGACGAAGGACGCAGTGGTCTGGCATATTCGGCCGAATTACATTCCGAACTGGGTGCGGCCGCCGATGATTGCCCACAGCCAGGCAGGGTATGCGACGGATTTCTCGAAGGTCGCGGTTATCGAGCTGGACCCGCATTTCGACGCCCCGAAAACGGCGGAGTTGTTGCGGCTCTCCAGCGATGGGACGTACCAGAAGGTTTTCGAGGCACCGGTTTCGAAGCCGATGCCGTGGATGCGCTATGACTACGTGAAGTTTGATTTTTCATCGGTGAAGCGGCCGGGGTTATACGAAATTGAATACGCTGGTAAGCGGACGGCTGTGTTTCCAATTGCCCACGATGTTTACAACAGAACTTGGCAGACAACGCTGGACTGCTTTTTGGCTGAGCAGATGGACCATGTTTCTGTACTGGACGCTTACCACATGTGGCATGGCGTCGCGCATCTGGACGACGCATTGCAGGCTCCGCCGAACACGCCGCACTTTGACGGGTACTGGATGGGCAAGCATACGTATTCCCCATACAAGCCGGGCCAGCATGTTCCAGGGTTGAACGTAGGCGGATGGTTTGACGCCGGCGATTACGATAACGATGCTTTTGGGCAGTACCTGACGATCGAGAATCTTGCGCTGACGTACACGACTTTCCATCCAAAGTGGGACGAACTGACAGTGAACGAAACGGCGCGGAGCGTGGTGATGCACCAGCCCGACGGAGTTCCAGACCTTGTGGAGCAAGTGGAGCACGGCGTGCTGCAGACGCTGGCGCAGGTGCATGCCTTCGGGCACCCGATCATGGGGATTCAGTCGCCGTACTTGAAGGGATACACGTTTGTTGGCGATGCTGCTTCGCAGACCGATGGCCGTATATATGACCCGAAACTGGGACGGAACGAGATTAAGGGGAACTACTCCGGCAAGCCGGACGACCGGTGGGCGTGGACGAACTACAATCCGGCGATGCAATACGGCGCCGCGGCCGCGCTGGCTTCAGCGTCCGAAGTGCTGAAGGGGTGGAATGATCCACTGGCAAAGGAGTGCCTGCAGACGGCGATCAAGCTGTATCAGGAGGAGAAGGCGCATCCAATGCCGATGGTTTCTCCGATGTTTCGACGGTTTGGTCCTATGGACTGGTCGGCGGCGCTGGAGTTGATGATTGCAACGCATGGTGCGGAGCCGTATAAGGAGCGCGTGGAGGAGTTGTTTCCGACGATGCTGCAGCATATGAGTTTCCAAGGCTGGACGGCGGTGCGGGCACTGCCTTATCTGGACGAGACCTACAGAACTCAATTCAAGACAGCGCTGGCGGCCTGGCTGCCGAAGATGAACGCCGCGATGGACAAGACACCTTTCGGCGTGCCGCCATCGCTGGGCGCATGGGGCGGATCTGCGGAGGTGGCAGAGTTCGGTGCCGAGATGTACTTTCTGCATCAGGCGTTTCCGAAGCTGGTGGGGCCGGAATATACGCTGCGTGCGGCGAGCTACCTGCTGGGAACGCATCCGGTTTCGAGCGTGTCATACATTGCGGGGATTGGCACACAGTCGAAGCTGAAGACGTACTCGAACAATCGCGGAGACAACAGCTACATTCCCGGCGGGATGATTCCTGGCTACATCATCATCAAGCCGGATTTCCCGGAGTGCATCACGAACTTTGGGATGCTGTGGTTCGAAGATGAAACCACGATTGGGGCGGCCAGCAGCTGGGTGCTGGAAGCGAATGCGGCAGAGGCGCTGGTGAAACAGGCGAGCGCGGAGCAGACTTCAGGAAGTTGACGGTCTGAGAGAAGCCTGGCGGAGTGCTTTAGTACCCGACAGTTCAGGGGGAAAGAATCGCGGCCGGATGCCTGCACGAGTGTGTGGCGCCACTGGCCGCGATTCTGTTTTACACAGGCTCAAAGCCCGATTGCCCGACTGATTAGTGCGGAATTTCTGAGATAACCGCCAAGATCAATCGAGCTATCGCTCCACAATTGCGGCCGCAGCGCTTTTCCTACGTGATTGATGAGGAGATATCTTCCGGTCGGCAATGGCTCTCATTCACCTTATATTTACTAACTGTTCATCTATTGAATGAACTATTTGTAATTTCGATATTGCCATCTATTCATATTCAACGACTATGGTCCGAGCAGTGAGGTGCAGCCGTAATGCATCCTTCTCACGCCGTCAATCTTCCTTAGTAAGTATCCAAAACATACGTACAGCTTTATGAGAAATCAGGAGTCGTTGATGCGATTTACCAGAAGAGCCTTCTGTTTCCTAATCATGCTGTCTGCGCTGTTCAGCCTCCAATTGAAGGCTGCGGCTCAAACGGCCATTCAGGGTATCGTCCACAGTCAAGACGGGAAGCCCATAGCCAGTGCTGCGATCCTATTGACCAATGTTAAGACCAATTCCACCTATCGCGCACAGAGCCAGAGATCCGGTTCCTTTGCGATGGAGGGTGTCACTGAGGGGGATTACAGCATCAGTGTGAGCGCGAAAGGGTTCATGACGTTCACGAAGTCGGGGATCACCGTCTATTCGAATCAGACGGTGCAACTTCCAGTCACGCTGCAGGTTGCCGCAGCGGCGCAAACAGTGAAGGTTACGGCGCAGGGATCTCCGGAAACGTCTGTGACGGAGGCGCAGATCTCCCGTGACGAAATCAGAGGCGTAGCGGGACCATTCGGCAGTGCAGCCCAGTCACTCACGGCTGCGCCGGGTGTTTTTGTATACGGCTATGGAGGCGTGGCTGCGACGGCGCGGAGCGAAGTTGTTCTGCGCGGCATCAAGGGCGGTTGGAGCAGCGTGAATGGCGACGTACTCCGCAATGGGATCAGCTTCCTGTTCGATGGGATCCCGATGAATAACACCATATCGAATAATGGGCAGTGGCAGACGACCCAGATTCCGATCATGGACATGATCTCCGGGATTAACGTGAACTACGGACCGGGAGCGCCTTCTCATCGCTGGTTCGACAGTATTGGAGGAACCGTCAACTATATACCGACGCAGCCCAGCACCACACCGGGAGTCAAGGTGGATGCCGGTTTCGATGCGGGCAGCTACAACACTTACCTGGAGCACGTTGTTGTGAACTCCGGCGACTATCGTGGCTGGTCCGGCGTGTTTGCGTTTGGGTATGCTTCAAATGACACGTTCAGGACCGGGACTACCGGAATTCCGAAATACGATGCGCCGTCCCACGGTTACGCAGGTTATTTCAAGCTGAACAAGCAGTTTTCCAACGGTCACATAAGCATCGGGTATTATCACAGCCGCAATACAGAACAGCGCCCGAACTTCCTGCCGATTGCTCCGATTACTCCCGCGTCGAACAACAATTATGGAGATGCTGTCACTACCACGGGGCTGTATGGTCCTGATTCGCAGCCTGCGACGAGCGTTCCTAATGGAGTCGAGTACTACAGCCAGGAGACAAGCGGTTTCTATTCTTCGCTGGCGAAGGCTGTATGGAACAAGCAGATCAAGACGCAGAGTGACATCCTGTACGGGAAGCTGGCCATATCCGTGTCTCCGCACATCCTATTCCATTCGCAGACTTGGTATCGTCACGGCTATCGCCTCCACAACAGGGTGGTGAATTTCTATGGACCGCAATATGCAGTAGGCCACGAGTGGTATGATCCGGCCTCGAACACCATTGGAGACAAAAGCGCGTTCGATCTGATGTTGCCGCACAACCGGGCGACGATCGGCGGCTACTGGATGCATGAGGATTATCACAATCCAGTTGCGCTGTTTAATCCAAGCCTTGGGACCAGCAAAACAGCCCCGGCATTTTTCAACAGCGATCAACTATATACCGATTATGGGTTCCTATACCTTCAGGACCGCGTGAGTTTCTTTAAGGATAGGCTTGTTATCACGCCCGGAGCGGCGGAGCAATTTTTCCGGACTTATTACTTCAACACAGGCGTTGCGGATTTTCCGAATTCCCCTCCATCCAACGACCCGGAACAAGCGCCTGATTCCCACAAGAGCTTCCTGGAATTTTCACCGTTTTTCGGGGCGCACTACCATGTGTCTTCCTGGTTCACGCTTCACGGGAATTATGCCGTCACCTATGCCAACCCCACAGACTCGGCGTTTGGCGCCAACCTGCCAACGAAGGGCGTCGACATCGCAGCTCTGCATGCAGTCAAGAGCAAGAATGCCGAGGGCGGATTCCTTATCACCAAATGTCCCGCGTCATTCTTTGGAACCTGTTCGCTGGACGCCACATATTTTCACGACAAACTGAGCCACGTGAACGTGGTGACCCAAGTTGCGCAGCAGAGCATTCCAGCTTCGATTGCCCTTGCTTCGAGCGTGTACAACGGTGTGTCATTTAACTTTGACGATGCACCGTTCCGGTATATCGAAATTCACGGCAATGGAATCATCCAGCATAACTACTTCCTGTCTTATGTTCCCAGTGGGAGTCACCTTAATTATGGGAAATATCCGATTTCGAACAGTCCTAAATTCACTACGAATGTCGGAGTGACCGGGCGGTTCGATTCCAACCAGGGGGTGTATTCGATTCTGCCGGAGATGTGGTGGCAGTATGTTGGCACGCGCTACCTGTTCAGCAATGTGAACAACGCACCGACGACTCAGACGATGCCCGGCTACGGCGTGGTGAACTTCAATACCGTGGCGACACTCAACGGCATCGGGCATCTATTTCATGGATTGCCACCGCGTATGGCTGCCGCGCCGGTTCATCTGTCGCTTGGCATCGAGAACCTTTTGAACAACCAGTACAACCCGACCGCGTACATCACGAGCGGAGGGTACTTTGGAACGAGTTTCGGAGGATACACGCTGGTTGACCCCGGCGCACCTCGGGAATACATTGTCTCGATCAATATTGGCGCAAGATAGGCGCCGAGTTGAATTGAGAGTGATGGAAGCGGGGCATGGGAGCATGTCCCGCTTTTGCTTTGTGTGAGAGCGAACAGCGCTGAATGAAACGAACGGGATCTGCAATCAGTCTGGTTCGATACCTTCGAAGAGGCCTGGGTCATTTGTGATTTGAAGCAGGCCGGGAGCGGCGGCAAGCAGGTAGCGCTCGTACTTGAAATGCTCGTGGATGCTGGGACCGACACGGGCGATGACGCCCTGCTGGGTTCCGTGCTTGCGGAAGGCTTCGAATTTGCGCTCGCCGAGCGGGCCGAGTTCGAAGGAAAGCGACCACGGAACAGTGGGCGAACCGTCGAGCTCGGGACGGGAGCGTACAGAGACGAACGGGGTGCTGGAGTAGTAGAGCTTTTGCGGACGATAGACGTCGAGGCGTTGGCCCTGGAAGCTGACGCCGATTTGCTCGGGGAAGAATTCCGGGCGGGCGGCCCAGTGGAAGGCCGCGGTGGTGGCGAGCGAGAGGACGATGTGGTCGCGGTGGAGGTTGACCCCGCCGTCACCGCCGAAGGTAAGGACGATTTGCGGACGCCAGCGCCGGATATAGGACACGAGAACTCCGACGAGAGCGTAGAAATTTTCGTGGGCGAGCTGGCCGTCAGTAAAGTCGAGAACTTCATGGCGGGTGACGCCGAGAACTTCACAGGCAGCGGCGAGTTCTATACGGCGAATACGGGCGAGGTCTTCACTGTCTTTGGCTCCGGCGCGGAAATGTGCGTTCTGCCCGGCGGTGAGACAGACAATGCTGGTTTCGATTTTCTGCTGGTGGGCTAGCAGGAGTGCGCCGCCAAAGGCGCCGCTTTCGTCGTCAGGATGAGCTGTGCAGCAGAGCAGGCGGCTGGCCGTTGAGGTCAAGATAAGGGCTCCTAAGAAAGAAATTGGTCGGTCTCAAAGAGATTGGATTGCGCGACAGGGGCAAAAGATTTTCGATGCAGTGGAGAGGGTCCGTGCTCGAGGATGGCAGCGCGGTGCTCGGCGGTGCCGTAGCCTTTGTGGCGGGCGAGGCCATACTGCGGGAACTGGGCGTCGAGCTGGCACATGAGGCGGTCGCGATAGACCTTGGCGACGACGGAGGCGGAGGCGATGGAGATGGAAAGCGCGTCGCCGTAGACGATACTGGTTTGCGGGCAGGGGTGGTCAATGCGCATGGCGTCGATGAGGAGATGGTCGGGCGCGGGCGAGAGGCGCGAGACGGCGGCGGTCATGGCGAGGCGTGTGGCCTGGTAGATGTTGACGCGATCAATGGTTGCGGCGTCGATTTCTGCGATGGAGATGGCGAGGGCGAGGGATTGGATGTGGGCGGCGAGGTGTTCGCGGGCAGAGGGTTTGAGCAGCTTGGAGTCGCGAAGGCCGGGCAGACGGGTTTTTGGCGGCAGAATGACCGCGGCGGCGACAACGGGACCGAAGAGGGCGCCGCGGCCTACTTCGTCGACGCCGGCGATGAGGGCGGCTCCTTTGGCGCGGGCGGCACGCTCATAGCGGTCACCGCAAACGAGAGTGCGCAACATGCGCTGCTTGCGGGTGGCCGGAGAGACAGATTCAGAATCGGTCTCGAATGGAGGTTTGGAAGCCACCAGCAAAGTTTAGAGCAAGGGAACCCAAGTTGTTGAGGCGGGCGAGGGCTGCCGGCATTAAAAAAGCCCCGGAGGATCCGGGGCTCTTGCAGTGAATTGGAGAATGAAGCTAGGCGCGCTCGACTTCCTTGAGACGGGCGGCCTTGCCGCGGAGCCCGCGGAGGTAGAAGAGTTTGGCACGGCGGACCTTGGCAGAGCGGATCTTCTCGACGCGGTCAATGACCTTGGAGTTGAAGGGGAAGATGCGCTCGACGCCCTGGCCGAAGCTGATTTTGCGAACGGTGAAGCTGCCCTGGGGGCCGTTCTTGCGGGCGATGACGATGCCCTCAAAAGCCTGAAGGCGTTCTTTTTCGCCTTCCTTGATCTTGACCTGCACGCGCACGGTATCGCCCGGGACAAAATCGGGCAGGTCGGTGCGATTGATTTTGTCGGCAAGCCGCTGCATGACTGGATGAATAGACATAGTTTTTTCCTGGAGATTGACTCAGAATTTCTAGTTTACAGGAAAATGATCCGGTTGCCGAGGGCTAGGCCGCTCAAATCTATCGGCGCCTTCTGGGCTGTTGCCTGGGCCAGTAGGGAAATTCGACGGCATAGAGCTCGCTTGTGAGGTCGGCGACGCGCTGCTGTAGACGTGCTTGAGCATCAGCAATGGCCAGGTTATAGACGGCCGGTCCGATTTCCTGGAGGATGAAGTCCAAGAGCAGGCTGGCGGTGAGATCGCCGATCGGTTCCGACAGATTCTCTTCAAAATAGCGTTTGAGGGATGCGACGGCATCGGTCTGCGCCGGTTTGTTGAGCTCAATTTCCAAATCGGTGCTCCTTCTGCAGGACTTAATTGCATTGAAACATTTATCTTGGATAGGGTTCCCTGCAAGATCATTCTTTCTGAGCCGGAGGACGTTCCCCTGCATACATCCCGACTGCATCGCTCTGTTGCCGCGCTGATCTGCACGATGGCGCTTGGTTGTGTTTCCGTTTTTGCTGCTACACCGCTGCCGAATGCTCCAGTGCCGGTTGCGGTGTTGCCCAATGCTCCGGCAGCGCAGAAGCAGCCGGTAGAGAGCCGCCAGGCGGTAACCGCGCGGAATGCGCCAGGGCAGGTGATTCGCCAGCAGGGGGCGATCTGGACGAGTCCCGCGCGCATCCGGGCGCATGACCTGATCTGGCTGGCGCCGGTGGCGGCGGCGACGGGCGCGGCGCTTGCGACGGACCACCACACGATGTCGCAGGTGGTGAGCCATGACGCGACATTCAACCAGGACAACGTGAATGTGTCGGATGGGGTGATTGGAGGATTGCTCGGTGCTCCGGTGGCACTCTACGGGTGGGGCCTGATGAAGCATGACCAGCATGCGCACGAGACAGGGATTCTGGGCTCGGAAGCGATTGTGGACGGGCTGGTGGTGGACGAGGCGATGAAGCTGGTTTTCTGGCGGGAACGGCCGGTACTGCACAACGCGCGAGGGGATTTCTTCCAGGGCGATGCGACTGCAGACTCATCGTTTCCGTCGACCCATGCGGTGCTGGCGTGGTCATCGGCCGCGGTGCTGGCCGGGGAGTATCCGACATGGTGGAAGCAGGCGGGAGTGTATACCGCAGCGACGACCGTGAGCCTGACGCGGGTTCTGGGACGACAGCATTTTCCGACAGATGTGCTCGTGGGTAGCACGATTGGCTGGTTGATCGGGCACTACGTGTACCGGCACTATCACCGCTGGGAATTGCGCAGGAAGAATTAGACGGGGCCGAGACGGCAGGAACTACTTCTCCGATTCTTGCGACTGGATCGAGCGCAGGAATCGGTGGTCTTCGGCGGAGAGGTCGGCCTTTTCGAGGAGATCGGGGCGGTTGCGCAGGGTTTTTTCCAAAGCGCGCTCGCGGCGCCAGCGGCGGATCTGATCATGATTGCCACCGGCGAGGACGTCAGGGATGGCGAGGCCGCGGAAGTCTGCCGGCCGTGTGTAGTGGGGATAGTCGAGCAGTCCGCCGGAGCCGTGCGTGGAGAGCGGCGGCGCGCCTCCTTGGGGGGAAAATTGGGCGGTGAGATCGCTTTGCGCGGGGCCGAAGCTCTCATAGGCGCTGGAGGCTTCGTTGCCGAGGACGCCGGGGATGAGGCGCATGGTGGCGTCAATGACGACGGCTGCCGCGAGCTCGCCACCAGAGAGAACGTAGTCGCCGATGGAGAGTTCCTGGTCGCAATGGAGGATGTTGACGCGTTCGTCGACGCCTTCGTAGCGGCCACAGATGAGTACGACGCGGTCGAGCGTTGCGAGCCGGCTGGCGACGGGCTGGGTAAAGGACGCGCCCTGTGCGGAGAGCAGGATAACGGATTCACGACCAGTGTCGCGGTTGGATTTTGGGGTGACGCCGAGGGATTCGATGGCTTCGGTAAGAGGTTCGGGCTTGAGGACCATGCCTTCGCCGCCGCCGAAGGGGCGATCGTCAACCGTGCGGTGACGGTCGTGGGTGAAGTTGCGAAGATCGTGGCAGTCGACGGAGACGAGGCCGTTGGCAATGGCGCGGCGCATGACACCGTGAGCGAAGATGCTGGTAAAGAATTCCGGGAAGATAGTGACGATATCGAAGCGCATGACGGAGCTTATTCGGTTCTTGCGTTCCTGGCGGAGGGTACGTTGATGTCGAGCAAGCCCTCGGGTAGGCGCATGTCGACCCGGTGGTTGGGGATGTCGAGGCGGATCAGCATGGCCTTGACGAAGGGGATTTCCGCGGTGAGCGCGGGGTTGTCTTCGCGGCGAATCACGAGCAGATCCGTGTTGCTGGCCTGACGGTCGACGTCGATGATGGAGCCGATGAGGCGCGGGCCGTCAGCGGGCGCGGTGTCAAAGACAGAGCAGCCGATGAGGTCGTCGATGTAGGCAGAGTCGGGATCGAGTGGCGCGCGTTCTTCGACGGGAATGACAAGGTTGAGGCCGCGGAGAGTTTCAGCGTCGTTGATGGAATCGACGCCGACGAGCTTGAGCACGACGCGGCCCGGTGTGAGGCGGAAATCCTCAAGTTGGACAGGGCGAGGTTCTGGGTTCTCCTCCTTCGGTAAAGCGAGGAAGAGGCGCTTTCGTTCCGCAAATTTTTCCGGAAAATCTGTGAGCAGGTCTGCGATCACCTCACCCCTGCGTCCCTGGGGGCGAACGATGTGCGCGAGGGTAACCCAGGGGGTGGGTGGCATGCGATCTACTCTTTTTCCGAACGATCCTCTTCAATGATGTCGAGGGTGTAGCGGTGATGATGCTTCATGCTGACCGCTCCGAGGATGGTCCGCATGGAGCGGGCGGTTCGGCCCTGCTTGCCGATGACCTTACCGACATCGGTGGGGGCGACATGAAGTCGCAGGACGGTGCTTTCGTCACCCTCCTGGGCTTCGACGACGACCGCGGAGGGGTCGTCGACCAGAGCCTTCGCGATTTCAGTCACTAACTGCTGCATGTTATCCGGGCGTTCAAGTTCCGTCATATACAGCCTCCCGTGGCAGCCCGAAGTAGCTGACCATTCCCTGCCAGCAGCCTGTTGAAGAGCGAACCTGCCGCCGGATGGGCACCCTGTTCTGCTGCAAAGTGCAGCAGGCAAGGATAACGGGTCCCGCGCTTTAGCGAGTGGCTTTGGCGCGTTTTCAACAAACCACTAACAGCGCATCTTCGCAGAGGTTCACTCATAAACGCAAATGATTCTGCGCTCTAGAAACCAAGCCGAGGGGGGAAATTATGCCGCTACAGACGCGGGCTGCTGTGCAACGAGCTTGGCAACACGGTCAGAAAGCTGAGCACCTTTGCTTACCCAATAATCAATACGCTCGCGCTTGAGCGTGACGCTGGCGGGGTTGGTGCGGGGATTGTAAGTACCGACAACCTCGAGCGAACGGCCATTGCGGGCGCGGCTTTTCTCGATGACAACAATACGATAGTAAGGCTGCTTGCGCGCACCCATGCGCGCGAGACGAATCATGACCACAGCGAATCAATCCTTTCGAACTACAACTATAGAGGGAAGGGCGGCGTATCCAGAAGCGGGGCGGCCGGTTGCAGCGCCCTAATCGAAAGATCGACGTATCCCTAAACTACTAATATACCAGCAAATGGCGGGATTCCCATGATTGCCGGAGTGGCATGGGGCGGGAAAATCGAAGGAGTTGCAAAGTATGCAAGGGCCCGCTGACCCTTGGATTGGTGACCGACGGGCACCGAGAGATGATTCTCTCGTCATCTGCGAACGAGTCAAGAGTCAGAGACCGGGAAGTCAGCCGCTCCTGGCGCAAAAAAAAAATTTACCGGGCAATTCTTGGGCGTACTTCTGTGGGGGACGGAGTGTGAGCCCTCCGGCGTTGCGGCTAAAGCAAAATGCAGTCGGCAAGTACCGGGTAAGACGGAGCAGTGGTGCGCGCGCCCCCCAGTGGAAACGCGCGCGGACTCGATTTACCACTGGACGCCGGGGTAGAGGCTGGGGATGCGTTTGGCGCGATATAGATTGGCGCCGACTTCGTGCATGGTCCAGACGGTCTGGGGCGTACTTGTGGGGGTGATTTCCTCGATGTTGGAGGTGTATTCGCCGTTCGAAGCCGGCGGTTGGTTACAGAGGTCGAATTCGAGGTCGCCGTTGCCCAGGACTTCCGCGTTGCCGCCCCAGGCGTTGTAGTCGGCGGTGGGGACTTTGTACTGGAACTTGAGCGTGGCAGTCATCGTCGAGGTGTTGACGTTCAGGATGGGGACGGTACTGTAGCAGGGGAACGAAGATGAGCCGCAAACGTTGCCGGAGCTGTCGACGCGATCGTCGCCGTTATCCATCACCGTGATGTCGAAGTTGCCCGCCGTGGTGGTGCCGATGAAGTGGGGGCCGTGTTGTGCATAGAACCAGTCGATGGGGGCAGTGCCGTTCTCAAGGGTGAAATTGCCCTGATGGCCAAGGTGCCAGAGGATGTCGCCATTGCCCTTACCATTGTCGTAGTTGATCTTGATGAGCCAGTTCTGGTGACGGATGGAAACGAGCAGGTTGCCGTCTGTGGGTGAGTAGACGACGGCGTTGGTGTGGGTCCAGTCGGGGAAGTTCATTGGGTGGCGGTTGAGGTCGAGATGATCGAATTCGTTCCAGACCCAGACGGGTTTGAGGTTGGTATCAAGATCGACGATGACGTCGCCCGCGACGTTGATGGGGCTGGGTTCGCCGGTCAGGCCTGTTTCTGAATTGATGGTGTTGGCGAGGACGATCCAGTGGCCGTTGGGTAGCACGGCGACATCGTGATGAAAATCGTAGAGGGTGAATTTGTAGCCGGCGGCAGCCAACTCGGAGTTGAGCTGCGCCATGGTGATCTGCTTGATCGGATTGCCGGCGAGATCAATTTCGCGGATGAGATCGGTGGTGCCGGATGGCGGCGTTACGAGGTCATTGCTGGATGGCAGATTTTGCGAAGAAGGGTACGAAAGAACGACGATCATATCGCCGTTTGGCAGCAGTTTGATGGGCTGAACGATGGTGGAGAAGCTACCGTTACTAGTACGGTCGGCGTAGTTGTAGCCCCAGATGATGTTGCCTTTCAGGTCTGTGGCGTAGGCCTCGAGGTAGCCTGGAATTTTGCTGTTGGAAGCCGATACAAGCTCGATGCCGGGCTGCGGGGTGGCTCCGCTGGCGGTCGTGGTGGTGATCGTGGGCAGAATGGCGGATGGGAAACTCGAAGTGGTGAAGGTGTGATCCTGATCCTGTACGGTGCCACCGGCGGTGAGGGTCTCCGTGGCGCTCATGTGGTAGGTGGTGTTAGCCGTCATGCCGGCGACGTAGATGGTGACAGGGTCACCGTTGGTGGGCGTGGGTACAGCCCAGGTTTTGAGACCGTAGGAGGTGGTAGTCCCAAACTTGACGTAGACGGTGCCGGGACCGGTAGGTGCGTAGGTGTAGAGCGCGACCAGCGGATTATTGGTGGCAGTCACCATACCGTCACCAGCAGAAAGCGTGGTGCCGGTACCGGAGAGACTCACGACTTGTGTACCGGATGTACCGCCGGATTCCTGGATGTGGAGTTGGGCGGTCTCAGCGCCTGTGTTTTGCGGGGTGTAAGTCACTACGATCGAGCAGGAGCCGTCAGCGGCCAGCGCGGATCCGCAGGAAACACCGGAATCGACGGAGAAGCTAGAGTCGCCGGTGAGGGAAGTCTTGATATTAGTGGTGGATGAACTGCTGCTGGTCAGTGTGACTACAACGCGATTCTCCGAGGTATGAAGGGCTGTGTTGCCGAAGTCGAAGCTCGTGGCGTTGGCGCTGATCGAGGAAGATTTGCCACAGCCAGCGAGGAATGGGACGGTGAGCGTCGCGGCGGCGAGGGTGAGAGCGGCAAGAGATTTCATCGACCATAAAGACGCAGTTTGCGTCATATTTGTTACGGATAGGCAGAGGTTATTTTTTGGCAAGCGTCACTTCCTTCATGAAGCCATGTTCGCCGGGGCAGAACGCGGCTGAGGCAAAGGCTCAACTGAAAATTTCTTGCGGGATTGTAAGTCACGGTCAAAGGGGGAATCACGGCTTGAGAATGGCGTTATAGCCATCAGCCCTGAGTCGAGCACGCATCTGGTTGGCCGAGGCAAGTGTGACGAAAGGGCCGATCTGGACGTGCATGAGATTGTCTTGCGGTTCAGAGCGCGTGACAGCACGAAAGCCGAGCCGCTGGAGAGCCGCGACAAGAACGCTTGCGTCTTGCGGGCGGCTGACGGCGGCGACCTGAACCATATACTGCTGGGCCGATGCGGCGACCTGAGACGGGGTGCGAGGAACAGCAGCCTGGAAAATCTGCTGCGCCGCGCCGGGCGTGACTGTTTGATTCTGCGGAGCAGGTGAAGTATTGGCGGCCTGCTGTGGTGCGGGTGTTGCCTGAGACTGCGGCGTGGCTGGGGTTTGTGCAGACGACTGCGGGTTGGCCTGAGTGCCGGGTTGGGAGCCTGCAGCAGGAGTGGTGTCAGGAGTCCCGTTTACGCCGTTCGTCGTCTGACTGGGCGGAGGTGCTGCCTGCTGCGCCGCCGGCTTGGCGCCGCTGGGCGTCAGATTAGAAGTTGCCGGGGTGGATGGCGGCGTTTCCGGGGTGGCCGCGGAGGGATTGGTGACATGGAGCGGTGAACTACCGTGGCCAAGCGAATAGCCAAAGCCGAAGAACAGTCCGCAAAGAAGCACAAGTCCGAAAAAAATGCCCAGCAGTGAGCCGAGGCCGAGGGTGATTTCGGAGCCCTTGCTCTCGTCGTCTTCGTCGTCGTCGAATCGGTCGCGAAACATCATCCTCGTTCGATTATGAAGCAGGCGGGGTTGGGTTGTCCTTCTTTGCGGCAAAGGCGGAATCGAACTTGCCAAGGAGGGAGACGAGTTCCATGGGCAGCGGGAAGACGATGGTTGTGTTCTTTTCGGTGCCGATATCGGTAAGGGTCTGCAAATAACGGAGTTGGAGGGTGATGGGCTGTTCGGCGAGCATGGTGGCGGCATCGACGAGGCGCTGGGCGGCGGCATATTCGCCTTCGGCATTGATGATCTTGGAGCGCTTTTCGCGTTCGGCCTCAGCCTGTTTGGCCATGGCGCGGAGCATGGTGTCTGGCAGGTCAACCTGCTTGACTTCGACGCTGACGACCTTGACGCCCCAAGGCTCAGTGCGCTCGTCAATGATGGCCTGAATGCGCTGGTTGAGCTGATCGCGGTGGGCCAACAGATCGTCGAGTTCGACCTCGCCGAGGACGGAGCGCAGGGTAGTCTGGGCGAACTGGGAGGTCTGATAGACGTAGTTGGCGACCTCGATGACGGCGCGCAGGGGGTCGAGGACGCGCAGGGTGATGACGGCGTTGACTTTGATGGTGACGTTGTCGCGGGTGATGACGTCCTGGGGTGGGACTTCGAGGACGTCCTGGCGGAGGGAGACGCGGACAATCTGTTCGACGGGGCGCAGAACGAAGATAAGGCCCGGTCCTCTGGGTTTCTGGGCGCGGCCAAGGAAGAAAATGACGCCGCGTTCGTACTCGCGCAGGATATTGATGCAGCTCAGAGCGTACAGCACGACGACAGCGAGGATGATCAGTATCGGGATTCCCATGATCTAGCTCCGGTCCGGAGCGATTTTGCCCCAGTTAGGGCAGGCCGGGCGGAAGAATCGGAACGGATCAGCTCGGGATGTCAGTCGTTTCGCCGTTGACCAGCAGAGTGAGGCCGCGGACACCAGCGACTCTGACGTGGGCGCCGGCGGGGATGGGCTGGGTGGATTCTGCAAACCAGAGCTCGCCGCGGATGAGGATCTGGCCGCGGGGAGCGATCGTTTCCTGAGCGATGCCGATGGAGCCGATCATGGCGTTGGGTCCGGTGATGGCTTTGTTTCGTCGGGCTTTCCATGCGGCGCGGACGAGAACCGAAGTGATGAGCCCGAAGGCGATGCCCGTCGAGGCCGCGGTGGCGAACTGGACGCGGAGCTGGGGGATGGGTCCGTTGACGAGCGTGAGCAGGCCTATTACGAGGAGGATGGTGCCGGCTCCGGCAAGGAGGCCGTGGCTGGGGAAGAAGGTCTCCAGCAGGATGAGGACGAGCGCACCGATGATGAGCAGCCAGGAGGTGGCACGAACCGGCAGCATGTTGATAGCAAAGAGGGCGACGACGACCATGAGCGTACCAAGGGCTCCGGGGACGATGGTGCCGGGGATGTGGAACTCGAGATAGATGAGCAGAGCGCCCACGATGAGGATGAGGATCGCGAAGTTGGGGTTCATGAGGCGGTCCATGATGTTTTCGCGGAGGGTGGGCTCGATGTTGATGAACTGCGCATCCGCAGTGTGTAGGACCTGTTTTGTGCCGTTGAAGCGGGTGATGGTTTGCCCGTTGAGATCGTTCATGAGGGTTTGGGCGTTGGGCGCGATGAGGTCGATGAGATGGAGCTTGAGGGCCTCCTGCGGGGTATAGGACTTGGATTGCTGGACGGCCTGCTGGGCAGCCTGCACGTTGCGTCCACGCGGGGAGACATAGGAGCGCAGGAAGGCGAGCGCATCGTTGAGGATCTTCTGCCCCATGATTTTTCCGACGCGTGCGCCTTCGACGACAGGATGGGCCGCGCCGGTATTGGTGCCGGGCGCCATGGCGGCGACGTCAGCGGATTCGAGAAGGAAAAAGCCGGCCGAGGCGGCGCGGCTACCGGAGGGTGTGACGTAGATGATGACGGGGACACTGCTCTGAAGAATGTCGTGCACCATGGAGCGGGTGGAGTCGAGGAGGCCCCCGGGGGTGTTGATTTCGATGAGCAGGGCAGCGGCATGGTGCTGGTTGGCTACGTCGATACCGCGGGCGATGTAAGCCTGGCTGACTGGCTGGATGGTGTCATCGAGATGGAGGACGTAGACTTGCGGTGCGGACGCCCGTGCGGCGGGTAAGAGCACGAGCAGGACAACAGAAAAGAGTGCAAAGAACAACCAGGTGCGATTTTTGCGGATCGTGAGGGCTTTCATGGCGCATTGGCTCCGGATGAGTCGATCTTCTGGCGGAGGCTGAGAGCGGCAGCGTTCTGTGGGTCGAGCTGGAGCGCGTCTTTGACTTCAGTGGCAGCCTGGATGGTTTGTTTGGCGGCGAAGTCAAGCTGGGCGAGGACCAGATAGGCTTCGGCGTTGGGTTTGATGGCGAGAGATGCACTGGCTTCCTTGCGCGCGGACTTGTCATCGCCGCTGCGCAGGCGGACAACAGCGAGGCCTGCATAAGCCATGGAAGACCGGGCATCCGCATTTAGGGCGGCATGGTATTCGCGTTCCGCCTCAAGGATGAGGCCGCGATGAAGGAAGAGGTTGCCCTGTTTCACGAGAGCCTTGGCGCGCTGCTGCGGCGGCAGTGAGGCGATGCGCATTTCTTCCACCTGTTCGAGTTCGAAGGCGGCCTGGCGGACGCTGGCGCCGTTGTAAGAGCGTTCGATGCGCTCGAGCGGGGTATCCATGTCGGTGATGGCCTTGCCGGGGTCAGGATTTGGCGGAGGGGGATTCTTGAGCTGAGCGAGGAAGCTTTGTGCTTCAGCGTCTTTGGGCGCGAGCTTCAGTTCTTCCTGGAGTTCTGCGATGGCTCCCAGGACGTCATGCTGACGGTCGAGGGTGACGGCGAGGTTGAAATAGTAAGTGGGATTCTTGGGGTCAGCGGCGATGGCGCGCTTGAAAAAATCGGCGGCGGGTTTGCCCCGGCGGCTGGCGGCGACGCCTTCATTGTTGAGGACTTCAGGCATGGGCAGTTGTTCGGCGACGAAGGCGAAGGCATTTTCAGCTTCGAGGTAGTTGCCAGTGTAGAAGAAGGCGAGGCCGCGATAGAAGTCGGCTTCCGCAGCGCGGGGGTAGTTGCGGGGTAGATGGCCGAGGGTGGAGGCGCAGAGGTTGTAGTCCTCATCCGCGAAGTAGGCGAGGCCGAGTTCGGTCCATGCCGGGAAGAAGTTGGGGTCGAGGCGGATGGCGACCTTGAGGTGATCAATGCGACTGGCGAGGGTCGGCGCGATGAGTCCGCGGATGTAGTTCTCATAGGCGCCGGGCGGGACGCTGCCGTCAGCGGCGCGGAAGGTCTGCTCGGCGACCTGAAAGTGTGGATCCATTTTGGTCACGACTGCCCAGGCGAGGTCGTTGATGGTGTCGAGCATGCTGGAGAGGTTGGACTGCACCTCAATCGGCTGGCTGAGGGTGAGTGCCGCCATATCGAGGATCTGGGCTTCGGCGGTGAGGCGTTTTCCCTTGACGGTGTAGGAGCCGACGATGACGTAGTCGGCGTCGAGGAGCTGGGCAATCTTGATGGTCATCGCACGCGAGGGAACAAAGTTCGTGGGAAGACCGAGATGGTTGAAGGCATACATACGGTCGCGGCGGCCGAGGGGCAGAAAATCCGCGCCAGAGAGGCGGCGGCCGAAGATGTCAGGGAATGCGTCGCCGATCCAGTCGAGACTGGCGTTGCCGCTGTTGTTTTGAAAGGGCATGAGCAGGACAAGCCGGCCGTGGATGGGGGTCATGCCCTTGGTGGGAGATGGGCGGACAGAATTCTGGACTGCATCCTGTGCCAGAGCGGAGAAGACAGAAAGGGTCAGGCACAGGGCAAGCAGAGGCAGGAGGGACTTTTTCAGGCTCACGACAGCTTGATTATAGAGAGCCTGCGGGTTTTGGGGCGCTGATTTTGGCCGGCTGCGCGGGGGCGAATCTCAAAATTGCGATCCACTCTCCGTTCTGGTGCGCGTGCCAGATGACTTTGCCGCCGAGCTCCGTGGCGATAGTGCGGGGCAGGAGGTCGCGGTGGAAGTCGAAGTAGCGTTTGTTGATGTTGGTATTCCACGGGCCGAGATTGAGGAGAAGGTGGGGCGGGTCGTACTTGGTGGAAAAGACGAGCGCGAGGTTGTAGCGGCCTGAGTCGGCGAGTGCGCGGGAGATCTGCGCGGCGTCAAAGTCGCGGATTCGGACAACGGAGAGCGGATGCGCGACGTAGCCAAGCATTGGCTTGGTGAGCTCGTCGGATGCCGGCCAGGCGGTAAGGATGGTGGCATGGGGGTCGTGCTGCTGGATCTGACGGATGGCAGCCTGCTGGAGGTGGATAAAGGCGACGTATTCGAGGTTATCTTCCGGCGCGAATTGATAGGGCGGATTGATAAAGAGACCAGCCACGAAGGCCATTAGGGAGAAGATCACGGCATATTTCCACGCGGGCAGGCGGCGCCAGAGGGTGTTGACACAAAGGAGCAAAACGAGGGGATAAACGGGCAGGAGGTAGCGCGTGAGCAGTGCTCCGCCGAAGATGGCGAAGAAGACGAGATTGGCGATGATGGTGACGTAAAAGTATGCCTGATTTTTCCATTCGATGGGCTCGCGCCAGGAGCCATTTGCCTCGCGCAGGGGCGGCAGGAGCAGAACGGCCATGGTGAGGATGAAAGGTACGAAGAGGTTCATGTGCAGTGTGACCTGCAGCGTGCGGTGAAACAGCGCGATGGCGAAGCGGGTGGGAATAAGCGTGCTGGTGGCGTTGTATTTGAAGTATTGCGGGTTGCCGAAGATGAAGCCTGTGCGTGAGTAATACCAGGCGTACCAGGCGACCAAAGGGATTATGGGCAGAAGCAGGGGGAATCCGCGGCGGGCGTGAGGGCGCCAGGAACTCATGCCGCGATGGCGCTGCCACCATGCCTGCAGAAGCTCCCAAGTGGCGAGAGCGGCGGGCGTGGCAATGGAAGTCTCTTTGGCGAGGGCTGCAATGGAGAAGCAGAGGATCGAGGCCCAGAGGCGATCTTGGACGAGGAAGACGAGCGCCCAGAGTGTGGCGGGCGCGGCGAACATGTCAGCGTGCGCGAGCGAGCTCTGCGCAAAGAAGACGGGATAGAGTGCCGTGAGCGCAACCGTGCCGGCCGCGACGGAAAGGCGGCAGCCAGCCGCGCGCGCGAGCCGCCAGACGGCGATGAGCGCGGTTGCGCTGATGAGGCACATCAGCGAGCGGGTGACGAAGATGTGGTAGCCGAAGAGGTTCCAGAATGCGGCGAGCAAGATGGAAGGGATCGGCGGGTGTGCATTGCTGAGGGTGGAATAGGGAATGAGGGTGCCGGAGCGGAAGAAATCATAGGCCGAGGGGATGTAGTATCCAGCCTCGTCCCAGTAGTAGGGCAGGTGCAGCAGCGGATAATGCAGCAGCCACACGACTGCCCATGCTCCTGTGAGGATGAGAAGTGCTCGAAGGGCCCGGCGGCTGAGAGCGGCCGCATGTGCGGATGTTTTCACGGGTTAGTGGATCGGTCCTGCACCGGGAATTGCGTGCGGTTCGATGGAGATTTTCCCAAAAGTCTGCTCGTAGCTGGCGAGGTTCTGCCCGAGGATGTTCCAGAGAGCCTTGGCCTGCTGCGGGCTGAGATAGATGCCCTGCGTGACTTTGAAGTCGACGCGGTCGGGAGAATCCTGCTGCGCGATACCGAAGGCGAGGTAGAAGTCCCAGATGCTGACGCGAATCTGGACGCTGTTGGCATAACCCTCGCGGTAATCGGGCGACTGGGTAACGTTGAGATCGGGCTGTTGAGGAATGCTCATGATGCTCCAAGGTTATAAGAGGAGCAATGAACGCAGGCAAGTGTTATAACAAACAAATTTTGGTGCGGAAGGGGGGACTTGAACCCCCATGGGTTTCCCCGCCAGATCCTAAGTCTGGTGCGTCTGCCAATTTCGCCACTTCCGCGACTGCGCCAGGGCCGCTGTGGTCTGGGGAAAAAGCGGCTTGGCAGGAGAGTGATCCGTTGAGCTAAGTCTAATGGTGGGCATGGATCAGCGCAATGCAGAAAGCTCGCGCTGGCATTGGCGAGGTGGTTTCGCCATTAGCCTCTATTGGGGGATTCGGGATGATGAATGTGTTCTCAGGTAGGTTCGAGTGCAGAGCGCATTGTGGGAAGAAGCTTGGGTGATTCCGAAATCTGGGGTTGTCGCGACAAGGGTGACCGTGTCTGTAGAAGCCCAGGCGGGCTGGAGCCAAGGGCAACGGGACCGCGGCGGAATGAAAAGGAAGAAATACGTGTGCGAAGAAGGCTTGCGGTGCGACCGGGCTCATGTTACTTTTTGATTATTCAAGTTTGCTCTCATGAGCGAGCCTGAATTTCATGAAGAGTGGCTGAGGGACGGGCCCTGTGACGCCACGACAACCGGCTCGAGCAATTCGAGAAGCGGTGTCAACTCTCTCCCGCCAAACAGCGGGGAACATGAGATTCGGGGGTGCAGGCAGGATCGCATCTCGCTGAATTCCAGGAAGTGAAGTAGCCGCAAGACTGATTCAGTTGCCCTAGCGTACGCGTCACTGAGCCCGTGATGTATTTTCTCTGAGCCTCTCATCAGGACGATGAGGAGCCCTATGGCTGACAGTTACGAGCTTCGCTGTACGGAGTGCGGCCGCAAGTTTGAAAATGCGCCGCTGTCGATTTGCGACGAGTGTTTTTCGCCGCTCGAGGTGTTCTGCGATCTGGATGAAGCGCGGAAGGACTTCACGCGCGAGAAGATTGCGGCTGGCCCGACGAGCATGTGGCGCTACAAGGCGCTGCTGCCGGTATCTCGGGAGTTTGAACCGGTGACTCCAGCGGGATGGACGCCGCTGCTGAAGGCTCCCCGGCTGGGCAAGCGGATCGGCGCGAATAATCTTTACATCAAGAACGACGCGGTTTGCCTGCCGACGCTGAGCTTCAAGGATCGCGTGGTGGCGATTGCGCTGGCGAGCGCAAAGGAGTTCGGGTTCGACACGGTGGGGTGCTCGTCGACAGGCAACCTGGCAAACGCAGTAGCGGCGCAGGCAGCGCGGATGGGCTTTAAGACCTTTATCCTGGTGCCGGCAGATCTGGAGCCCGCGAAGATTTTAAACACTCAGGTGTACGGCGCGAATCTGGTGCGGATCGATGGGAACTACGACCATGTGAACCGGCTGTGCTCGCAGATTGCGGACCGCTATCGATGGGGATTTGTGAATGTGAATCTGCGGCCGTACTACGCCGAAGGCTCGAAGACAGTGGGTTACGAGATTGCCGAACAGCTTGGCTGGCGGCTGCCCGACAACGTAGTGGTGCCGATGGCTGGAGGGTCGCTGATCCGGAAGATTCGCAAGGCGTTTCAGGAACTGGTGACGCTGGGGCTAGTAGAGGACAAGCCGGTGAAGTTTTTTGGGGCGCAGGCGACGGGCTGCTCGCCGATTTCGACGGCGGTGAAGGCCGGGCGGACGGAAATAGAGCCGCAGCGGCCGCAGACGATTGCGCGCTCGCTGGCGATCGGGAACCCGGCGGATGGGCGCTATGCGGCGAAGATGATTCAGGAAACGGGCGGCTGGGCCGAGGATGTGTCTGATGTGGAGCTTGTGTCGGCGATTCAGGAACTGGCCGAGACGGAAGGCGTGTTTACCGAAACAGCCGGAGGCGTAACGACGGCAGTGACGGCGCGGCTATATGCGCACGGGCGAATTCGTCCTGACGAATTGACGGTGAGCTGCATTACCGGTAATGGCCTGAAGACGACGGATGCGCTGCAGGGAGCGTACACGCTGGAGCAGCCAGTACGGCCGCGGCTGGCGGATTTTGAAGCGTACGTGGAAGAAAAGAAACTCCAGCATGAGCTGGTACTGGAAGGAAGCTATGTCAGTTAGAGTCTTGTTGCCCAACGCATTTCAGAAGCACACGAATGGGACGAAGGAGATTCAGTCTTCGGCCGAGAACCTGCCCGCGCTGATCACGGAGATTGAGACGACGTTTCCGGCGCTGAGCAAGCACCTGCGCGATGAGAACGGCGAGGTGCGCCGCTTCATCAATTTTTACGTGAACGAGGAGGACATTCGCTTTCTCGGCAACGAGAAATATGTTTTTCAAGATGGGGATGAGGTGCTGGTGATTCCGTCGATTGCCGGCGGATGCGAATAGCTACTGAGAGAGTCACATAAACGAATAAGGCGGCGTCCATTGGGGATGCCGCCCTTGTTATTTGGATTCCCGTGGGCGATTGCGGAGCTGCTCGCAGGCGCGCTCGAGGTCTTCCGCGCGCTTAGCAAAACAGAAACGGAGAATGTTGTCTCCACGGTTGCCAGTGAGGAATGCGGTACCGGCGACGGCGGCGACGCCTGTATCGGCGAGGAGTTTGCGGGCCTTGAGAGCGGCAGTCTCGCCTGGGATGGAACTGGAGTCGGCGAGAACGTAGTAGGCGCCGGCAGGAGTGCAGGGAGTGAGGGCGGCATCGGAGAGTGCGGCGCAAAGCATGTCGCGTTTGCCCTGATAGTCGGAGGCGAGTTGGAGGTAATATTCGTCGGGCAGGGCGATGAGGCCAGCTGCCGCGCCATGTTGGAAAGGTGATGGCGCGCATACATAGGTGAGGTCGTGAAAGTAGCCGATTGGGGCGATGAAGCTGGGGTTCGCGATGAGATAGCCGATGCGCCAACCGGTGATGGAGAAGGTTTTTGAGAGGCCGGAGATGGTGATAGTGCGCTCAGCCATGCCGGGAAGCGTGGCAAAACTGATGTGCTCAGCGCCGTCGTATAGGAAGTACTCGTAGATTTCGTCGGTGATGACGAGAAGATCGTGTTCGAGGACGATGGCTGCGAGGTGTTCAAGCTCGGCGCGGGAAAAGACTTTGCCACATGGGTTGGAGGGTGTGTTGATGACGATGGCACGGGTCTTGGCGGTGATGGCGCTGCTCAGAACTTCGAAGTCGATGGCCCAATTAGGTTCTGCGAGCGGGACGATGACGGGTTGAAGGCGCTGCGCTTTGAGGGTGCTGACGTGGTAGCCGTAGAGCGGCTCAAAGAGCAAGACCTCCTCCCCGGGATTGAAGAGCGCGAGGCAGGCTGCGTAAAACGCTCCGGTGGCGCCTGAGGTGACGAGGATTTCTCTTTCGGGGTCAACGTAGATGCCGTTGTAGTGGCGGGCCTTGGCTGCGATGGCCTCGCGCAGCGTAACGATACCGTCGAGACGGGTGTATGTGTTGTAGCCTTCGTGAATGGCTGAGGCGGCGCGTTCGAGGACGGGCCCGGGAACCTCGGTGTCGCAGACGCCCTGAGCGAGATTGACACCCCGGACGCGGTCGCACTCGACGGACATGGAGCGGATTTCTGATTGCACAATGAGGCGGGAGATTTCACTCAGGCGGGGACGGATTGCGGTATCCATGCAGCATGTGTAGCACAGATGAGGGATGGCTGGGCAGGGCGGGTTTGCTGTCAGGCGGAAGGAGATCGAGCAGGGCGCTGTAGATGCGAGCTCCTGTTCCGATGCAGGTTCTAAGTAGCCTGGATATTTTGATTTGGAGATAGGCATGGGCTTTGGCCATTGGCAGACGGTGGGTAGGGGGGATTGCGGTGCGGAATTCCGGCGCTGTCGTGGAGGCCTGCATTTGACGAGAGGACCCAACCTTCGCGGGGTCCTATGGCTAGTGAGGAGCAGCCGATGAGGTAGCGTAGTCCATTCAAGCGGCGATATTGGGTAATGCAATGCCAGAGAGGGGTAAGTACCTCACTCGTGCTGTGGTTTTTATGAATGCAGGCGCGGCCAAGTTCCAGAATTTGCAGACGGCTTCGTAATGAGTAAGGTCAAACTCCTGCCTGCTGTAGTAACCAAAGTTTCGGTGGCGGACGGGCCAGATTGCATGGGATAGATACCGACAATGACTCCGAGTTGGGCATCTTCCACCAGGAGATGCCGGCGAACCGGGTCGAATCTATCGAAATCGCGGCCAGTATGTATGATTCGATGAGCCCTTCGCCTAATTCTGCATTGAAAACGTTAAATCTCAGGCGACACGCAGCATTGCGGTCTGCATCTGTAATTGCCATGCGGGATTTATATCTGCCGAGTACCTGCGCGGAAGGGTCAGAGGCAAAGAGGATCTGGAGAGAGTCAGCCATCACCGGCAACTTTCCGGGGCAGGAACGATGGCTGCGGGAGTCGCCATTGCCGCGGAAGTCGATGCACAATCAGGAGTGAGCACGGCTCGATGGTGCGACAGGTGTGTTGAGTTTTGATCGAACGCTGGGCTAAGGCGAAGCGAAGATCTGGTGAAAAGAAGGCCTGGCAGAACCGGTTCAGTTAGGGGTTTGTAAGTATTTTCGTGACTAAAGCCGGGGAATAGACTAATTTAGTGGGCAGTTGTGTTCTGTTCCCCTTACGTTAAGTACTAACCAGAAAGCATTAAGGAAAAAACGATAAATGACACGCGAAGACATCATCGCTGCAATTGACGAAGAAATCAGCCGACTTGAAAAAGTCCGAGACCTACTGCAAAACTCAAGCTCGGGACGACTGAGCGGAGCGCTCGCCCGCAAGACTGCGACGGGGACAAAGAAGCGTA
Organism: Acidobacteriota bacterium; assembly: GCA_021799405.1. The sequence goes on from JAJZAL010000001.1 coordinate 91,143, forward strand.
ATCTGAGCCCCGAAGCGCGCGCCCGCATTGCTGCCGCACAGAAGCGCCGCTGGGCGAAGCAGAAGGCCGCAGCAGCTCAGGCCGCCAAGAAGTAGTTCCACTGGCGGATGATTAAGGTCAAGCTTTTACATCCCGATGCCCAGGTTCCTACGGTGGAGCACGCCGGAAGCGATCTGGGCTTCGACCTATATGCGATAGAAGACACGTCGCTGCCGCCCGGGGTTCCTGTGAAGGTACGAACGGGGATTGCGGTGGAGGGGCCACCAGGTTGCGGGTTCGTGCTTGGCGACCGTTCCTCCATGGCTGCCAGGGGGATCACCTACGCGGGCGGGCGGATTGACGCGGGCTACCGGGGAGAAATCCTGGTGTGCCTGATCAATGTGAATCAGCCGCAGTATTCCCTAGCGGTGGAGCGCGGGCCGGATGGCGGAATCACGGACGTACGCCTGGAAGCCAGCGATGCAAGTGTGATGATTCATCGTGGTGACCGCATTGCGCAAATGTCTCCGTTCCCTGCACGTACGGAGCTTGAGATGGTGGTGGTGGAAGAACTGTCGGAGACAAAGCGCGGAGCCGGCGGCTTTGGATCGAGTGGGCGCTGAGACCCACCGAAAATAATTTATAGAAACTGATGGAACCGGAATGCCGGGGCAGGAAAACCTGCGCCCGGCCTAATTTTTGTGGGCTACTTTCTCAGATACGCATCGGAGCCGTTGATCCAGTCCTCGCGTGGCGGTGTGAAGACGTCCAGGTCGATGGTCTCTTCGATAGCTTCGGCCGCGTGAGGCATATGGGGTGGAATGACAAGTGTTTCGCCGGCGGCAACGGTGATGACGCGGCCATCGTCAAAGGTGAAGCGCAGCGCGCCAGCGAGGATGTAGGTTATCTGTTCGTTGTGATGGCTGTGACGGGGCACGATGGCGCCCTTGCGCAGTACCAGACGGGCGAGCATCCCCTGAGCGCCGTGGACGAACTGGCGGTCGATGAGCGGATTGAGCTGCTCGACGGGGATGCGGTCAAAGCCTGAGTACTGCAAATCGGTGACTGGATGGCTTGCGGAAGATTCGTTTGCCATGGGAGTGCTCCTTGAGAAGGATATCTTGACCTTTGCAGAGTGCACGAAGCAGGGCGGGTGGGGCAAGTGGAGGGCGCAGGGAGGGCCATGAACGCGATATTTTGTAAGAACAAGTCATTCAGTGTGAGGCAGAAGCGATGGAATTGGGGCTGAAAGATCATGTGGCGATAGTGGCCGGTGCGAGCCAGGGCATTGGCAGGGCAACGGCGCTGGCATTTGCAGCCGAGGGTGCGCATGTGTCGATGTGCGCACGGAATGAAGCAGCGCTGAGGGAGGTTGAGACGCAGGCACGCGAGCAGTACGGCGTGAAGACTTATGTGGAGGCCGTCGATGTTGCCGATCCCAAGGCGATTGTCGAGTTCGTGAAACATACAGAAGTGGAGCTGGGACGCGTGGATGTGTGCGTGCCAAACGCAGGAGGGCCACCGGCGAAGCCGTTTTTAGAGACGACGATGGAGGAGTGGGAACGTACGTGGCAACTGAACCTGCGCAGTGCGATCTGCTTTGCTCAGGCGGTGCTGCCTGGAATGGTGGAGCGGAAGTGGGGACGGATTGTGACACTGACCTCGTACACGGTGAAGCAGCCGGTGCCGGAACTGGTGCTGTCGAATACGATTCGTGCGGGGATCATGGGGTTAGTACGTTCGCTGGCGGGCCAGTTTGGTAAGGACGGGATCACGGTGAACAACGTTGGGCCGGGATTTACGGAGACGGAGCGCGCGAAGAAGTTGCTGGAGCTTCGGGCGCAGGCGCGGGGCGTGAGCGTGGAGCAGGCGCGGGCGGACCTGGAGCGTGAGATTCCGGTGGGGCGGATGGCGAAGCCCGAAGAAGTGGCGGCGGCGATTGTGTGGCTTGCATCCGAGCCGGCGGCGAGCATTACGGGGCAGACGGTGCTGGTGGATGGGGGCAGTTACAAGGGGCTGTAGTGATTATGTAACCGTTATTGTTTCTTAATCGCGGGCTTCGGTTGTGCATGGAGGGAGCGCGTGGTTGCGCGGAAGATTTATGCAAATGCGGAGCGCGTATCCATCCCGGATGGAAAAAACTTCATCCACTTAGAGGTGTTGAATAGGGGATTGCAATCCAAGTGGAGAAGAAAGCATGAAACCTGTGGGATGGATTGGGGTGGTACTGATTGTGGCGGGAATTTTGACGCTGGCGTTTGGCGGGATCACTTACTCGCACAAGAAGCAGATTATGAAGGTGGGTCCGATCCAGGCGACGCATAAGGAGAAGAAGACGATTCCGCTGCCGCCGGTTCTGGGTGTGGCGTGCATTGTGGTTGGCGGCGGGATATTGATTGCAGGGGCGCGCAAGCGATAGGCAGGCGTGTCTGGGAAATACAAAGGGCATCCGCACGGATGCCCTTTGTTGTTGCTTGAAGTGCTCGATCCGGCTAGGGGAGGTAATAGCGGAATGAGGTAAAGAACATGTTGTCGATGCCCCGGGCGCCACCATCTGGGTTGTTCGGACCGCCGATGCCAGACCACAGGTTGCGTTCGATCCGGCTATACTGCAGGCCGAAGCGAAGCATGCCCTTCGGGCCGTTGTAGAAGTTGTACCAATCGCCGGCCGTAAACTCCTGCACGTCTTTTGTGTTGCCACCGCAGTGGGCTGGGGCGGCCGGAGGGCCACTGGCATAGGGGCCAGCCGGGACCGATTCCGTATTGCAACCAGACATGTCAGTGTAAGGTGAGCCGTAGCCCTCGCCACTGGTGCCGAAGTAACGGCGGCCTGCGTAGTCGCCGCCGTAGTCGAAGTATAGCGACAGACGCTTATTGGGATTGATCGTCACATCGCTGAGGGCCGAAAAGGTGTGCAGCAGGGCAAGCTGTCCGTCGGGGCGCAGGGTTGCATCGGCAATCGTCGAGGAGCCCATGCGGCCCGTGCCGTCGCCATAGAGTCCTTTGATGGCGACGGAGATCTTCTTGGTGAAAACTGGACCACGGACGCTACCGCCGATGCCGCCGCCGACCGTCGAGTCGTTGTAGGGTGACTGTCCTGTGGGATAGACGCGATCCTGGAAGAAGCGCGCCACGCCAAAGAGTTCCCAGTGGCCCCATCCGGGTTGGACGGCCATTTTGGCTACGATTTCGGGAGCAAGGTTGAAGGAGTAGTTGGCGGTCGGGTTATACAATCCGCCGCCGTTGCCGGTCGAGCCGACGAGCTCGTTCTTGGGCAGATCATTACCAGCAAGCAGCATCTGGTCGTTTTCGGCTGAAGCGCCAAACCAGACTTTGTTGTGGATGTCCCTGGTGATGCGGAAGCCATACTGTCGGTTCCACACATAGCCAGCTTCGTACTGGGGGTCGATGGTCGCGGGGAGAATTTCAGTTCCGTTGTTGAGTCCCTGCGTGGTTTCTGCGGTGAGCGACCACATCTGGCCGCCGGTAAAGGTCCAGCCGTTATCGAGGGCCGCCTGGCCCCAGAGCTGACGTACGCGAACGACGTAGCTGTTGGACTGATTGTTGTTGGAGGTGATGCCAGTGCCGAGCCAGTCCATTTCGTAGTAGCCGGTCAACTGCATGTCGCCAGCTTTGCCGGTAGCCTTGAGCGCTATGCGCGACTGACGGCCTGTGCCGTTGAATTCGCTGAGCTGAGCAGCCGGGGAATGATCCAGCGGAATACCGGTAAACGCTGTGTTCAAGCCACCACCGGTGGCGGCGGTGCGGTAATCCGTTTCGGCTGCCAGGAAGCTGCCGGCCGGTGAGATGGTGATGCCTTTATAGTGGATGGCATCAGGGTGCTCGACCATCGTACTGATCTTTGCCTGGGTCTGCTTGACGGTGGTGACGACCTGCTGGTTCTGTTGCTTCATTTGAGCAACTGCGCTCTGCAGGGCCGTGACGGCCTGAGTCTGGTCAGAGAGTTGCTGCTTTTGCCGATCTGCGGCGGACTGCGCCTGCTGAGCGGCGGTTTGCGATTGCTCAGCGGTGGCCTGAGCCTGCTTGAGTTCGGCGTTGCGCTCGTCGAGCTGCTGGCGCAGGGAGTTGATCTCCTCGCGCTGCTGATTCATCTGCTCCTGGAGCTCTTCAATCTGCTGCTCGATGGAAGGCCGTTGCTTTTCTATCCTGCGCGTATGATGCTTCTGCAATGGTGCTGGAGCACCGGCAGGCTGCGCATAAGCGACGGTGACCGCAGACGCAAGCACGATGCCTGCAAGCGCTTTGAGATTCCTGTTCATTGGGCCTCTCGTTCTTTCAAGGTTGAAGGTCTCTTTGGGTGAACAGACGTACAGACTTTCCGTTCCCATTTTGGTTGGCCTCGGCTTTGCCGCAATCCTAAAATTCAGGTTGCATGAAGCCTTTGTCATCTTCCCAGAGACATGTAAATGCTCTGCGAATTCTATGTGAACGTTTGATGAATGATGCGGAAGGTTTGTTAAGGGAACGGCAAAAAAACCGGGCTGGGAAAATGCCCGGTCTGCATTGCAATTGTGTATGTAGGGAAAACGGCTACTTATTTGGCTGCTATCAAGTTTGCAAATAGACGGAAGGCGCCAGGAACGGCCTGCGTGACCTGGCGGTAGAGCGCGTAGGCGACATAGGTGTAGGTCCCGTTGCCGTAGCGGGTATAAACGAGACCTCCATCCTGCGGGGCTTGGCCGGGGTCGTGCGTCTCAGTAGGAGCGGTGTAGTGCGAGTCCCAGGTGGTGAGGAAAGAATGGCCACGCTCTTCGACCCAGCCGTTGAAGTCGGCGGAGGTAATGTGGTTGGGATAGTTGAGGAGCGGGTCATTCGGCTTGAGGATTTTGACGGGCTGGGTTTCGACAACGACTTCCTCAGGGCTGCGGGCGAGGTGGATGTGGTAAGGCGCGGCGGGAGTGAAGTTTGTGCGCTGATACTGCACGATGAGGTTGCCGCCGTTGTGAACGTAGTCGAGCAGGCGCTGACGGTAGGTCATAAGCGCGGGGCGGTCAGAGTACGCACGGATGCCGATGATGATGGTGTGGTACTGGCTGAGATCGCCAGTGGCGAGGTCGGAATCGGTAAGGGGGGTGGGATGAATGCCAATTTCGGACAGCGCCTCAGGGACGCGGTCACCCGTGCCCATGACGTAGCCGACTTTGAGATTGGGGACGACCTTGATGGCGACGCCACGGGCGTGATAGGCGGCAGGTTTGTAGAGATAGTAGGGGCGGAGGCCGGAGTAGCCCACCTGCTGGAATCCTTCTATATACCTGGCGCCATCACTGGTGGCGACAGCCTGGATGTCGTAGTCCTGCGTGGTCAGGTCGTCGGGATCCACATGGAAGGTGACAGTCTGTGAGTCGCCTGCGACGAGGGTGAGCGGCTGACTGGATGGGTTGGAAGTCCAGCCGGTAGGCAGGTTGAGGTGGAGGGTGGCGGATTTGATGTCCTGCGTGTCATTGCGTACAGAGACGACGAGCGGGAAGGAGTGGGAGCCGATGGGGACGACTCCGGCGTGCCGCATGAGATTGATCGAGAGTTTGGGTACGACGACGAGTGGCCATGAGACCTGACCGATGCCGTGTTCGCGATGAGCTGTTTGTACGATCTGGCCGATGCGGATGGGGACGCCGTCATAGGTGAATTCTGCCCAGCCGGCGAGCGGATAAGGCGCGAAGGGGCGGCCGAGCCATTTGGGATCTTGAATGTTGTAGTAAGCCTGTTCGACATTGGGCCGCGTGAAGTAGGGGCGGGTGAAGATGGCGGTTGCCGGGACGGTGGTCTCAAAGACAGCGTCGGTGGCGCTGGTGCCGGTGGATGGATCCGCGGGCGCTGAGATCTGGTGGACGGGCCAGTGTTCGCCGTTGGGGTTGGTGAGCCATGCGCGCTCGAGTTGAAGGGGACCGTTGGGGGACCAGTTGTGGGCGGCGGTGATGTGGACGCGAACCTGGAGGGATTCGTCGGGGGTGACCCACTCGGGTGTGTTTTGCGGAACGAGGCTGCCGAAGAAGCGGTTGGAGCGCTGGGGTGCGGTCTGGCGATAGACGCGGACCTGAAGGCCTAGGGCTTCCGCGAGGGCGGTGTTGAATTGCACGGCTTTGACGCGGAGGACATGGGTGATGTTGGTCTTGTCGAGGGGTGCGAGATCGCTGTTGCGGACGGCGGCGATGAGGGCGCGGGTTTCGCGGAGTCCGGCGGCTAGATCAGGCGCGATGGCGGCCGGATGCGTGGGCTCGTAGGCAGCGTTGGCGTGGTTGACGTGCTCGCTGATTTGCCGGAGCGCGGCGACGAGGAAGGCCTTGTTGCCGGAGTGGGCGAGGGTGGCAATGCCGTTGATCGATGTGTTGATGCCGTCAAAGAAGGAGGTTTCGAGGCCGTCGTGGTAGGTTTCCGCCGATTTGGGGACACGTGAGGCGTAGAGGTGATAGCTGACGGAGGATGGTCCAGGGAACTGGGTGAATCCGCCGCCGAACTGGGATTTGTGCATGCCCCAGCCTTTGCGCGCGATCTGGATGTAGGACTGGCCGAGGAGCGGATCCCACTGGCCTTCCTGGATTTTGATGCTGACGGAGGGGACGTGATCGGTCCATTTTTTGGTGACGTAGTTGTAGAAACGGACGGGTGCCCAGTGGTGCGTGGCGTAGTCGTACATACCCTTGGGCCCGATGGAATAGAAGGGCTCGCGGGCGTAGACCTTGTAGGGCGACCAGGGCTTGAGTCCGGCGGCCATCTGACTGCGGCAGACGTTGGAGTTTCCAGCGTCAGAGAATGCGCGCTGGTTCATTTCTCCGGCGACCTGGTGATGGCCATGTCCGTCGGTGATTCCGCCGACGAAGACAGAGACGAGGATCATGGGGCGGTAGATACGGACGGCGCGGACGACGTTGCAGAGGACGTTGTGATCGCCCCATTTTTGATGGGCTTCGGTGATGGTCTTGGAGAATCCATAGTCGATGAAGGGTGAGAAGACCTGTTCCGCGCCATAGTAGCGATCGGCGGAGAGAAGCTCGTTGGTGCGGATGAGGCCGAGCGCGTCGTAGGTGGCGGGGGACATGGCGTTCTGGCCGCCTTCGCCGCGGGTGATGGTGAAGAGCTCAGTGGTGGCTCCATCGCCGCGCGAGAGTGTAGTGAGGAGGCCGCCGTCCTCGTCGTCGGGGTGGGCGACGATCATCATGACACTGCCCCAGGTGGTGAGCTTTTTGAGAGTCTGGGCGAGGCCGTCTGCGCCGCGGTCGATGGGCAGGGGTTGCGGCCACGCGGAGGCGGCGATGTGGGTACGCCATGGAACGACCTGGGCGGCGAGCGTGGTGGTGGTGAAAACGGAGGCCAGCGCGAGGGCGAGCGTGCGCGACAGGATGCGAGTGATAGCAGAACGGCGCAGGTGTGTCATGGCGGTAAGGAAACAGTGTACTAGCACGGCAGCGATGGGGGTGTCGGCGCCAGTATGTGGTCTGTAAGATCAACTGCAACGCATGAGTCGAGAGCAAGAGTACGCGATGCACACGAACAGGCTTCGCAGCCCGGAACCGGATCGCTTGGAGCGACGGGTGGGGCTGACGGCGGCGATTTCGCTGAACATGATGAACATGATCGGTGTGGGGCCGTTTATTACGCTTCCGCTGGTGGTGGTGGCGATGGGTGGATCGCAGGCGCTGCTGGGCTGGGTGCTGGGTGCGCTGATCGCTCTCGCCGACGGGCTCGTGTGGGCCGAGCTGGGCGCGGCGATGCCGGAGGCGGGCGGCTCGTATGCGTTTTTGCGGGAGATTTACGGTCGCGATGGGCTGGGGCGGCTGGTGTCGTTCTTATACATCTGGCAGCTGGGATTCAGCGCGCCGCTTTCGATCGCGTCGGGGTGCATCGGGTTTGCGGAGTATGCGGTTTATTTGTATCCGCCGCTGAAGGATACGGTGCCCGGCATGCCGTGGCTGCACTATACGAGCTTGCTGGCGGCAGGAACTTGTCTGGCGCTGGTGGCGGTGCTGTTCCGGAACGTGGAGCAGGTGAAGCGCGTGGGGCTGGTGCTGTGGGCGGGCGTGATGCTGACGATTGGCGCGGTGATCGTGGGCGGGTTTACGCATTTCCATGCGGCGCTGCTGGCCCCGCCGAAGGGCGCGTGGCACTTGACGCCGGGCTTCTGGCTGGGGCTGGGCGCGGCGACGCTGATTACGACCTACGACTACTGGGGCTACTACAACGTTTGCTTTCTGGGCAGCGAGGTGAAAGAGCCGGGGAAGACGATTCCGCGGGCGGTGCTGTTTTCGATTGTGATTGTGGCCTTCCTGTACCTGGCGATGAATGTGAGCGTGCTGGGAGTGATTCCGGCGGACAAGCTGACGACGACGGCGGCGGCGCAGGTGATCCGGATTGCATTTGGGCCGGTGGCCGGCGAGCTGATGGCGGTGTTCATCATGTGGACGGCGCTGTCGTCAGTGTTCGCCCTGCTGCTGGGGTATTCGCGGGCACCGTATGCGGCGGCGCTGGACGGGAATTACTTCAAGGCATTCGGGCACGTGCATGAGAAGCACAAGTTTCCGGATGTGTCATTGCTGGCGATGGGCGCGGTGTCGGCGGCGTGCTGTTTTTTGCGGCTGGCAGAGGCGATTGCGGCGCTGGTGGTGATTCGGGTGGTGCTGCAGTATGTGTTGCAACAGGTTGGAGTGATGGTGCTGCGGGTGAAGAGGCCGGAGATGCGACGGCCGTTCCGGATGTGGCTGTTTCCGCTGCCGCCTCTGGCGGCGCTGGCGGGGTTTGTGTTCATTCTGATTTCACGGCCGGATGCGGCGAAGGAATTTGGATTTGCGGTGCTGGTGGGCGTGACGGGCGCGGCGCTGTATTTTTTGCGGGCAAGAAAAAGGCGGGAGTGGCCGTTCGCCGGGTAGGGATTGCTCCTGTCCGAAGGGAAAAGATTTCACCGCAAAGAAAGGGCGCAAGAGTCTTGGGGCACGGGCGGAGGCAGGTTCGGTGCACAGCGCGAGTTGGCGAGGCGCGAGTCTGAGGGAGCGGAGAGCTACTGATCCCACTCAAGCCAAAACCGGGCTTGAATGGGGCACCCTGGCCAAATATGGGATGTTGGAAAAGTACCGGGTGACCTACTGCGCGCGCACTGACCCGCTACCGTTGCTTCCTTCCGGACCTGGCGGGGTTTGCGGGGTTGCGCCGCGTAGGACCCGGCACAAATTGAGTTTAACATTCGCAGTGGGTCGCTGCAGGGCGCCAGTTGTGGAGGCGAAGGCGTGCGGCTAGCCTGGCGACGTGGGCTGGGTGGCTGCCGGTAAAATAGAGATGTGAAATCTCTTGGAAAGACGAGCGGCGGCGAAGGCGCTGCCGCGGCTGAGCGTCCCCGGATAGGGTTCGTATCGCTGGGCTGCCCGAAGAATCTGGTGGACAGCGAGGTGATGATGGGTCTACTGGACCGGGCGGGCGGCGTGATGACGAATGACGCGGAGTCGGCGGACATTCTGGTGGTGAATACGTGCTCGTTTATTGATGCGGCAAAGCAGGAGTCAGTCGACACGATTCTGGAGATGGCCGAGCACAAGACGACGGGCTGCGCGAAGAAGCTGATTGTGGCCGGATGCCTGGTGGAGCGTTATAGGGACGAGATCCAGAAGAACATTCCCGAAGTGGACGCCGTGGTGGGCACGGGAGAGCTGGAGAAGATTCTGGAAGCGGCGGGGCTGACGCTGCCGGCGGAGATCACGCAAGATTCGCCGTTCAGGATTTTGGGCGAATCTACCCCACTTAAGTCAAAAGAAGGCTTGAATCCATCCGATGGACGAGGACCTGTCCATGGGGACCCCGGAAATGGGGCACCCTCACTGTCATCCAGGGCGGAGGGTGAGTTGCGGGAGCAGCAGGGACGGTTTGCGCGCGCGGAATGGGATGGCGCGACGGCGGAACTGCCGCAGTATCTGTATGACCACACGACACCGCGGCTGCGGGCGACGCAGTCGGCTTCGGCGTACATCAAGATTGCGGAGGGCTGCGACCATCCGTGCAGCTTCTGCGTGATTCCGAATCTGCGGGGGAAGTTCCGGTCACGGCGGTTTGAGAGCGTGGTGGCCGAGGCTGAGGCGCTGGTGGCCGATGGAGTGCGCGAGATTACGCTGATTGGACAGGATACGACCTGCTATGGCGAGGATCTGGGGCTGAAGGACGGGCTGGCGATGCTGCTCGACCGGCTGGCGCAGATTGAGGGTCTGGTGTGGCTGCGGTTCCTGTACGCGTATCCGAACAAGATTACTGGACGGCTGCTGGAGACGATGGCCAAGCATGCGAATATCTGCAAATACCTGGATGTGCCGCTGCAGCATGCTTCCGGCTCGGTGCTGAAGAACATGAAACGCGGGGCGAATGCGGAGATTCTGCTGAAGACGGTCGAAAAAGCAAGGAAGACTGTGCCGGGGATTGCGGTGCGGACGTCGTTCATTGTGGGGTTTCCGGGAGAAACGGCGGAGGATTTCGCGGAGCTGGAAGAGTTTGTGCGCGCGGCGCGGTTTGACTGGATGGGTGTGTTCACTTATTCGGACGAGGAAGGCTCGCGGTCGTTCGAGTTGGACGGCAAGCTGCCGAAGCGGACGATTGAGCAGCGCAAGCGCGCGCTGATGAAGTTGCAGAAGGGCATCAGCAAGAAGGTGCGCGAGGAGTGGGTCGGAAAGACAATCGACGTGCTGGTGGAGGGCGAGTCAGAAGAGACGCCGCTGCTGTGGCAAGGACGGAGCCAGTGGCACGCTCCCGAGATTGACGGAGTGGTTTATCTGAACGACTTCGGGCCGTTTGAGGATCTGGTGCCGGGACGGTTCTACCGCTGCGAGATTACCGAAGCACACGACTATGACGTGGTGGCGCGCGTGGTGGAGGAGTCAGCGCTGAACGTGCAGGAGCTGGCGGAGGTGCAGGCGTAATGGGAAGAAAGAAGACGCTGCGCTGCCCGACGTGCGGATCTCTGGTGACCGCCACGGACGAGGAATTTCCATTCTGCAGCGACCGCTGCCGCAAGATTGACCTAGGCAAGTGGGCGAGCGGAGTGTACAAGATCTCATCGCCGGTATTGGACCCCGACGTATTGGAAGGTACCGAAGGTGAACCCGGCCAGCGGGAACGGCGCGATGATGAGTAGCGGGGAGAAAACGGCGACGCGAACTGGATGGGCGTGGGTAGTGGCGACGGCACTGGGTGCGGGACGGCTGAAGCCGGGTCCTGGAACGTGGGGTTCGCTGGCGGCTGCGGTGGTTTGGTTTGCGGTAGCGAGCGGGACGCATGCCAGCGCGGCAGCACTGGTATGGGGCACGGTAGCAGCGGCTGTGATTGCGACGGTGGTGGGGATTCCTGCATCGACCATCGTGGAGCGCGAAAGCGGCAGGGAAGACCCGGGATTTGTGGTGATTGACGAAGTGGCCGGGCAGTGGGTGGTGCTGATTGGGTGCCCGGCGAACTGGGAGCACGTGCTGCTGGGCTTGGCGCTGTTCCGGTTTTTCGACATTGTGAAGCCCTGGCCCGTGCGGAAACTGGAACGGTTACCGGCGGGAACCGGCATCATGATGGATGATGTGGCCGCGGGAATTCTGGGGCTGATTGTGATGTTGATTGTGCGCCACTGGTGGTAGTGCACAGGGACGAGATCGAAGGGATTTATGCCATTTAGTTCCATACTTCCGGATACGAATGCTCCGCTGATCAGAGAGATTGATCCGGCAGCGGCGATACCGGGCGGCGATGTGCAGATCGTGGGAGATCATTTGAGTGCGTTGCCCTACCGGCTGCCGGTGGTGATGCTGGGTGATCTGGCCGCGCCGGTGCTGCTGGCCCGCGAAGAGCGAATGGCGATTCGTGTGCCGGAGGAGGCTGAGAGCGGCGCGCTGCGCGTGCTGCGCAATGGAGCGCAAAGCAACAGCGTGAACATGAAGGTCGCTACGCTGGTGGCCGATGATGTGCACATGGTGGCGAGTCCGGTGATGGACGAAGAGGGCCGTGTGTATGCGACGCTTTCCGGGTCGCGCGGGCAGGAGACGCCGGTGTCGGTATTTCGCACCGAGCCGAGCGGAGAGACGCAGCCTTTTGTCCAGGGGATCATGAACGCGACAGGCATGGCGCTGGATCCGACGGGATTTTTGTATATTTCTTCGCGGCATGACGGCACGGTGTATCGCGTTTCTCCCAACGGCGCGATGGCCAAGTATGCCGAAGGGATGGGTGTTGCCACTGGCATGGCTTTTGATGCCGAGCAGAACCTGTATGTGGGCGACCGGAGCGGAACGATCTTCAAAATTGCGCCGGACCGTCAGATATTTGTATATGCGACGCTGGAGCCGAGCGTCGCGGCGTATCATCTGGCATTCGGGCAGGAAGGCAAGCTGTATGTGAGCGTGCCAACAACGTCGGGCCATGACTGCGTATATGTGATTGATTCGGATGGAAGCACGCGGCCCTATTATCGCGGTCTGGGCCGGCCGCAGGGGCTGGCGGTGGATATTGCCGGCGATGTGTACGTAGCGGCTTCGCTGCATGGTCGGCAGGGAGTGGTGAGGTTGCCGCAGGACGGTGAGCCGACCCTGGTGTTAGCTGGACGGGACCTGGTGGGATTCTCATTTACGCCGCACGGCACGGCCCTGCTGGCAACGAGCACCGCGGTTTATGATGTGGATTTGGGCATTGAGGGCTGGCGCGTGATATGAGGCTGATTTTCTGTAGCCATACCTCCGAAAGACTGCGGAAAGTGCGGGTTTTCTCGGCAGATGAGCCGCGCGAGAGGCTACTACTTCGGGGTATACCTACAGGAAATCAGCCCTAGGCGCGCTTGCCGGGAGAGACGGACCGGATGAATGCGGAGATTATTGCGGTGGGGTCGGAAATGCTCACCCCCTTCCGGCAGGATACGAATTCCCTATACCTGACCGAAAAGCTGAATGCACTGGGCGTGGCAGTCGTTTTCAAGACGATAGTGGGCGACAAGCGCACACACCTTGTGAATTCGGTGCGGCAGGCACTGGGGCGGGTAGATATTGTTGTGATTTCGGGCGGGTTGGGTCCGACCGAGGATGATCTGACGCGCGAAGCGGTGGCCGAAGCGCTGGGGCGCAAGCTGGTGCGCGACGCAGACCTGATCGCGAATATGTACGCGCGGGCAGCGGCGCGGCGCATCACGATTACGCGCAATAACGAGAAACAGGCCGACACGGTGGAAGGTGCCGTGATACTTGAGAATACGCGCGGGACGGCTCCGGGCCAGTGGCTGGACATTGTGCACGGCAAGTATCGCAAGCTGCTGGCGATGCTTCCCGGGCCGCCTCCGGAACTGAAGGCGATGTTTGAGGATCAGTGTCTGCCATTGCTGAAAGACGCGCTGCCGGAGCGGGCGATTGCGACGCGCGTGCTGAAGGCGGCGATGATTGGCGAGTCGCAATGCGATGCGAGAATTGCACCCATCTATACGCAGTATCCGGATGTGGAGACGACAATTCTGGCGCATTTGGGGGATATCCAGGTGAATCTCTCATGCAGGAAGCCCCTGCTGGCGCAGGCGAAGCTGCGTGTGGATGAGCTGACGGGGCGCATTGAAGAAGAGTTGGATGACATACTCTATTCCTCACAGGGCGAGACGCTGGAGCAGATTGTGCTGTATTACCTGGGAATGCATGGGGCTACACTAGCGGTGGCAGAAAGCTGCACCGGCGGCCTGATTGCGGAGCGGTTGACGGATATTCCGGGTAGCTCGCGGTCCTTTTTAGGGGGAGCCGTGGTGTATAGCAACGAGCTGAAGACGAAGTTTGCCGGAGTCAATCCGGAGTTGATTGCGCGCCATGGAGCCGTGAGCGGGGAAGTGGCGGCGGCGATGGCCGAAGGAATTCGGAGGCAGTGCGACGCCGATTATGGATTGGCTGTGACCGGAATTGCGGGACCGGGCGGTGGTTCAGAAGAGAAGCCGGTTGGGCTGGTGTATTTTGCAGTGAGCGGCGATGACTCAACCGAGACGCTGGAGAAGCGGTTTACGGGAGACAGAAGCCGCGTGCGGAGCCTGGCGGCGCAGCAGGCGCTGGACATGGTTCGCCGACGTTTAATGTAAATGTAACTGACGCTGTTTCAAGTGGAGATAGCATGCCCGTGGCGACTTACATCATTCTGGCGATTGCAGCGTATCTGCTCGGGTCGATACCCTTCGGCTACCTTCTGGTGCGGTTCTTCCGCAAGGAGGATATCCGGGAGAAAGGCAGCGGGAATATTGGCGCGACGAACGTGATCCGGTCGGGTGCGAAGGGACTGGGCGCGCTGACATTTGTGTTGGATGCATGCAAGGGCGTGGCGGCGGTATTGCTGTGCGGAATATGGGGGGCGCATGCTGGGACGGGCGCATTGACGCTGCACGATGCGCAGGCAATGGGCGCTCTGTTCGCCATTTTGGGACATATCTATCCTGTGTGGCTACACTTTAAAGGCGGGAAGGGCGTAGCTACGGCGTTTGGCGTATTTGTGGCGCTGGCACCGGCTCCGGCGCTGGTGTGCCTGGGAATATTCGCGCTTATTTTTCTCCTGACGAGGTATGTTTCGCTGGGATCTATCCTGGCGACGGCAGCGTTTCCTCCGATTGCGCGAGCGATGGAGAATGGTCCGCGCGGAATGCTGATGTGGGGCGTGATTCTGTTTCTGGCGGTGCTGGTGATCTGGAAGCACCGGCAGAATATTGTCCGGCTGGTGAAGGGTACGGAGTACCGCTTTGGCAAGCCGCGCACCGAGGCCGCATGAGCCGAATTGCAGTGATGGGGAGCGGTGCGTGGGGTACCGCGATTGCTCTGCATTTGACGCGCACTGGCGAGCATGAGGTGACGTTGTGGTCGCATTCGGAGCGTGTGGCGGAGACGATTGCCGAGAGCAGGGAGAATCGCGACTTTTTGCCGGGATTTGCCATTCCGGCTTCGCTGAAAGTGACGGCGAGCCAGGAAGAGGCGCTTTCGCCGGCCGAGGTTGTAGTGAGCGTGATGCCGTCGCATCATGTTCGGCACTCGTATGAGGAATTTTCCAGGCACCTCCGGCCGGATCACAAGCTGGTGAGCGCGACCAAAGGCATTGAGGATGGGACTTACCTGCGGATGTCGCAGGTGATTGCACAGGTGACTGGGCAGCATGGGCTGAGTCTGCCGCTTGCGGTGATCAGCGGGCCGAGTTTTGCACAGGAAGTCGCTGCGGGGTTTCCGACGGCGGTGACGGTGGCATCTGACAATGCGGCCTTTGCCACGGAAATGCAACGGATTTTCTCGAGCGGCTCGCTGCGGCTTTATACAAACGACGATGTGTGCGGCGTGGAGTTAGGCGGCGCGCTAAAGAACGTGATCGCTATTGCTTCGGGCATTGTGACAGGGCTTGGGCTGGGACACAACAGCACGGCGGCGATTATTACGCGCGGAATTGCCGAGATCACGCGGCTGGCGGTGGCGTGCGGCGGAAAACGCGAAACACTTGCGGGGCTTGCAGGGCTGGGTGACCTGGTGCTGACCTGTACCGGAGCACTGTCAAGAAATCGCATGGTGGGCATCGAGCTGGGTAAAGGACGGAAGCTGGAAGAAATACTGGATGGGCTGGGTGGCAAGGTGGCCGAAGGGGTCCGGACGACGTCGGCCGCGCTGGGATTGGCAGCGAGAGTGGGTGTGGAGATGCCAATTGCCGAGCAAGTGCAGGCAGTGCTGGAGGGCCGGTGTTCGCCGTTGGAAGGAATGCAAGCACTTATGAGCCGTCCGGGGCGCGACGAGTAGAGGGGCCTGGACTTCGCAGCGTAGGTACGGCGCGATTGCTACACTCAAAAATATGATTCAGACACTGTTTGGCAGCCTCGATCAGCCGCAGGAAAAAGGCTTCTTTGACCGCATGAAGCAGGCGGTCACGCGCACGCGGGATTCGCTGAGCGAGCGGATTGATTCCGTCGTGGCGATGACACGGGGCGTAGACGAAGCGGCGCTCGAAGAGCTGGAGATGAGCCTGATTGCGTCGGATTTGGGCGTGCACGTCTCCGCTGAGGTGACGGAGCAGTTGCGGGAGCGTGCCAGGCGGGAGCAGATCCGCGACGGAGCAGAGTTGCGCGAGTTGCTAAAGTCGAGCCTGAAGAAAATACTGGACGACCAGGAGAAGCCTCCGAAGACGGTGGCCGCGCCGCCGGAGGTGATCTTGATGGTGGGCGTGAACGGGACGGGCAAGACAACCACGACAGGCAAGCTGGCTGCCTATTACCGGCGGCAGGGCAAGACGGTGCTGCTGTGTGCAGCGGATACATTTCGCGCGGCGGCGATTGAACAGCTTGAGGTGTGGGGCGAGCGCACGGGTGTGGAGATTATCAAGACGCGACAGGGAGGGGACCCCTCGGCGGTACTGTTCGACGCGCTGGAGGCGGCCAAGGCCCGCAAAATCGATGTGCTGATAGTGGACACTGCCGGACGATTGCACACGAAGACCGGTCTGATGGCGGAGCTTGACAAGATGCGGCGGACGACGCAGAGGCTGATTCCAGATGCGCCGCACGAAGTGTTGCTGGTGCTGGACGCGACGACGGGGCAGAACGGATTGCAGCAGGCGCGGCTGTTTACCGAGTCGGCGGGTGTGACCGGTATCGTGCTGACAAAGCTGGATGGCACAGCGAAGGGCGGCATTGCAATTGCGATAGCGCGCGAACTGGGCGTGCCGGTGCGGTTTGCGGGGATTGGGGAGAAGGTCGACGACCTGCTGCCGTTTGACAGCGGAGCTTTTGTGGAAGCGCTGCTGGGCGAGCCGGCCGCGAGCCGTTCATAGCGAGGAAATTGATGGCCGATGCAGGCAGCCAGCAAGCGGAGTTGCAGTGTGCACAAGATGCGCGCTGGATGCGGCGTGCGCTGGAGCTGGCCCGGCGGTCAAAAGCGGTAAGTTCGCCGAATCCCGCAGTGGGTTGCGTGCTGGTGCAGGATGGCGCGGTGGTTGGGGAGGGTTTCCACGACTACGACCGGAAAGACCACGCTGAAGTCGCCGCGCTGAAGCAGGCGGGCGAAAGTGCGCGAGGTGCGACGGCATATGTGACGCTGGAGCCTTGCTGTCACACGGGACGTACGGGGCCCTGTACGGAAGCGTTGATTCAGGGTGGCGTGGCGCGAGTGGTGGTGGCGACGGGCGATCCAAACCCGGAAGTGAATGGCAAGGGATTGGAGCGGTTGCGCGGGGCAGGGATTGCGGTGAAGTGCGGCGAAGGCGGCGATGAGGGCCGTGAGCTGAATGATGCATTTGCGGGATTCATTCGCACAAGCCAGCCTTTTGTGACGCTGAAGGCAGGTGTTTCGCTCGACGGGCGGATTGCGCCGGGACAAGGTGTGGCGCGCAGGAAAGAGCCGTATTTCATTACGGGGGCCGAGTCTCGCAACGATGTGCAACGGATGCGACATGAGCACGATGTGCTGTTGACGGGGATCCGGACGGTGCTGGCAGATGATCCGCGACTGACGGACCGCACAGGGTTGCCGCGGCGGCGTCCGTTGTTGCGCGTGGTGCTCGACTCAGAGTTGCAGCTGCCGTTGGACTCGAAGCTGGTCAAGACGGCAAACGAAGATGTGCTGGTGTTTTGCACGGGCGCTCCGGCGCCGAGGGTGGCAGCACTGGAAGCGCGTGGCGTGCGCGTAGAGTCGTTGCGCAGCCGCGTACCGGGCCGGGTTCCGATCGGGGAGGTGCTACGGCGGCTGGCAGAGATGCAGATGATTTCCGTGATGATTGAGGCGGGCGGACAAGTCGCGGCGTCTGCGCTGCAGGATGAGTGCGTGGACAAGCTGGTGCTGTATTATGCCCCGGTGATGTTGGGCAACGGAGCGCTTCCGCTGATGGAGAAGCTGGGAATGCAACGGCTGCGTGTGAGCCGCGTGTCGACGGCGCAGTTCGGGCCGGATGTGCGCTGGACGGGATATGTGCGTGATCCATGGGATGCAGAGATTTTCGCGTCATGACGTGCGGAGACGATGCGTTCGATAGAGTAAGAGCATGTTTACAGGATTGATTGCGGCGACGGGCAGGATTCGGAGCATTGAGAAACGGCAGGGTGCGGCGCGGATTACTGTGGAAGCCGGTGCGCTGGCCGAAAAGCTGCACGAAGGCGACAGCATTGCGGTGAATGGGGTTTGCCTGACCGCGCTGGATCTTGTGCCTGGAATTTTTCATGCTGATCTGGCGGCGGAGACGCTGGCGCGCACGACGCTTGGCGATATGGCAGAGGGGACAGTCGTGAACCTGGAACTGCCGACACCGTCTGGAATGCCGCTCGGCGGACACGTCGTGCAGGGGCATGTGGATGCGACGGGGACGCTGCTGGCATTGGATCCGGTCGATGCGGCGGCGGACCGTGACAAGACGGACTGGTGGCTGCGGATTGCGGTGCCTGAGGGGGTGCGACCCTATGTGGTGGAGAAAGGTTCGATTGCGATTGACGGCATCAGTCTGACGGTAGCGAGGTGGGACGGCGCGGAGCTGGCAGTGGCGATCATTCCGCACACCTATGCAGCGACAGACCTTCATACCCTGAAACCAGGCACGAAGGTGAACCTGGAAGCGGATGTACTGATGAAGCTGGCTCTGGAGCAGCATCGCGCGCGGCAGGAGTCGACGCTGACAATGGAATCGCTGGTTGCGCGCGGATATTGAATCGATTATTGCGGCGAGATGATGCCACCGACGGGCATGCGCGTGGGATAGCGGCGGATGCCGAGGAACTGGGCGATTTCGCGCGCGGCGGTGAGGGCGGAACGCGGCTCGATGAGCACGATGGGCGCGGCGACAGCGGGCAGAGTCTGAGCTGCAGCGATGCCGGCGGCGGCGGCGGGTGAAAGCATCCATCCCACGCGGGCCATGTGGTGTAATGATTCGCGAACACGATCCTCTTCGATTACGATGACCTGATCGGAAAGCTGCTGCAGTGCCCGTGCGGCGATTCGCGCCGCAGCTTTGGCCCGAGCATGTGGCGGCGGTGCGATATGTACCGCGAGGCAGCGCGGGGCACGCACGGAGGTCGTCCAGTTGTGTTCGAGCAGAAAGGCAAAGGACTGTTCGAAGTGGAGGAGTTCGGCGGGTGTAGCGCCGGGGATGAGCAGGGTTTCCGGGAGCTTCCACTGCATCTGCTCGGCGATCTCACAGGCGACCGTGTGCGCGGCCAAGCGCGCGGCCAGGGCGATACCCTCCGAGGAAAGTGCACCTTCGGGGTGGATGGAATTGCCGGATTCAAGCAGCGTGGCGCCGGCAGCGGAAATGCGCAGATGATCAAGGTCATCTGCGTCGCTGCTGAGGGAAACCGCGCATGGCAGTCCCGCGTGTGCAGCGTAGACCGCGAGCGCGGCGGCCAGGGAATCGCTTTCGCCAGCATAGGTGAGATGCTTTTGGCCGGCGGCCTTTGCGATGGAAGTAAGGACCGAAGCGACACGGTCGAGTGTGCTGCCGCCGGGATTGCGACCTTCGTCCTTCAGCAGGACCGAGGGAGCGGGCGCGATGAGCTGCAGCGGAGTGTTGCCCTCGCCTAGAGAAACGACTGCAGCGCTGGATAGATAGCGCCACATGGATGCTGGCAGCGATTCGGTCGGGCGTTGGACGACGAGCGTGGCAGAGAGCAACGAAGCGATGGCAGCAGATGTCATTTCACCCAAGGAAACGCAGTTTCGGCACGGAGGGCAGGACACCACACTCCACGCCGTAGCGATAAAAGAGTTGGATGCCGGTAATGCAGGCTTCGTCGAGTAGGTACCAGATGTTTTCCGTGAGATAGGTGCGGATCGTTGAGGCGGGCACGGGTATGCGCGCGCTCCATTCGGTGACGAGGTCGTCAACGTGCGCGAGACCGGCATCGCGCGAGGCCTGAAAATCCGCGATGATCTGCGTAGGCCAGATCCCGGTTTCGGCAGGAGCTTCAGGGCGGATGGCCCAGAAGGCGGAGACCCAGGGTGTGCCAGTGAGGCGATTCCATTCCTCAGCGAGGTCGATGTAGAGCAGGGCTTCGCCCGTGCGCTGATAGCGCGCATTGCGGTCTTCAAGTGCAAGGAGTGCAGGGTCGCCTATGAGCAATGCGGCATCGGCTGCGTCGAGCATGGAATCGAGGTCGGGGCTGTGCGGTTCGAACGCAGGTGAGGTGTTCCAGAGCCTGTGAAAGAGGATGCGCGTGTAGGTAGCTGACGTGCGGGAGGAGGTGTCGAGCGCAACCCTGCGGATGTCCTGCATGGCGCGATTTTCACGGACGACCAGAATAATGGAGCGAACGTGCTTGAGCGAGGCAATGGTGCAGCCGGGAATGATCTGCATGGTTGGCTGCGAAGCATAGGCGGCGATGGGAACCAGACCAATGTCAGCTTCGCCAGAGGCGAGCCTTGCGGCGCAGACAGAGGGCGTAGACCAGGTGAGTTCGTAGCGGTTGGCTAGTTCCTGCTGCGCTGGTGGATGTTCGAAGTTCCACATGAGCGGGGCGGGGTTCAGAAAAGAGATGGCGGCAATGCGGAGCTTCACTCCCCAGTGTAGCAACGAACGAGCAAGTAGCTTCGGTAACCGGAAGAGTGCCAAGAGTCATTGACGCAGAAGTCGGGGCAGACTAGAAGCTGACTCAGAGCATTCGTTCGCGGCATCCCTGGGGGAATCGGAATCTCGCTTTGGTGGTTGGCTTCATTCCTGTCTGTTCATGGCGCTGAGTGTATCGATGAGGAAGGCTGTCATCTTGGCCGTACCCGGGCAAATGAGAGCAGGGAGAGAGAATTACGGTGGAAGACCGCCAGATGGGGAACGATGTGCAGGAATTGGAATTGAAGGCGGCCTATCCGGCCGTGACCGAGGAACGGCTCGCGTGGTTGGGACTGGCTCTGACGCCAGGGCTGGGACCTCGGAGAATCCTGCGCTCGATTGAGAAGGCAGGAAGCGCGCGGAGACTGTTGGACATGCCGCTGACGGAGCTGGAAGCGCTGAATCTTCCTGCACAAGCAGCACAGTTTGTGAATAGCGGCATGGCGCGGAAAGTTGCTGACGAGGAACTGGAACGGATGACGCAGACCGGCGCAGGATTTTTGACGCATCGGGATGATGCGTATCCGGCGCGCCTTCAGGAGATTTTTGATGCACCGCCGGTGCTGTGGCTCCGC
The DNA here is from genome assembly GCA_021799405.1 of Acidobacteriota bacterium. The sequence continues at coordinate 112,226 of JAJZAL010000001.1, forward strand.
GGCGATGCATCGCTGCTAAGCCGACACTCTATCGCTGTGGTGGGGACGCGGCATCCTACGCCTTATGGGACAGGAATGGCAGAGATGCTGGCGCGTGATTTGTCAGTGCATGGCTTGCTGATTGTGAGCGGCATGGCGCGGGGTGTGGACACGGCGGCGCACAAGGGCGCGCTGGCCGCAAAAAAGCCGACACTGGCGGTGTGGGGCACGGGCGTGGACGTGATTTATCCAAAGGAGAATAAGGCGCTGGCGGAGCAAATTATCGGGACGGGTGGAGCCATCATTTCGGAGATGCCACTGGGGACGTTTCCGGCACCGCAGAATTTCCCGAAGCGGAATCGGATCCTGAGTGGGTTGAGCGTTGGCGTGCTGGTGGTGGAGGGCGGCGAGTTCAGCGGAACGCGCGTGACGGCGCGATGCGCGATTGAGCAGAACCGGGATGTTTTTGCTGTACCGGGGAATGTGACGAACAAAAACGCGTGGGGTCCTAACACGTTGATTAAACAGGGTGCAAAGCTTACGGCTACGTGGGAAGACGTGTGGGAGGAGTTACCGACCGATGTCCGTCTCGAGCTGGAATCGGCGCAAGGGATTGCATCGGAAGGCGAGTCTGCTGCATCGTTATTTGTGGACAAGCCGCTTCCTCCGGCAGAGGCAAGCCTGTTGCGCCTGCTACGGCACGATGAGGCGCTGCAGATGGAAGAAATCCTCGAGAAGCTGGAGGGGGAGATGAGTTCATCAGAGATTTTCACGACGCTTTTTGAACTGGAGTTGGCTGGACGAATCCGGCAGCTTCCGGGTAAGAATTACGTGAAGAGCTTTCCTGCCGCACTGAAAGACTAGGCCGTGGCGTCGGCCAAATGGGCCGGCTGAGGAAAAAATAAAAAATGGCGTAATCGCGCTCCGCTGTGCGTCCCATCACGTGACGTGATAGTTTGCAAGACAATGCGCTCATTTTTCAGGATGGGAGCGCGGGCCGGAGAGGATTCGGACCAAAGGGAACAAATGGGGAAATCACTTGTGATCGTTGAATCGCCAGCGAAGGCGAAGACGATCAATAAATATCTCGGAAAAGACTTCCAGGTGGAAGCATCGATCGGGCATATCAAGGATCTGCCGAAGAACAAGCTCGGTGTGGACGTTGAAAAGGGCACTTTTGAGCCGGAACTGATTGTGATTCCGGGCAAAGAGAAGGTCGTGGACCGTCTGAAGAAGCTGGCGTCGAAAGCCGATGCTGTGTATCTGGCGCCCGACCCAGACCGCGAAGGCGAAGCAATTGCCGCGCATCTGGCTGACGAGTTGAAGAATGTGGTGAAGCCGGCTTCGATCTACCGTGTGACGTTCAATGAGATTACATCGAAGGCGGTGAAGAATGCCTTTGACCACGCGCGGCACGTAGACCAGCACCTGGTGGACGCGCAACAGACGCGGCGTGTGCTGGACCGCATTGTGGGCTACCAGATTTCTCCGCTGCTGTGGGACAAGGTGCGGCGCGGACTCTCCGCGGGGCGCGTGCAGACGGTTGCGCTGCGACTGATTGTGGAGCGAGAACAGCAGATCAAGGACTTCAAGCCGGTCGAGTATTGGACGATCGAGGCGGTGCTGGAGTCGCCGGCGAAGGCGAAGGAATTTACGCCTCTCATTGCCCGGTTTGTGGGCATCGACGGGAAGCGGGCGGCGGTGGAAACCGTGAGTCAGCCGGCGGTTCCGGATGGCAGGACGGCGCAGGAGATTGTCGAGGCTTCACTGCGGGCGAAGTGGTCGGTTCGGACGGTGGAGCGCAAAGAGCGCAGGCGTTCGCCGCAGGCTCCGTTTACGACCAGCAAACTGCAGCAGGCTGCGGCGGGCGCGCTGGGCTTTAACGTGAAGCGCACGATGGGCGTAGCGCAGCGCCTGTACGAAGGCGTGGAGCTGGGCAGCCGCGGCGCGGTAGGTCTGATCACCTATATGCGTACGGACTCGACGCGGGTGGCGCCTGAGGCGATCGAATCGGTGCGTGGATATATCAAGAAGAAGCTGGGCGAGAAGTATCTGCCGGTAGCGCCGAACAGCTTCAAGTCCAAGAAGGATGCGCAGGACGCGCACGAAGCGATTCGTCCGTCGGATCCGGAGATTCATCCGGACGATATTCGGCCGTTTGTGCTGGACGAGCAGTACAAACTTTACAAGCTGATTTGGCAACGGTTTGTGGCTTCGCAAATGATGCCGGCGATCTATGATCAGACGACGGTGGAGATCGCGGCGCAGGCGGATCGGCGTTACGACTATCGGGTGACGGGTTCAATCCTGAAGTTTGAGGGCTACCTGAAGGTCTACAACGAAAGCATCGCCGAGGAAGAAGACCAGAAGCTGCCGGAACTGACCGAGAACATGCCTCTGCAACTGGCGACGGCCGAACACCTGAAAGTGCTGGCTGAACGGGAGCGCCAGAAGAAGGTGGAGGAAGCGCGCAGGCAGCACCGCGCCAAGGCCGCGAAGGCCGAGGCGCGAAATGAGAGTGCCGGCGCGGGAGGAGCTTTGGCTGAGTTTGTAGAGCCGGAAGTGAGCGTTCCGGTGCGGGCAGCGGCTGTGGCCGGTGCGCAGAAGTTCACGGAGCCTCCGCCGCGATACAACGAGGCCTCGCTGGTGAAGGAGCTGGAAGAGCGCGGGATCGGGCGGCCATCGACCTACGCGACGATCATCAATACGATCCAGGACCGCGAGTACGTGGTGAAGATGGGTGGACGCACCGGGAAGTTTGTTCCCACCGAGATTGGAACGGTGGTGACGGGCCTGCTGGTGAAGAACTTCCCGTATATCTTCGACACGAAGTACACGGCCCGGCTGGAAGAAGAACTGGATGATATCGAAGAGGGCAAGGAACGCTGGACGGACCTGCTGAACGGCTTCTACGGGCACTTTTCCGAGGAACTGGAAGACGCGGCCGAGAACATGGAAGACATCAAGCGCATGGAGAAGCCGACGGACCAGAAGTGCGACATCTGCGGCTCACCTTTGGTGCTGAAGTGGGGCAAGTTCGGATCGTTCTACGCGTGCAGCGCCTACGACAAGAAGAAGAAGGGCGGATGCACGTTCACGAAGGAGAACTTTGAAGGCAAGCCGAACCTTGCCGGGCCGGGTGGCGAGGTGGAAGAGCAGGAAGAGTACTGCGAGAACTGCGGCCGGGTGATGGTGCGGCGGAATGGTCCGTGGGGGCCGTTCATGGCGTGCCCAGGGTACAACGAGGATCCGCCGTGCAAGACGGTTCGGCGGCTGAACCAGAAGCAGCAGCAGAAGCCGCCCCAGCCGCTGGACGAGAAGTGTCCGAAGTGCGGCGAGCCGCTGGTGCTGCGCAGCGGGCAGTACGGGGAGTTTGTTTCCTGCTCGGGCTACCCGAAGTGCAAGTACATCAAGCAGAACACGATCGGTATGAAGTGCCCGGTGTGCCACAAGGGCGAGATTGTGGAGAAGAAGGCGCGGCGCGGCAACGTGTTCTACGGGTGCTCGGAGTATCCGAAGTGCGACTTTACCGCCAACTTCAAGCCAGTGGACAAGAAATGCCCTGAGTGTGGCAGCCCGTACCTGATGGAGAAGACGCTGAAGTCGGGTGTGTACCTGGTGTGCCCGAACAACAAGAAGTCGGGCGCCGAGGAGGAAGCTGCGGGCAAGCGCAAGAAGAAGGGCGAAGCCGAAGGTGGCGCGGCCTGCAGTTTTACGAAGCGCATTGGGGATGCTCCAGCGGAGCCAGCGGCGCGGCCGACGGCGGCGACGCACGGGCCGGTGGTGGAAGAGCTGGCCAAGGTGTAAGCGCCGAAGGCTCACGTTTTTCTGCGCCGGCAGGCTTACGGGAATTTCCGAGTTAACGTGCCCTCACGCCCCCAGTGCGGGATCGCCGCTCCCTGATGGTCGCGTCGACTGGAGGGTAGCGTCTCCTGGATACAGGGATTGAGGAATTGCTTAAGCCGCTGCCGGCGTTTCATTTATAGTGCGAAGAGGCTTTCTGGGAGAGTGGATGAATGGAATCGACGCTGGCGACCGCTCATGATGCGGAACTTGTTCTGAAGTTGTATGATCTGCGGCGCGAAGAGACGATGCGCAAGGCGCGGCATTGGATTGCGGCTGAGTTTAATCCCCAGTCTTTTGAGGAGTTTATGGCCCCGGTGCAGGCCTGGGGGACGGAGCAGAACGCGTGGTTCCGGCAGGTGACGAGCTACTGGGAAATGGCGGTGGCGTTTGTGCTGCATGGGGCGCTGAACGGGGACCTGTTCCTAGATTGCAATGGGGAGCCTTTGTTCCTTTACGCGAAATTTCGGCCATTTCTGGCTGAGGCACGGAAGGTCAACCCGAATTTTTTGATGCACACGGAGCGGCTGATCGAGCGGTATCCGGCGGCGCAGGAGCGGGTTGAGTCCATGGCTCGGGCGTTGGAGGCACGGCGGACCAAAGCCGCCGAAGCGCGGGCCTGAGGGCGATGCTGTTTCTGTTCTGGTAAGGTGAAAGGGTTGCGGTCCGGACGGTGGCCGGGCGGCAGGGAAGGACGGTAGGACGATGGCCAAAGCGGTGTGGAATGGCAAAGTTGTGGCCGAAAGCGACACGTTTGTGACGGCGGAGGGGAATGTTTACTTCCCAGAGAGCTCGGTCAAGCGCGAGTATCTGCGTCCCAGCTCGACGACGTCGACTTGCCCATGGAAGGGACAGGCGAAGTACTACACGATCCTGATCGACGGGCAGGAGAACCCGGACGCGGCCTGGTACTACCCAGACCCGAAACCGGCGGCCCGGAATATCAAGGGCCATATCGCCTTCTGGCGCGGGGTGGAAGTCGAGAAATAGATTTCTGCCTGCATTCGAGTTTGTGGAAGCATGAAAGCCCGCGGTGAGCGGGCTTTTGTGCTTCCCGGGTGGGCTCTTCACCCTACGATTTCAGAGTGTTTCGCTGTATCTCCAACAAGTGCCATAGAATGTTGATCTTGCGCTGACATTAGACGTATAAGTCTTTTGTTTCATATTGTTTACAGTCGCAGGCAACGCTGCGATTTTATGTGGTCAATACGATTTGATTCGTATGGATATACGGATCGAATGAGCGGGTACGAGAGCCTCGGCCGGACCAACGAGCGCGGCTTCGCCGTCCATCTCACCAGAGTGTGAACTCGCGTGAGCGAAAAATAGAGTCTTTGCCGATCTCAATGGTTTTTGCGGGGAAGTTGTTGATTTTACGGCGTCGAGTACCCGTTCCTGAGTTGTAAGCTCCCGGTGTTTTTGCGTGGAACTCATTGATTCCAAATAGTTTATTGGTGGTGAAGCGGCCAGTGCGCGGCCAAGGGAGAAGCAGCCAGTTCCGAATTGGAGAGGTTGCCCAATTTGCATATGTCCATTCATGTTTCGGAAGTTACTGATTCAAAAAGGCTTACGTAAGGACTAGTCTCGTAAGTGTTTTAGAATCAATGGGTTTGGCTGCATGGTATATCGGTCTCGAGGAAGAAACGGGAAAGGCGGTCCAGGTGTGAAGTCCCATTGCTGCAATGAGGTGTCCTGGATTGATCCGGTGTGGCCGTTCTTGGATGGAACGTCCACGCCCACTTCCTTCTTCTCCCCTACACCTTCAGGGAAAATGCTCCGGTGACTGCGTCGCTGTATTTGTCTCTAATTCCAGAATAGTCGCGCACCGGTATTTCCGACCCGCCGTGGATGAAACGGGGTGAGAGGATGCCGTAGAGTTTTCATGCACGGTTGGCATAGAGGTCGGTGTTTGG